>JAHBUO010000030.1 GCA_019638025.1 Ignavibacteriaceae bacterium
TCTCCGATGTAAATTCTTTATAGAGTTCTGTATTTGAAGAAATTTTATATTCTATTTTATCATCTAACTTCATATAAGATGCATATGATAAATATTCAAGTGTATATTCGAAATGTGTCGGTTTATCCTTTTCCGTTTTTTGCTCAAAATAAATTGTGCTATGGGCAAAATCATTATTACTTAAAATAAAGCTATTCAAATTCGTACTGACTAAGTTAATATTCTGATGACGGGGATTATCATTACGAGGATAAGGCAACCATGCTCTTACAGTTTCTCCATCGGGAATTACATTTGGCTTAAGAGTTAAAGAATATTTGATTCTAATTTTAACCGGCTTAATTAAATTTCTTTTAGTCTCTTTGTATGCATGAACATACCTTGGAAGCAACTCTGCCAAAAACTTATCCAATTTACTTTGGGAAATTCCATCGAGTTTCTCTTTTATAGCTTTTGCGGACTTGTTCACCCGAAATAGATTTGGGACAGCATTATTAAAGTACTTTTTCTCCCCATCTATTATTTTATACTCAAGTGAATTCTGCTTCTCCCAATTATTTAGCATTTCATCAGTAACTGAAGTGAAATATGGTTTTAGTTGACTCACAACATCTTCTTTATTTTTTCTGAAGTCGAGTTTTATCCTTCTCATTAAATCGGTTCGAAAATTCAGTTCATATTTTTCTATATCAGATAGATTTTCAGATATGAGCAAGGAATCAATCATCTTTTGAGCAACTGAAAAATTTCCGTTTTCTATTTGTGCATCTATCTTTTCGGAAAAACTCTGAGAGTAACTGAGAGGAGAGAGAATAAGAAATAATACTAATATAAAATCCTTCATTTATCCACCGATTTACTTTCGAGAATTAAATCAGCTACATAACGATAAGCACCTTTTCCTCCCCCCATTGGAGTAATGAAATCAGCTTTTTGCAGTACTTTTGAAGCTGCATCTGATGGGGCGATACTCAAACCTAAATTCTCAAAAACTTCAAGGTCGTTTACATCATCACCTATAAATGCTATTTCTGAACTTTGAACTTCTGAAATTTTTATAATTTCGGCGAGAGCCTCCATTTTCTTACTTACACCAAAATATATATAGTCAAATTTTAGCACTTCAGCACGCTTTTTTGCAATAGGAGTTTTATCTGCCGAAATAATTCCAATTTTTATTCCATTCTCACGCAGCAGATTTGCTCCCATTCCGTCTTTCGCATTAAACTTTTTCATAACAAGTCCTTCAGCGGTATAATACATACCGCCATCGGTTAAGACTCCATCAACATCTGTTAATAAAATTTTGATCTCACGAAGTTTTCTAAAAATCTTCTTGCTAATAATTTTCTTTGGCACAATATTTCCTTGAGTGAATAAGTAATTTTAATTCAATAATTAACTGAACAGAGAAATAAAATTCTCAAAACACAATTATATGGATTTTTTGTTTCTGTTTAAAAGATTACATCACTCAATATTCTAAAGGTAAATATGAAAAAGTCTTACTTTCTTCTCGCAATTATTTTGTTCTCAGTCACCGCATCAGCGCAGTGGATAAATAGATGGACCTCCCAACCGATAAGCTACACTACCTTAACAGGCTGGTTCAATTATGAAAAAACCGGGGACTCTTGGAAACAACGTTTTTACTATCTCGACAGTCTTAAATTTATGATTTATGCTGACCATTTCTCTCAATCGCCACAATACACATATAATTTCACTGCGGCTGAAAGACTTGCCGGGCAGCAACTCTACTCGATTGCTATGGATGTAACAGGTGATAATTTAACTGAATTTTATATACTTAGTTGGTATGGAAACACAACCAATTATAGGCAAGGATTTAAGATATTAGATATTGCAACCAATACAGTAGTTTTCGAAAAAAATGAAACAAGCGCATGGTATTCATATCCTTCTTTTGCTGACCTTGATGGAGATGGTAATATTGAATGTTATTTTATTAAGTATCCGTATCCTTACGATGGGACTTATACTTATGAAGTTTATTCAACTAATGTTTCAGGGATAAATAATGAAAATAAACCAATTCGATTCGAATTAAAACAAAATTTCCCAAATCCATTTAATCCATCAACTGAAATAGAATTTTCTTTAAATAAATCTGAAAATGTGAGACTGGAAATTTTCGATATAACCGGAAAATCAATAAAAGTTCTTCTAAACGATAATCTTGATTCAGGTAACCATAAGATTAGTTGGAATGGGAAAAATAATTTTGATGAACTGCTACCTACCGGAGTTTATTTCTATAGACTCAACATTGCAAACAACGCTGAAACTCGAAAAATGATAATGTTAAAATAGCGTGGCAATAGATTTTCCTGCATTATGAGTGATAATTCAGGTGACTCGAACCACAAATTCCCTTTATAATTGATGAACAAAAAGATGGCAGACATGTTGAACTGTGCAAATAAAATGAAGGAGCATTATGAACATATTTAGTATTCCGGCAAACGTTGCGGTTAGTGACACAGGGTTTGTATTTTTACCAACAACCGGTGAAACTTTCACACTGAATGAAATCGGGAAAGAAATTTTACGAATGTTACAACAAAACAAAAATCTTGATGAGATAACAGAAATAATTCTTGAAAATTATGATATCGATAGAATGTCTCTCGAAAAAGATATAAATGATTTTCTTGCTCAGTTAAAAAATTATTCCCTCTTGGTTGAAGTATGAATATCGCAATAACAGGATTGAATGCAACTGATAACCCGGGACCAGGGGTTCCACTTATTAGAAGCATAAAAGCTCATCCAGATTTTTCGGGAAAGATTATCGGATTCATATACGACTCCCTGGAACCGGGTATTTATATGGATGATGTTGCAGATATAAAATACCTAATCCCATATCCATCAAGCGGATTAGAAATATTATATGAAAGAATTTGTGCTATTCACCAAAAGGAAAAATTGGATTTAATTATTCCTTCACTTGATTCTGAACTTTATGGATTTGTAAAACTTAAGGATAGATTGGAAGACCTTGGAATTAAAACTTTTCTTCCTACTCTGGAGCATTTGAATATAAGAGCAAAAGACAAATTATTCGATTTTTGCAAAACACACGGGATAAATGCTCCAAAAAATATTCTCTTAACCTCTCCAAATGATATCAATAATATTCCTAAAGATTTTGAGTATCCCCTTGTGGTTAAAGGAATTTTTTATGATGCCTACATTGCCAACAATATCGAAGAAGTAAAAACAGCTTTCAATAAGATGACGGCAAAATGGGGGTACCCGATTATCATTCAAGAATTTATCAAAGGTGCAGAGTTTAATGTTGTCGGTTTAGGAGATGGAACCGGGGCAACAATTGGAGCAGTTCCAATGAAAAAACTTTACATCACCGATAAAGGAAAAGGTTGGGCAGGAATTACTATTGAAGACGACAAACTTCTCAATCTTTCTAAGATGATTATTGAAAAATCAAAATGGAAAAGTGGATTAGAATTAGAATTTATAAAATCAGAAAAGTCAAACGAATACTATCTACTTGAAATTAATCCGCGGTTTCCGGCATGGGTTTATCTTGCACCAAGCGCAGGGCAAAACCTTCCGTATGCCCTACTAGATTTAGCATTTGGCAAACAGGTAGAACCATTTAATAATTATACCGTCGGGACAATCTTTGTTCGGGCTTCTTGGGATTTGATAACCGACATTAAAGCATTTGAAAAAATAGCAGTTTTAGGAGAGATATAATGACTTCGAAAAAAAGATATGAAAGACCGGTCGTAACAAAACACTACTCCGGATTTATGAACAAAATCGGAACAAGTTCATTTTCAAAACCGATGAAAGAAATTGATGGTGTTCAAGTTACTGAATTAGTTGAGAAATTTGGTTCACCACTATTTATTATTTCTGAAAGAAGAATCAGACAAAATCAAAGAAATGCTTATAGGATTTTCAAAACCCGATATCCTAAGGTTCAGTTTGCTTGGTCTTATAAAACAAACTATCTGAATGCTGTTTGTTCGGTTTTTCATCAAGAGAATTCATGGGCAGAAGTTGTGTCAGAGTTTGAATATGATAAAGCTAGAGCCCTTGGTATTAAAGGCGATAATATCATTTTTAATGGACCTGATAAAAATAAATCGGCATTAATTAAAGCGATTAAAGAAAAATCTAAAATCCATATTGACCACTTCGATGAACTATATGATATAATCGAAATTTGTGATTCTGAAAATTTACGAGCTAAAGTTGCAATAAGAGTGAATATGGATGTGGGAGTTTATCCGAAGTGGGATAGATTCGGGTTTAATTACGAAAATGGTGAGGCTTGGCAAGCAATAAAAAGAATTGTGTCAAATAAAAATCTTGAGCTAATTGGGCTTCATACACATATAGGCACGTATATGATGTCAACTGAAGCATATAGAATAGCTGCATCAAAACTTGCTTCACTTGCAAGAAGTATAAAAGAGCAATTCGAAATAATAATTGAATACATAGATCTTGGTGGAGGTTTTGCGTCTCACAATACCCTTTTAGGACAGTATCTTCCGGCTGAAGAAACTATTCCATCAATTGACCAATTTGCCGATGCTATTTCATCAGGCTTGTTTGAGTTAAATTTTCGACAAGATGAACTACCGTTTCTAATACTTGAAACAGGTAGGGCTTTAGTTGATGATACCGGATATTTAGTATCAACAGTTTTAGCAAATAAAAGATTATCAGATGGGAAGAAAGCATTAATAATAGATGCGGGAGTAAATATTCTCTTCACGGGATTTTGGTATAAACATAAAATCACTCCTGCTCAAGATTGCGGTTTGCATACTGAAGAAGCAGCGATTTTTGGTCCTCTCTGCATGAATATCGATGTTGTAAGGGAAAGTATAACACTTCCTCTTCTAAAAAAAGGAGATAGAGTTGTTATTGAGTATGTGGGAGCGTACGATATGACTCAATGGATGCAATTTATAACACTTCGCCCAAATGTAGTGATGATTATGGAGGACGGTTCAGTGGAACTAATTCGACAAGCAGAAACTCTTGAGTATATTACTCAGAGAGAATTAATACCGGAAAAACTTAAATCAAAATCTTAGCGAGATTAAATTGCAACCAAATAAGTTCTTCAATTATTCTTTTTTAATGTTTATTGATTCGATACTCTATTCTTATGCTCAGATTTTCTTTTCAAATAGAAGATGGCTTGGGGCATTGATTCTATTAGTTTCAATGCTTATGCCTACTTTGGGACTAATGGGTCTTTTAGGAGTTATAATTTCAAATGTTTCTGCAGCTGTATTAAAATTTGATTCAGTTAAAATCAGAAGTGGGTTTTATGGATTTAACGGCATTCTCTTTGGTGCAGCAATTGCATATTTTTATCCTTTAGATTTATTCCTACTAATGTTAATCCCAATCTTCGTTATTATAACTTTTTTTATTTCATCAGTGTTAGAACATTATTTGGCATCCTCATTCAATTTGCCGGGGTTAAGTTTACCTTTCATTGTGTCACTTTACATTTTCCTAATATTTCTTACTAACTATCCACAATTTATTCATCAGAGATTAGTTTTCCCATATGATACTTATATCAGTTGGATACCGAATTCAATTCAACTTTACTTTAAATCCATTTCGCTAATTATTTTTCAACCAGGTGTTCTTTCAGGTATTATTATAGCCATTGGAGTTCTCATTTTCTCGAGAGTATTATTTACGTTGAGTATTATCAGTTACTTAGTATCAATTCTCTTTCTAAATTTCCTACTCCCGCAAGCTGCCGATAACTTGATTATTGTTGTTGGTTTCAATGCTATTCTTACTTCATTTGCACTTGGTGGGTCTCTTATCTTACCATCGAAAAAAAGTTTTGTGCTTGTATTAATCTCAAGCATTATAGTTGTAATTTTTACCGGGTTTTTCTACAAACTCTTTAGTACATCTGTGCTGCCGATATTAGTTTTACCGTTCAACTTCATTGTTCTCTCAGTTATATATAGTCTGAAATTCAGAAAAGAACAAAGTGACTTAGTTCTATTATATTTCAGCCCCGGTTCACCTGAAGAAAATCTTTATTACCATAACAATAGAAGCACAAGATTTGACCGATTCAAATACTTTTTTCCGGAACTTCCGTTTTATGGAGAATGGTATGTTTCACAAGGATTTGACGGTCAATACACACATAAAGACAAATGGCGGTTCGCTTGGGATTTTATTGTTGTTGATGAAAACAAAACTCAATTTAGTAATGATGGAAACAAGCTTAACGATTATTATTGCTTTAAGATGCCTGTCTCCTCAGTCCTTGATGGAAAGGTTGTAAAGGTTATTCAATCAATCCCGAATAATGAAGTTGGTGAAGTCAATCTCGATAAAAATTGGGGAAACACAATAATTATTGATCACGGCGAAGGTTTGTTGTCAGCTACTTCTCATCTTGACCCCGATACAATAAAAGTTAAAGAAAATGATTATGTTCTTAAAGGGGATGTTATTGGAACATGTGGTAATAGCGGTCGCTCGCCGTATCCTCATATTCATTTTCAATTTCAAATTACGGATAAAGTTGGGGACAAAACTTATCTTTTCCCTTTCGCTCATTTTATTGAAAAACATGACGACAAGTTGGTTGCAAAAAGTTTTGACTATCCCAAACAAGATACGATAATTCAAAATATTGTGGTTAATAAATCAATTAAAAAAGCTTTCAACTTGAAGCTTGGAGATAAATACGATATTAATTTCGAACTTAATGGGAAAAAGTTTCAAGAGTCTTGGGAAGTGAAAGTAGACATTTACAATCTGCTTTACATCGAGAATGATAAGCATGATATAGCATATATTTATTTAACCGAAAAAGTTTTTTACTTCTCTAATTATACCGGGACAAAAAAGTCAGCGTTGTATCACTATTTTCTTTCAGCTTATCAAGTGCCTCTCTGTTACAGTGAACAATTAGTTTGGGAGGATGAATATGCTCCTTCACAAGTATTAGGCACATCAGTAAGATTTTTGTCCGAGTTTTTCCTATCATTTAAATATTTCATTCAAGCTAAGGCAAATTTTAGCTTCACACAATCAGAAGATTCGAGTACATCATTTAACATAAAAAATATTATTAGTGTTTATGGAAGTGGATTTCTTTCTTTTTATAAAAAAGAATACCGATGTAATGTAGATATTTCTGATGCCGGTTATTTAGACTCATATTCTGTAACCGATAATAAAGATTATAAATTCAGTGCAAAAATTTTATTAAGTAATGGAGAATAAAATGAAAAAGTTCATTATTACAGGCTCACTAAGTGGACTAATCGTGTTGACTTTACTTGTAACACAAATTATGTCGCAGCACAAATCGACTAAAGTAACTGCGTTTAATGCTTCAATTAAATATGAGTCAAAATCAGATTTAAAAAACGCTCTCAGTGAACTTCAGAAAATTTACAGCGATAACAAGAATGACTATTTGATTAATTTACGAATGGGTTGGATTTATTATTCACAGAAAGAATATCAAAAATCGATTGATTTTTATAACAAGGCAATCTCTCTAAATCCGGCAAGTATTGAAGCTAAAATTGGGGTTACATTTCCACTCTCCTTATTACAAAAATGGGATAAAGTTGAAGAATTATATAAGAACATTTTGCAAGTTGAAGGAGGGAACTATACTGCTAACTTAAGGCTTGGACAAATTTATCTTGCCCGTGCAGATTATATGAATGCAAAGAAGTACTTAGAAAAAGTTCACAATTATTATCCCGGTGAGTTTGAACCAAATTTATCTTTAGGTTACACTTTTTATTATTTAGGAAATACTGCGAGAGCGAAAGAATTATTTACTAATGCTCTAATGCTGGATGGTGATAACGCACTTGCTAAATCCGGCTTGAATCTTGTACAATAAAGTTAGTCTCAAATGAAAAATAAATATCTATTTTACCTCTTAGTAGTTTTTATTGGAACAAATGTTTCTTATGCGGATTCTCTTTTTATTGCACCATCATATTTTTTCACTTATGGTAATTATAACAATAATTCATCATCTGTTTCTAACGCTCTTTACCTTACATCGTACCTCTCTTCCAGAGTCACTCTAATTAATCATTATGATAATTTAAGTATCGACTTGAGAAAAGATACTGCGTATTTACAAAACACTCTCCACACTGGTTTCTTACTGAATTTATATCCCTACTATTTCAAATTTCATTATGCATATAAGCAAGGTGAGTATAGTATTAGTGATTCATCACTCTATTCTGACTACACGAATTTATATTCATTGGAAACTATGTATTATCAAAATATGATATTAGTTGGTCTTTCTTTGACACATATTAATTCAAACGGTATATTAAATTCAAACTTGCTAAACAATCAAAAAATTAATCAACTTACACTTAGACTGGATTATACTTTTTCTCCATCTTTACTTTTCTCATTGAAACCAAACTATACAAATTTAACCGATGGTCGCCGATTATATTCTGTTGCTAGTAGAATTACTTTTTTCCCTATTAACTCTTTAGCGATAAAATTATTTGGGTTCGCAGGTGAACGTGCTTATTATTTTGACAATGATCTTTTAACAAATTTCAATCAAGATGAAACACAGAAAAGTCAGATTGGAGTTCAATTAGACTACTATCCATCATACTACACGTTAATTAGTGCAGGATTTCAATATACAAAGTTTACATCCTTCACCATAAATTATTTTTTCATTGGTATTCGTCATGGACTATTTATTTAATTCAGATTATTATATTTTGAATTAAAAATATTCGTGAGAGATTTTGATACAAAAACTTTATGCGCTCAGTCGTAAATCTGAGAAATTAGCTCTTGGATTGATGTCCGGAACATCACTGGATGGTATTGATATTGCCTTTGTAAGCATTAAGAGTTCCGGAAAAAAAACTTCAGTGAAAGAACTTGGATTCAAAACATTTTCTTTCCCTAAAAAGTTGAAAGAGATGATACAGACAAATGCTGAGACGAATGGTGGGAATGTTACTGATATTTGCATGCTAAATTTCATGATTGCAAGAATCTATGCAGACAAAATTAATTTGTTCCTAAAAAAAATCAACTTATTGCCGGAAGATATTGATTTTATTGGCTCTCATGGACAAACCATTCATCACTTGCCTTCGAAAAAAACTTTGTTTGGAATTAACACCTCTTCAACATTTCAAATTGGTGATCCTAGTGTTCTTGCAAAGCACAGGTATTTTTAACTATTATGTTGATTTCAGAGTTGGTGATGTTGCATTCGATGGACAGGGAGCTCCGCTTGTCCCATATTTTGATTTATTCTTTATCGCTCAGATAAAAAGAATCGAGCATTATTAAATATTGGTGGTATCTCCAACATTACAGCATTGCCACGAGCTGCCAACCCATCTGACATTATTGCTTTTGATTGTGGTCCCGGTAATATGTTAATTGACGCGACTGCAAATAAGTATTTTAACAAATCATTTGATATAAATGGAAAATTTGCTTCAAGAGGGAATATCAATTTTGGGCTAATTATTGATTTTTTGAAAAAAGATATTTTTGTCAAAAAGACCCCTCCAAAGTCATCCGGACGAGAATATTACGGGAAATTTTTTCTTCAAAACTTTGAAGAGCAGATAAGTCGATTAAATAAATTTGATTTAATAGCAACCATAACATACTATACCGCAGTAGCGATATTTAATAATTACAAGTCATTCATTTCAAATAAAATCCTTATAGATGAATTATTTGTTAGTGGCGGGGGTGCTTTAAATAAAACTCTGATGAGTCATTTACAAAGTCTTTTTGGAAAAAATATTTCTATAAAAACCACTGACTCAATTGGTATATCAGTTGAATCAAAAGAAGCTGTTTGTTTTGCTGTTCTTGCGAATGAAACCCTATGTGGTAATCCTTCAAATGTGATTTCTGTAACCGGAGCTAAAAAAGAAACAATTTTGGGGAAAATATGTCTCCCTTAAAAGTATTAATAACCGGTGGAAGCGGTTTATTGGGACAGTACATAAACATCGAATTTTCAAAACATTTTGAGATACTCACTCTTTATCAGAATAATATCGGGAATACTAACTTATTTAATAATCACCAAGTTGATTTAACTGATTTTGCATCCGTTAAAAGTATTTTTGATGATTTTAAACCTGATATAGTTTTTCATACTGCCGCAATTTCAACTGTTCATGATTGTGATAAACTTCATCCTTCCATTGTATTTGAAACTAATGTAAAAATTACAGAACATCTTGCTGAACTTTGTAATAACTTTAATTCTAAACTATTTTATACTTCTACTGATTTAGTTTATGCAGGATATCGTGGTTCAATGCTTACGGAAACCTCTAAACTAGTCCCCGTATCATTGTATGCCGAAACCAAGTTAATGGGCGAAGTTAAAATCAAGCAAATTTGTAATAATTATGTAATTCTTCGGATGTCATTACTATTTGGATTTGGCTTAAACCAACGGAGTTGTTTTTTTGAACATATGATTACGAATCTTAACAATAATCAATCAGTGAATTTGTTTACCGACCAATATCGAACTCCTCTTTTCCTTCAAGATGCGGCAGTCGCTTCAGTTGATTTAATCAAAAATGGGGTTACAAATGAGATTATAAACCTTGGAGGAATAGATAGACTTTCTAGATTCGAACTTGGTGAACTTGTCTGTCAAACAGGAGGATTTGATAAGGAATTACTTCAACCAATAAAAATGGAAAATATCCCTAATTTTCCAATCGTTAGCGATGTTTCATTAAATACTGATAAACTCAAATCGTTTGGGGTAAAAATCCATGATATCGACGAAATAATTTTCAAGCTTTTTAACAAAGAAAAGAGGTGAATTTGGAACAATTATTGGGAGCTCATACTTCAATACAAGGGGGAGTTTCAGCGGCAATTGATTTAGCTGAAAAACTGAACTTTTCCGCAATTCAAATTTTTACTAAGAATAATAATCAATGGAAAGCAAAACTTCTCTCTGATGCTGAAATAAATTTGTTTAAGGAAAAAGTAAGTAAATCACGAATAAAATTTGTGGTTTCACATGATTCATACTTAATTAATCTCTGTGCAAAAGATGAAGATAATTTGCGGAAATCGAGAGAAGCTTTCAAAGATGAACTTGAACGTTGCGAACTTCTTGAAATCCCTTACCTTAATTTCCATCCCGGTTCACATGGTGGAAATGGAGAGGATTATGGACTGAAGCTTATTGCTGAATCTATTAACATAGTCCATGCTGAGACGAAAAATTTTAAAGTTAAAAGTATGCTTGAACTTACTGCAGGACAAGGGACAGCACTCGGTTATACCTTCGAACATTTAGCTAAAATAATTGAATTAGTTGAAAATAAAGGTCGCATGTCTGTTTGCATCGATACTGCACACGCTTTTGCTGCGGGTTATAATATTAAAGACAAAGATTCTTATAACAAAGTAATTACAGAATTTGATGAAATCATTGGTTTAGATAAACTAAACTGTTTTCATATGAACGATAGCAAAAAGGATCTCGGTTCAAGAGTTGATAGACATGACCATATCGGAAAGGGTTTCATTGGTCTTGAAGGTTTTAAGAATATTATGAATGACTCAAGACTTACTCATATACCCAAAATTCTTGAAACGCCAAAAGGAAAAGAGCAGTTAGAAGATTTAGAGAATTTTGCAGTTCTTAAGAGCCTTATAAATTAAGGCTCTAATGGACGCAATACTATAATTCCTGTGTGTTTCTTTATTTTTTCTAGGTATTGTTGAATAGGCTCCGGACTAATCTGAACTTTTGCTCCCTCAAGCGGAGCATGCATAAAATGGATTCTTCCATTTTGCATCTTTACTGCAATTCCAACATGAGAAATATCTAAACCTTTTAAGTTTGTTGTTATTGCAATTAAATCACCATTTTGAATTTTATCTTCGAACAAATTAACTTCCGATTTAGGAATGTAATAATAAGTTCTACTTCTGATAGCTTTCTCTTGTTCTTGAATAATCGGTATATACTTAGGATTTGCTTTCAACATTCTGTAGGCTTCGAAATTTTTTGACATATACCAAACATCGAAAGAAATTTTCTTTCCGCCTATTTCCTTTGTAATATCTTTTACAATTTCTTTCTCAACATTATTGTAAATCCAATCTGAGAAATAATGAAGTCTCGATGCATAGCCATCGAGATTACCATTTCTATATCTGATGTATTTTAATTCATCAAGATAAGATTCGAGATCATACTTTCCTTTTTTAACAGTTCTTGCAAATGTTAACGCTGTCTCAAGAAATGTAGTGCAATCTAAACCGGAAAGATTTACAACTAATTTTTCATCCCCTTCAGTTTCAAGCGTATGGGCGATGTATTCTGTATTTATAAAAGTTTTACCTATTTCAGTAACTAAATCGTTTATGGGTAAAGTTGAAAGATTTTTATCAAGAATTAACTGAAACTTGGTAGAACAGATTTCCTTATCCGAATCAGAAAAAACTTGCGCTGAGACAATAATGTTGAGAGCAAAAAATAAGTTAAGCAATAATTTCATATTGGAAAATCCTCTTCTATCTGAACCGGAGTTGCTGCACCCGGTTCAATTTGTCTAAAATGTTCACGACTTTCAAAACGTCCATACTCTTTTATAAATGATAATTGAATTTCTCCTACCGGACCATTTCTCTGTTTTGCAATAATCACTTCAGCCATTCCTTCAGTCGAATTGCCATTACTATCTGTTCCAATTCCATAATACTCAGGTCTGTTCAGAAACATCACAACATCCGCATCTTGCTCAATAGAACCGGACTCGCGCAAATCAGACAATTGTGGTCTTTTTTCGGTTCGAGTTTCAACGGCTCTATTCAACTGTGAGAGTGCAATTATCGGGACATTTAATTCCTTTGCCAAAGCTTTTAGTGATCTCGATATTTGAGATATTTCTCGTTCACGACTTTCTGATCTTGCCGGACCTTGTATAAGCTGAAGATAATCGATAACAATTAATCCAATTCCCTTTTCAGCTTTCAATCGTCTAGATTTTGCTCTGATTTCGAGAATAGTTTGAGCAGGAGCATCATCAACATAAATTGGTGCTTCAATTAATTTAGATGCAATTTTACCAAGCTTCATTCCATCTTCGCTAGGCAATTTTCCTGTTCTTACCTTCTGAGCGTCTAGTCTTCCTTCAGAACAGATTAATCTTATAACCAACTGAATTGTTGCCATTTCCAAACTGAAAAATGCGACCGGTACTCGATATTGAATTGCCGCATTTCGTGTTAGTGATAGAGCAAACGCCGTTTTTCCCATAGATGGACGAGCAGCAAGAATGATTAAATCTGATTTTTGAAATCCTCCCAAAATATTATCGAGGTCATAAAACCCGGTAGGAACTGAAAAATTTTTATAATCCGAGGAATGAATCGCTTCTATATATTCAAGTGCTTTACGAACTGCTCTATCCATATCCTGATAAGAGCTTTTCATATATTGTTCGGTAATCTCAAAAATTCGGCGTTGAGCATTATCCAATATATCAAATGCATCTTCACTACTTTGATAAGCTTCTTGAGCAACTTCATGTGAGGCACTAATAAGATTTCTTAAAATCGCTTTTTCAAGAATTATTTTGGAATGAAAAATTATATTAGCTGCACTCGAAATATCTTGAGATAATTGACTTAAAAATACTGCTCCTCCAACTGCTTCAGCTTTTCCGTTTTTCCTAAGTTCTTCATAAACTGTTACTGTGTCAATAGGCTCATTTACTTCAAACAAATTAACCATCGCTTCAAATACTATACGATGTTTTGGAGAATAGAATGCATCCGGATTTAATAATTCAATAGCTTTTGGGACTGCTTCTTTTTCAATCAGCATTGCACCTAAAACAGAAGCTTCAATATCAGCTGCTGATGGAAGGATTAAATCTTTTGGTAAACTTTTTAATTGATTATCTTTTTTTGTACGAGCCATTTAAATCTCAAAAAATTATTGTGTGAACATTTCATCGTAAAGTTTTCTGAATTTCTGAACATCTTCCCAACAACCTCTCTTCCAATTTGGATTCCTTAAGAGTGCTGCCGGATGGTATGTAACCATAACTTTTGCATTTTCAAAATCGAAGACTTTTCCTCTTAAATTAGTGAGAGAATCCTTCTTCTTTAAAATTCCTAAAGCAGCGGTCAATCCGAGACAGAGGATTAGACTTGGTTTTATCAAATCAATCTGTTTCTTGAGATAAGGTAAGCATGTATCCATTTCATCAGTAGTTGGAGTTCGATTTCCCGGAGGTCTGCATTTAACAACGTTTGCAATATATACCTCACTTCTTTCGAAATTAATTGCTTTCAGAATATCGTTCAATAATCTCCCGGCTCTACCGACAAAAGGTTCCCCTTGCTCATCCTCATCTGCTCCGGGTCCCTCACCGATTACCATAACTCTCGCATTTGGATTTCCTACTCCAAACACAAAATTCTTGCGTGTTGAACCTAAAATACATTGCTGACATTGGCAAATAAGTGAATTTAATTCACTTAAACTTGTAGAAGTTATAAAATCTTTCAAATTTGATTGTTCTGATTTTTTAGTTTCAATTTTCTCAATATTATTTTGTTGAGTTGGTTTAAGTTCTGTTGTAAATAACTCATCTCCAAAAATTTCTTGCTGAAGTTTAAGAATATTTATTAATTCTTCTTTGTCCATCTCAATTAAGTTTGATTATCTCATCAATTATTTTGTTTGCAATCTGAAACTTTGATTGTAGTGGAAAAGTAACTTTTTCACTTTTTGGTTTGATAATATGAACAATATTTGTATCAACTTCAAAACCACTCCCTTTTTCACCCAAAGAATTTAGCACAATCATATCTAAGTTTTTATCCTTGAGCTTTCTCTTGGCATTCTCCAGTTCATTATCTGTTTCAAGTGCAAATCCGACTACTATTTTATTCTTTTTATCAACAATTGAACTTAAAATATCATCTGTTTTAGTAAGCTGAATAGAGAGGAGAGAATCTTCTTTTTTAATTTTCTTTTCGGATAGATTTTCAGGTTTATAGTCAGCAACTGCAGCAGCCATTATTAGAGTGTCACAATCTACAAATTCACTCAGAACTTTTTCCTTCATCTCTGAAGCAGAACGTACTTTGATTAGATTTATTCCTTGATAAGCAAGGAGATTTGTCGGACCGGATATCAACGTAACTTCCGCACCTCGAATCATTGCAGCATTAGCTAAGTGAAATCCCATCTTTCCTGAAGAGCGATTACCGATATAACGAACCGGATCAATATCTTCATATGTTGGACCTGCTGTTATTAAAAGCTTTCTACCGACTAAATCTTTATTATAACCTGAGAGTATTGATTCAACTGAATCTATAATTTTTGAAATCTCGGGCAATCTTCCTGTTCCTGATAAACCGCTGGCTAAAAATCCATCATCAGCATCAATGAAATGAAAACCAATTTTTTTCAATTTTTGAATATTATTTTTAGTAAGAGGATATTTATACATATCAACATCTGCAGCAGGTGAAATTATAACTTTCCCCCTCATTGCAGTTACTAATGTTGTTAGAGCATTATCGGCAAAACCACCGGCAATTTTAGCAATCGTATTTATTGTACAGGGAGCAATCAGCATTGCGTCTGCCCATAAAGCAGTTTCAATATGCCATGTATTCTGTTTATTTGGGTCAGATGAAAAAATTTCTGTAATAACCGGATTTCTCGAAAGGGTGGCGAGAGTTAGAGGGGTTATAAAATGTTGGGCAGAGGAAGACATTACTACTTTAACTTCTGCCCCACGCGAAACTAATTCTCTTATTATAAAACATGACTTATAAGCAGCAATACAACCTGTAACGCCAAGTAGAATTCTTTTTCCACTCAATAAGTCGAGTTCCATATTAGTGCTTCGACTTATAAGAGTATTCTAGCTTATTTTGCAACAATATTTTTACAGCTTGATGATGAGGTTTATCTCTTTTTTCAAAATCGAGAGACAATTTTAGCTGAGCCGGATTATCAAAATCTTCACTATCATCATCAGAATTCGAACTAGGAACAGTAGTTAACATTGAGTTATATTCTAATCTTTGTTCTTCATTAAGTTGACGTGCTTTTTTACCACAAGCAACAATAGCTTCATAGACGTTAGCAGCGCAATTATCAATTGCTCTTAAATCAATTGGTTGTATACCCATTTTATTACTCCTTATTTATTATTTTATTTATCAAATTCGTTAGGTGAAGTATAGCATCTTCGACATTATCGTTTACAATATGGAAATCAAATTTGGTTTGTAAATCTAACTCCATTCTAGCTCTTTCAATTCTTTTTCTTAAATCTTCTTCCGTTTCTGTCTTTCTGTTTTTTAGCCGATTAACCAACTCTTCAAAACTTGGTGGAAGAATAAAAATCAAATTTGCTTCCGGATAACTCGACTTTATTGCAAGTGCCCCGTTAACATCAACTTCAATTAAAATTGATTTACCATTATTGATTGTTTCCTCGACAAAGTTTTTATCGGTACCGTAATAATAATCGTAAACTTTTTCCCATTCAACAAAAAAACCTTTATCTTTTTTTTGTACAAATTCTTCTTCAGAGATAAAGAAATAATCAACACCGTTTATTTCATCCGGTCTTGGTTTTCTTGTTGTAGATGAAACAGAATACACCAAATCTGAATTATCTTTTAAAATTCGTTTCAAGAGAGTAGTTTTACCGGTTCCACTCGGAGCCGCAACAATTAAAATCGCTCCTTTTTTATTCACTTTCTACTCAATATTTTGTATTTGTTCACGGATTCTTTCAACTTCTTCTTTCATTCCGACCGAGATATGTGAAATTTGTGTCGAAATAGCTTTAGCTGAAATTGTGTTTGCTTCTCTATGCATTTCTTGACAAAGAAAATTTAATTTCCGTCCTACATCAGTTCCCTCTGCAAGTGCGAGTTTGAAGAATTTTAGGTGGCTTCGAAGCCTTACACATTCTTCAGCAATATCAGATTTATCAGCTAACAATGCAAGTTCAAACTCGAGGCGATCATTATAGGATGTTATATCGGTAATTAATGCTTTGACTCGCTCCTTTAATTTTTCAAAGTATTCGTTAGTTTCATTTCTGTAAAGAGACTCTATTTCTGTAACGGCCGTTTCTATGTTTGCAATTCGTTGCTGTAAATCTTTCTCTAACTGCTCACCTTCAGCATTTCTCATTCTAATAAAATTATCTATAGCTTCAGAAAATGTCTTCTTCAAACTCTCAAAATCTGTATCGGAGAAATCATCTACTTCGTGTGAAAATAAATCTCTAAACTGAAGAATGTGAGAAAGCTTAATAGTTTCCTTAATTTTCAATTCTTTTTTAATAACTTGAAGAACAGCCATAGTTTCATCAAGTTTTTTTTGATTGATAATTAAATCTGAACCATTATCTGATTCTCGCTTAATTACCATATTTACATAGATTTTACCCCTCTTAATTTTATTGCGGATAATTTCCTTCAATTCATATTCTTTGTTAAGTAGAGTTTGGGGTAGTTTTAAGGAAATTTCTAAAAACCTATTATTCAAACTTTTTACTTCAATCTCATAAGAAAAGCCATTAATTAGTGAAACGGCTTTTCCAAAACCGGTCATACTGGAAATCATTCAATATCCTAAATAAAAGAATAGAAAAATAACAATTTTAAAGGCGGCATCAAAGGAGTAAAAATCAAAGTTAAAAAGCTTCACCAATTCCAAAATGAAACTCAAGTTGAGACCAAAATGGTTTTCTAAAAATAGTTCTCTTGTCTGTCGGGTCATATGCTTTGAAGCCAAAATCTATTCGAAATGGAGCAATGGCAGTGTAATATCTAAATCCAATACCTACAGCCGCTGAAATCTCATCATATCTAAAAACTTTTGCATTATCCCAAGAATTTCCAAAATCAAAAAAAAGTGTAGTGCCAAAATCTTCAAAAAACTTATATCGATATTCGATTGAGGATTCGAGGAGAAATTTACCTCCTTCAACAAAAAAAGAATTTGATGTATCTGCACTATTTACAACTATATAAGATGGGTTTAACCCCCTTGTTTTCCAACCGCGAATGGAATTACTGCCACCTGCATAAAACCTCCTGGTGGATGGAATTTTATATTGTTCTCCATGATATGATTGTATATTCCCTACTTTAAATTTTAACCCTAAAACTGCCGTTTTTATATTATTCACCGGGAAATAAAATGCTGTACTAGCAAGCAATTTATAAAATACTGCATCATTAAAATTATACCCATTTAACTTACTGAAGAAAAATGGGATAAAGTTTGCATCTTCCATTAAAAATGCAAGATTATATCCTTTTGTTGGAAATAAAGGGTTATCAGTTTTGGTGGACTTTAAATCTGCTCCAAGAATTGAAAGTGTTTGATTTAGTGAAAACTCCAAATCTCTCGCAATAAATACCTCGCGAACATATTCAAGATTGTAATAAGCAGTCAGAAAATTTATAAACGTATAGCTGGGTAATTCAAACTCAAAACTTATTTTGCCACCAAATCTATATGAAGATAAGTTAAGTTCCTTCTGAATAGAACCGTAATTTTCCAAAATACCAAAAATGGGTCTATTAAAAACATAAGGCTGTTCAATGCGTGATTTAGCCTCGATATATCCTATTACTGTAGTGTCATTATTAAAGAACTTTTGAGGTAGCGTGAAAACAGCAGCTCTAAAAAAATCACTAAGTCCAAATTGTCCGGTAACCGATAACTTTCGTGCGTTGCCTAAAAAATTTTTTCTTGTATAAGTCCCACCAATACCCGCATTAAATGCATTTTGTTGGTTATTTAAGATTATTTCAGGGGCTAGTTCATTCATCAACCCAATTGTACCATTAATTTGCAATGGGACAAAATAGCCGTTTGTGTCTGCTATTTTGGGATTTATAATAACCGATGAGAATAATCCTGTTCGATATAAACGAACTTGACTTTGTCTAATCTTATCGATGTTATAAACTTCATTTTTTCGAATACCTACGATGCTGCTCAACAAATCATTTTCAACATATTGTGCCCCTTCTCCCGAGGTGGTAACTTCTAATGTGTCGATTATATAGCTTCTGCCTGCATTAAGATAAATATCTAAATTAGCTAAATGATTAACTGTATCTTTAATAATAATTGTACTATCGAATGAGGCGAGCATATAACCATTGTTTTCAAGTTCTACCAGAATCCTGTCAATATTTTCACGTACGATTGCTTGTGAAAATCTTTTCGCTTTGTCAATTGTCAGTCTTGAAAAAATAGCTTCACGTAAAACCGAATCAATAGTCTTTAGACCGTGAATTTCAACCTTGCCATATTGAGATGGAACTCCCTCGTTAATGTAAAAAATAAGTGATGCTGTTTTATTCGTTGAATCAATAGAATAGTTAGAAGAAAAAGATGCTCGAAAATATCCATTTGCGACATAATAATCGTTCAATGCTCTTATATCTTCACTAATATTCAGACTATCAAAATAAGATGGTTCACTCCCAAAACTTGTAAACTTATTTAAGAACTTCCAAAACCACCAGGGAGTTTCACGAGAATATATATTTTTTCGTAGATCAGTTACAGAAATCTGATTATTGCCACTAAACTGGATTTTCTTTAACTCATATTTAATCTCAGACTGAGCAAAATAAGTTGAACTTATGAGGAAGAAACACATATATGTAAAAAATATATATCTCAATCGGATTGCCCTTATTGCAACTGAATATCTTTTTCTGAAATTTTCAAATCTTCATAATCCTTCCTAAAAAAACTTTCAAAGAAATTCTTCACCTCCGGATAATCCTCGGTACTTGGGGATATGAATAATTGTGCTGATTTATTACGAATCAAGACCAGGTGCGCATAGTGAATTTTATCAGATTTATAATCTACCAAATAAGCAAAAACTTCTCCGCCACCTGAACCCAAGAAATAATCGGCTGAATTATAAAAAAGCATTTCAATTCCTGATGAATCAATACTCACTTTAGTTACTTCACTTTCTTTAACTGACCCATCTAATGTTTTAGAACTGCTAATAAAAATGACAGTATCTTTCGTAAAATTAAAAAGTGAAAATTTTATTCCCCATTCCTTCTTACTGAAGATTTCTCTAATTGAAGCAATTTGGAGCGATTCTTTATTTAAAAAATTACCGATTGTTGCAAAATCTTCTGATTCCTTGACCTTTGAATTGATAAACTCTAAAGCATTAGCGGGAATTGAAACTCTCTCTATAAATTTTTCTTCTTCAGTCGGTTCAACTTTCTTGTTACATGCATTAAAAATTAAAAAAATGGCAAGAATTATTATTCTGGATGATTTATTTGAACTCAACTATCGTCCCTTCTCTCATTACTAAATTAAGCTCAGCTATTGCAGAATTGCTCAGCCCTACTGAGCGGTCAGTCCAATTAAAAACAAAAGGTAAATTACTTATAAAAAAATCATGCGCACCTGTTCCATGAATGGATATATTACCACCAAGTCGAGTTTGATCATTAATGCACTTACTATAATAAAAATCGAACTTCAATTGCTCAAATTCTTTTTCTGTTAGAATCCCCATTTTGAATGCTTTTTCTGAATCCTCAAGGTTTGGATAATTAATAAAAAAACTTTTTTGAAATTGACTGGTTGTATCAATTCGACATATCTTATAAATGCCACTAGGTGTGCCAATCAAGCGTTTTGTAGTATTCTTTTCAACAAATGTTCCTATGGAGGCATGGTATCTTTTAATCAAAATTGAATCTGAAAAAACCTCAAGGAAATTATTACTTTTATTTATTACAATTATAAAATCACCATCAACATCCAATCCTTTTTCAGTAAGGTTTTCCAAAAGAGATTTTTCAGTTGAATTTAATACTGCACCATACAATACTAATAACAACAGAAAACCGACTGCAATGATTGAATATGTAAATATTTGTTTGAGCATTTTATAGGGAAATTAGTTGAGCAAAATTAAGGATAGTTTTATGAAGATTTCAAAAAAAATAAATTGAAAAGGTTGCCGCAAATTTACGGCAACCTAAAAAAGTTACTAAACTTCCATTATCTCTTTTTCTTTATGCTTTAAGATCTCATCAACAATTGCAGTATGTTCGTTAGTTAATTTCTGAACTTTATCTTCCCCTTCTTTCTGCTCATCTTCAGAAATCTTTTTATCTTTTTGAGCTTTCTTTAGATGTTCATTAGCATCTCGCCTAACATTACGAACTGCAATTTTTGTATCTTCACCAAATCTCTTAATCAGTTTTACCATATCTTTTCTTCGCTCTTCAGTGAGAGGTGGAATTGGTATTTTCAGATTTGTTCCATCATTCATTGGATTAAAACCGATATTTGCTTCTCTGATTGCCCTATCAACACTCTGCAACATGCTTTTATCCCATGGAGTAAAAGCTAGGGTATGAACATCTAAGACGGTTAAATTTCCAACTTGACTAATCGGTGTCATAGTTCCATAATAATCAACTTTAACTCCATCGAGGAGTGAAGTTGTAGCTTTTCCTGTTCGAATTGTAGCGAGCTCATGTCTTAAAGCTTCGATAGATTTATCCATTCGATGAGCTGCATCCTTAACTATTTCTTTCATATATTCCTCAAATAATTACTAACTAGTGAAACAAAAATAGTAAAGAAATTAATCTTTAACCAGAGTTCCGACGTTTTCTCCTTTTACCAGTGCAAGAAGATTTCCGGGGACATCCATATTGAATACTACCATCGGTAATTGATTTTCTTGACAGAGACTAACTGCCGTCAAATCCATAACACGTAAATTTTTCTTCAGAATATCTATATAAGAAATATTTTCAAACTTGAAAGCATCCGGATTCTTTTCGGGATCAGAATCAAATATTCCATCAACCCTTGTTCCTTTAATAATTACATCAGCTTCAATCTCAACCGCTCGTAAAGATGCGGCTGTATCGGTACTGAAGTATGGGTTGCCTGTTCCGGAGCCAAAGATAACAATTCTCCCTTTTTCAAGATGTCTGATAGCTCGACGTCTAATATATGGTTCGGCAATCTGCTCCATATGAATTGCACTCATTAAACGTGAGAAAGTTCCTTTTTTCTCGATTGCATTTTGAAGAGCTAAAGAGTTAATCATAGTGGCTAGCATTCCCATATGATCACCGGTAACTCTCTCGATGCCTTGGTCGGTAGCGCTTAATCCTCTAAAAATATTTCCTCCACCGATAACTATTCCAATTTCAACACCTGCATCGTGAACTTGCTTTACTTCTTCAGCAAAAAAATCAAGAACTTCGGAATCGATACCAAAGCCTTTTTTTCCCATTAGCGATTCACCGCTCAATTTTAGAAGAATTCTTTTATATTTTAATTCCATATATGCTCCTCAGCTAAAAAAAAAGGTCTTAAATGATTAAGACCTTTAATAATTGTTTCTTTATTTTTTACCTTCACCAAGATGGAATCGCAAGAAGGAGTGAAGTTTAACAGATGTTCCGTGCTGCTTATTAAATTCGTTTACCAAATCTTGAACAGTCTTAGAATTATCTTTAATAAAAGCTTGCTCAAATAAACAGTTTTCTTGATAATATTTGTTCAATTTACCGGTCGCAATTTTCTCAAGAATTTGTTCCGGTTTTCCTTCTTTACGAGCAACTTCTTTATAAATTTCGATTTCAGAGTTAACCAAATCTTGTGGAACTTCTTCACGATAAACTGCTAAAGGTCTCATAGCTGCAACTTGCATTGCAAAATCTTTCCCCATACCTTCGAAGTCTGCAAATTTATCTGCAGGTAGGTTGTCATATCTTACAATCACACCGAGCTTTGAACCGGGATGAATGTAATCAACTACGAAACCATTGTCCGCTGTAACTACTGCGACTCTGGAAATCTCAGATTTCTCACCAACTTTGCCGACTAACTCCGTTAAACCTTCATTCAGATTAGCATTCTTCTCTAAAAGATCTTCAACAGATGTAGGATTGGTGCTAAATGTTGTTTCTAAAACTAAATTAGCATAATTAACAAAGTCGACTGATTTAGCAACAAAATCTGTTTCGCAATTTACTTCAACAATTGCAGCAGAATTTTTTGATTCAGAAACTTTTGTTAAAACGATACCTTCTTTTGCATCTCTGTCGGCTCTTTTAGCTGCTACAGCAGCACCTTTTTTTCTCAAAATTTCAATAGCTTTTTCGATATTGCCTTCGGCTTCGGTAAGGGCTTTTTTGCAGTCCATCATACCTGCACCGGTTTTTTGTCTAAGCTCATTAACTTGAGCGGCAGAAATATTCATATAAAATAACCTCTTTCTTTATAAAATAATCCGATACTTATTCGGTCTCTTTTTCACGACCTTTTTCTTTTTTCACTCTTTCACCTTCAGCAGCTTCTTCAGCTTTCAATTCTTTTGCTTTTGCTGAGCCTTCAATAAGTGCGTCGGCAATAGATTTAATAATCAATTCAATAGTCTTAACTGCATCATCATTGGCCGGTATAATATAGTCAATTGGATCAGGATCACAATTTGTATCAACAATAGCGTAGACAGGAATATTTAATCTTTTTGCTTCTTGAACGGCTATTGATTCTTTTTTAATATCAACAATAAAAAGAGCTGAAGGAAGTTTTGCCATATATTCAATACCTTCAAGAACTTTTTTAAGTTTATCTTTTTCACGTGTTAGGAATAATCTTTCCTTTTTGGTGATTTTGTCAAAAGTACCATCAACTTCTTGTTTTTCAATATTCTGAAGTCTTTTAATACTTTTTCTGATTGTACTAAAGTTAGTTAACATCCCACCAAGCCATCTTTCGCTAACCCAATGCTGGTCACATCTTCTGGCTTCAGTTTCGATAATGTTTTTAGCTTGTTTTTTTGTTCCGACAAATAAAACTTTTTTACCTTCAGCTGCAAGCTCGTATATATTTTCAGCAACTGAGTGGAGATAATTTTGAGTTTTCTTTAAGTCGATGATGTGTATCCCATTTTTTTCCATAAAAATATATGGCTTCATTTTGGGATTCCATCTGCGGGTTAAATGGCCGAAGTGCGCACCGGCCTCAATTAATTGAGTGATGTCAATCTTTTTCATTGATACTCCTGTTATACTTCTACTTTCATCAACTTTACCTTTAATCCCTTTTTATGTGGGACACAGGAGGTAAATCAGAAAGTATGATTAATGAATAATTAATTAAATAAAAACTATCTCTTAGAGAATTGGAATCTCTTACGAGCTTTTGGTCTTCCGTATTTTTTACGTTCAACCATACGAGGGTCTCTTCTTAAGAAACCTTCGATTTTAAGTTTGGGTCTAAAATCGGGATTGATAGAAACTAAAGCTCTTGAAATTCCTAGGCGAACCGCTTGTGCTTGTCCAGTAGTACCGCCACCTTTTACATTAACCGCAACATCATATTTCCCTAAAGTTTCGGTAACCTTAAAAGGATTTAAGATATCGTCTTGACTAACTGGTTGAGGAAATGCTTGATTGAATTCTCTACCATTAACAGTTACTTTTCCACTGCCGGTACGTAAAATCACACGAGCTACTGATGTTTTTCTTCTTCCGATAAAAATTTGTTCTATCATTAATTCTCCGTTATAAACTTAAAACTTCTGGCTTTTGTGCAGAGTGAGGATGTTGAGCTCCTCGATAAACTTTTAATTTTTTTACTAATTTTCTTCCAAGACGAGTTTTGGGAAGCATACCTTGTACTGCTGACTCAATTACGTATTCCGGTTTGTTAACAATCAAATCTTGGAACGAACGTGTTTTCAATCCGCCCGGATAACCTGAATGGTGAGAGTAAGTTTTCAATGTTTCTCTTTTACCAGTCACCTTAACTTTTTCAGCATTGATAACTATAACAAAATCACCGGCATCCATGTTAGGGGTAAAAACTGCTTTTTCTTTACCTCGAATTACTCTGGCAACTTTTGAAGCTAATCTGCCTAATACCAAATCAGTTGCATCCACAACATACCATTTGTGATTAGCATCTTCACTTTTAATAAATCTTGTCATTTTTTCCTGTTTCACAGAAATTCCTCCTAGGGACTTTTTTCATTTTAATAAAGTTTTCAAAAATAATGCGTGAGGGGTAAAAAGTCAATCTTTTATTACAGAAATAATTACATATTATCTGCTACTCTGTGATTGAGAGCACGAATTCCTCAAATTATTGATTTCTACTCTAGAAATATTTGCCGAAAGTGAAGGACTTTAGCATTGCAAACAAAACAGGTTGCTGTGCATCAAAGTTTTCTTTCCCTTTTACGGTGAGTTTTAGCGAGTAGTCTTCATCGGTCTCGGTGACGAGATAAAAGATTTGAGTGTAATAACCTTCCATCTCCTCTGCCTCGTTATAATAGGCTATACAATCATTCAATTTAAATTGAAATTTATATCTTGCTGAATTAAACAGATATTTTTCTTTTACTTCTAAGTGTACAATTGGCGGATTATTACTGCTTCCACCTAAACCTAAGAAGGTTACACCATCAAGTTTATTTTTTCTATTCTGATCAATGTAACTCCATCCCATCGGAAATCTTACTCGAACATTTAGAGTTCTTTCAGCATAAATCTGTTTGAGATTTGAGGTGTCTGCATTTCCAATAAATGAAGGGAGTTTTGTTTCTTCGCTCTGTTTAATTGGTTCACTCTTGACAGTTGGTTGTGATGGTTCTTCTTTTTCATCAGTTAAAGTTTCTTCCGGTGTTTGCACTTCTCGACTTTCAAATTGATTGGACACTTCTCCTCTCTCAAACTGAACAAATATTTCACCTTTGGAAAAGTTAACTTCTTCTCTAAATATTAATACAGAAAAAGCTATAATCACCAAATGAACTGACACTGATGAAATCCAACTTGATTTTGGATAATCAAAATTCTCATTCTCAATTCTGAAACTATTTTTTATTATTTCTTTCTGCACACTGTTTTTCATCAACACTCAATATTTTAATATTTTTGAAGCCTATTATAAAATTACTAATTTTAATCTTCTTTTTTCAATTCATTTTTTTTAAGGTTTTCAAAAATGAGATTTCTTGTTACAGGCGGAGCCGGCTTTTTAGGAATTAATTTAGTCAGATATTTATTAGATAGAAATCATGAAGTAGTTTCTCTAGATATTGCTGACTTTGATTACCCCGACTGCAAAGACAAAATAAAAATAATCAAAGGTGATATCAGAGATAAATCAACAGTATCACTTGCCGTGAAAGACATCGACCAAGTTGTACATACTGCTGCGGCTCTTCCTCTTTATAAAGAAGAAGACATTTTCTCAACAGATATTGAAGGAACTCGCAATTTATTAGAAGCATCACAGAAAGCTGGGGTTAGTAGATTTATTCATATTTCTTCAACTGCTGTTTATGGAATTCCTGATCATCATCCTTTGTTAGAAGATGATAAGCTTGATGGTGTAGGTCCTTATGGTAAAGCAAAAATAGCCGCTGAAGAAGTTTGTCTTGAGTTTCGAAAAAATGGGATGTGCGTCCCGATTTTAAGACCTAAGTCTTTTATCGGTCCGGAAAGACTTGGAGTCTTTGATTTACTCTATGACTGGGCAAAAGACGGTCACGGTTTCCCCATGATTGGCAACGGCAAAAACCGCTATCAGTTTTTGGATGTTGAAGATTTATGTGAATCAATTTATCTATGCGCAACTTTAGATGAAAAAATAGTTAATGATATTTTTAATATCGGCGCAAAAGAGTTCACAACAATGAAAGAAGATTATCAAGTTGTACTTGACAAAGCAGGGTTCGGCAAAAAAATTATTAGTCTTCCCGAAATACCAATTATATGGACATTAAGAATTCTTGAAGCTCTTCACCTTTCGCCACTATACAAATGGGTATATGAAACAGCCTCTAAAGATTCTTTCGTTTCAATTGAAAAGGCAGAAAAAGTTTTGGGTTATAAACCAAAATACTCTAATAAAGATGCTTTGCTAAGAAATTATCAGTGGTATTTGGATAATATTGATTCCATTCAAGCGGCAAGTGGAATATCGCACAGAGTTAGATGGAAACAAGGAATTTTAAGAATTGCGAAATTGTTTTTTTGATGGAGTCAAAAATCTCAACGGTAATTAGAGAGTCAGTACCTGAGGATGCTAATTCGATTTATGAGTTATTAAAACTCACTTGGCTTGAAACATATTCATCTTTTATTCCATTAGATGATTTGCTATTTTATCTATCGAAAACATATTCTTCAGATAATCTAATCAAACTTTTTGAGGATAAATCATTTAAGTGCTTTACCGCAATTCATGAATCCGAAATAGCCGGGTGGCTAAAGCTTTTTGAAAACACTGAAGCTATGAGATTTTATTTATCCTCAATATATGTTTTACCAAAATTTCAAAAATTCAAAATCGGAAGAAAGTTGATAAACTTAGCTTATGAAAATGCAACTCATAAAGGTTATGACAAAATTTACATCGGTGTTATGAATAGCAACAAAAATGCACTGGAGATTTACTTAAGAGAAGGCTTCACCTTTTTTGATGAACAGCCCTTCTTTATGGGTGCTACAGAAATTACACATAAAATTGGTTACAAGGTTTTAAATAATTAATTATATCTTTTATATAGAATGAGAGGAATAAAATGGGAACAAAAAAAGAATACTTGAAAGAAGTCATTCAACATATTGATATCAAAGAACACAATGTTGTTGCTTTAGTTGATTCAATGGAGAAAATGGCTTTTCAAGCACGTAATTTAAATAGAGCTGCACGAATTTATGAAATGATGTTGAACGAAAAAGATACCGCGGTCATCCTTACTCTGGCAGGAAGTTTGTTTAGTGCTGGACTTAAAAAAGTTGTTTACGATATGATAATGAATAATATGGTCGATGCAATTGTCTCTACCGGAGCTATAATGGTTGATCAAGATTTTTTCGAAGCCCTCGGTTTCAAACATTATATTGGAACTCAATTTAGCGATGATAATGAACTTAGAGAATTAATGATCGACAGAATTTACGATACTTATATCGATGAAGAAGAATTAAGAATTTGTGATGACACAACCGGTCAGATATTTGATAGCTTAGAGCCCCGTCCTTATTCTTCAAGAGAACTTTTGTGGGAATTTGGGAAATACCTTGAAGTCAATGGCGGGCCAAAAGTTGATGATTCTGTAATTTGGGCTGCTTATAAAAAGAATGTCCCTATTTTTGTCCCGGCTTTCTCAGATTGCTCAGCAGGGTTTGGATTTGTAGTAC
>JAHBUO010000031.1 GCA_019638025.1 Ignavibacteriaceae bacterium
CAATCCGAAGAAAATTGTTGGTCTTGCCGGATTTAATTTAGAGATAACTGAGCGTATTCCAATTGAGATTAAACCAAACGCAAATAATATTAAATATCTAAAAACTAAACGCGATAAACTTGGACATTTGATTTTAGAGAATTATAAGAATTGAAGAATTGATTGAGAGGGTATATGTTAAGAAAATTATTCTTTTTGATATTCATGATTATTATCGTCTCCCAGAATTTCTATGCTCAAAAAGTACTTGTTGCAAAAATCGATGAAGAGATTGACTTGGGTCTAGCTCCTTTTGTTAAAAGAGTAGTTGCCACTGCATCTAAGGAAAATTTCAAAGCAATTATTTTCGAGATTAATACTTTCGGTGGACGTGTTGATGCCGCTACTCAAATCAAAGACGCTATCCTCGAAAGTAAAGTTGAGACAATCGCTTATATTAACAAAAGGGCAATTTCTGCCGGAGCACTAATAGCAATTTCATGTAAAAATATTGCAATGGCTGAAGGAGCCTCAATAGGAGCTTCAACGGTTGTTGACCAGACCGGAGCAAAAGTATCTGAAAAATATCAATCTTACATGCGTTCCGAGATGCGTGCTACAGCGGAGAAAAATGGTCGCCGTAAAGATATTGCTGAAGGTATGGTCGATGAACGGATAGTAATTGATGGTTTGGTTGATAGCACTCAATTAATAACATTAACTTCTATCGAAGCAAGAAAATATGATATTACCGATACAGTTGTAACTAACTTAACCGAAGTTGCAAAAGCATTTGGAATAGAAAATCCGGAGTTTACATACTTAACCGGAAACTGGGCAGAGAAATTTGTTCGCTTCTTGAATCATCCGATAATTTCATCATTACTCATAATGGTTGGCTTAATCGGACTCTATACAGAAATTAAAACTCCCGGTTGGGGATTAGCAGGCTCTGCCGGATTAGTAGCTTTAGCTCTCTTTTTTGGAACTTCAGTAATACTTGAATTAGCAACTATGTGGGAAATACTAATTTTTCTCATAGGTGTTGTCCTAATTCTTGCTGAAGTGTTTTTTATACCTGGCTTTGGTGTCCCCGGAGTGCTTGGTATTACAATGATTTTGGGTTCAATTTTCTTTTCTTTGTTTGATTTAGATTTTGTATTTGATTTTTCAGGATTACAAATGGTTATAATTCAATTCGCTTTCACATTACTTGGCGTTTTAATTTTGGTTGCTTTAATTATTAAGTATTTGCCAAAATCAAAACCATTTTCAAATTTTATTCTAAAAGATGAAACCTCAGCAACTGAAGGTTTTTTATCTAATCCTGATTATCATTTTTTAGTCAATAAAAATGGCAAAACGATAACACAATTAAGACCTGCTGGAATGGTTGATATTGAAAACACTCGTTATGATGTTGTTACAGAAGGGGAGTTTGTTGAATTAAATCAACAAGTTAAAGTGATAAAAGTTGAAGGTGTTAAAATTGTGGTTAAACCGATAGTCTAAAAATAAAGGGGAACTGAATAAGTTCCCCTTTTAGATTTTACAATAATTCAAGAATGTTTTTATTAACGGTTGATTGACTTCGTGTAACTTTTTGAAAAGTTCCTTGCGGAGTCGGCATGTTTACGCTAAACTGAATTTTCATGCTTGTTGAAGTAATAGATTTTTGAATCAATCCTTTATTAAGATTAAAATAAATTTTTCCATCGGCACGGTAGTCAGGATTTTTTACATCAACTTTATTTTGTTTCGCTTGTTCACTAATCTTATAATTTGCAGAAACATCCGCTACAATTACTGCTAAATTTTCTCCATTAAATTTTTCAAAACCGGTAATCTTAAAATTTTGAATGCTCTTTAATGTAAATAACTGGAGATTAGCTTCCGGCATTACATTTGTCCAAGATGAATCTTTAGAAACATCGTTGGTCGGGAATTTCCTAAAAACTTGAGCAACCATTGGTTTTAATGCCCCTTCAACCATATCCTGTTGCAATAGTTTTTTGTCATCTGCAGAAACTGAATCCTTCATATTTCTTAATTCAAGTAACTTATTCACAATTTTGTCTGCTCTAAAAATATCAAGTATGTCACCACTTTTATCAAGGCGCACAGTGAAAGGATTGTTTACTAATGCTTCATATTCTATGTATCTTTCTTTATCTAAGGAATCCAGCTTTGCTCCTGAGATATATGTATACTTTTTCCCATTTGCATCTGCGGTTAGTTTTATTGAATTGAAATTAAATTCAATCTCACTTACACCATCAGATTCAACTTCTAATACCTTACCTCTAATTAGATAAGTTATAGTTTGTACAACTTTTTGTTCGAGGGTTGTATCCGCAATAATTTTTTGGTTGTCATCAGCAATTGATGTTAACCGAAAATTGTAGGATTCTCCTTTCTTTAGATTATAATTGAGTTTTACGAGTCCAACTGAATTTGGATCGATTGAAGAAGCTTTTAATTCAGTTGAATCGAAGTTGAGTGCTTCTTCATTTACCGGGACGTTTTGGTTGTTTTCTTTTTCCCCACAACCAATATAGAGGAGTGCGAAAAGGATAAAGAATAAACTAAGTTTTTTCATATAGTGCCTTATTTAGTATAATAAATATTTTTGTCTTATTAATTGAAAATGATTTAACTCTCTAAAATAGGAATTTAAAATTTGATTTGGTGTACTTCCGCTCTTAATTAATCTTCGAATATTTTTATCCCCGATGAGCAAATCAAAAGATTTATCTCTAATCTGAAAATTGTCTGGATACAGTTTTTGCAAAGCACAAATAAGATTAAGTCCAAATTCAAAAGGCTTAACATCTTTTGGACTTTTAACTGAGATTTGAATACCATTGCATCGTATGTTTTTGTACTTTGGATTAGATGACATCCCATCAATATCCATCGGAACAAAAGCTGTCGCACTCAATAAAAGTCCCGGATGGCCGAGCACTGAAAGTTCATTGATTAATTCTTGCGAATTGATGAAAGGAGCACCAATTGTCAGAAATGGATTCAATGTTCCTCTTCCTTCAGAAACATTTGTTCCTTCAACTAAACAAGTTCCCGGATAAACTATTGCGGATTCCTTAAACGGTAGGTTTGGAGATGGGGGAATCCAATCGGAATCGTAATCAGTAACCAATGAATTTCGATTCCAATTTTGAATTCTTAATATCTCTAAAGAAAAACCTTGTTTAACTTTTATTAAACCTTCCCCGATAAAATAATTTGCAAGTTCACCAACTGTCATACTGTGTATAACCGGAATAGGTGCAATTCCTACAAAAGACTCTAATCCTTCTTTTCTTATTGGTCCATCAATAGCGAAACCGCCGATTGGATTTGGTCGATCTAAAACAATCAGTGGGATATTATTTTCATTTGCAGATTCAATCACATAAAATAAAGTTGAGATGTAAGTGTAAAAACGTGCTCCAACATCCTGAATATCAAATATCAATAAATCGACATTTGAAAGCATTTCCTTCGTTGGTTTTTTAGTATTTCCATAAAGTGAATGAATCTTTATACCGGTTTTCACATCAACGTCACTATGCACTGTTTCACCGGCTTGCACATTGCCTCTAATCCCATGTTCCGGACCGAATAAAGCTGTAATCTGAAAATCAGATTTGCCTACTAAGGCATCGACTAAATGATTTCCATCAGATAAAAGAGCAGTATGATTTGTAACTATTCCAATCTTTTTACCACTGAGCAAGATAAGTTTTTCTGAAATAAGTACATCGGCACCGGTCATAATTGGCTGTGCACTAATACTAAAAGTAAATATGACTATCAGTACAAATAAATATTTAAACATTTAAATTTCCTTTATGCTTGTCAAAGAGAGCCCATGCAGCAAGCGTTAATCCATCCCAAATAATATTCGACGAGATTAAATCATTAATTTCATCATAAGTTAAAAAATGAATTTTGAATTCTTCAGTCTTGTCCGGAGCGAGAGGATTTAAGTACAAGTTATCCGCAAGAAAAACTTTGCAAATTTCGTCGGCTGCACCAGTGAAAGGGGAGAATTCTCCGATATACTTTAAATGATAAGAATCGTATCCGGTTTCTTCTCGCAATTCTTTGTGAGCATTCTCTTCATAGGATAAATTTGGTTTTACTCCTCCACAGGGTAATTCAATACTATTTTTTTGATTCAAATATCTGAACTGTTCAACAAGAATAAATTTACCATCGTTAGCTTTAGGAATTATCATTGTAGACCCAGGAGTATGAACATAGTGATATTTGCCTAATAACGAACTATCGAGACGAAAATCATCGACTCGATAGCTCCAATAATCATTTTGAAAAATTTCAGTGGAGGAAATTTTTTCCCAAACTTTAAATTTCATTAGTTTGGATAATTTTCCAAAAGTTCTTTTCGTGTAAAAAAGTGTGCAATTTCAATCGCAGCATTTTCGTCTGAATCTGAACCATGTACAGCATTTTCAGCTTTACTATCAGCAAATAACTTTCTGATGGTTCCTTCATCTGCTTGAGCCGGGTCTGTTGCTCCAATCAATTTTCTGAAATCGGCAACTGCATTTTCTTTTTCAAGTGCGATTGGAACACACGGTCCTGAGGTCATAAATTCAACTAAATCATTAAAGAAAGGTCTTTCTTTATGGACTTCATAAAATCCACCGGCTGAGTCAACTGTAAGCTTCGTCATTTTGACTGCTTTTACTTTGAATCCGGCTTCAGTAATTTTTGTAATTATTTGACCCACTAAGTTTTTTTTAACTGCATCGGGTTTTATTATCGCAAGAGTTTTATTACTCATTATCTTCCTATTATTTTTTAACTTTTTTTGATTTAGAAACTTTAGAATTTGATTTATTTTTTACACTTGGTTTTGAGGGTTTTACAATTTTAATTGCATCCAGAGCTTTTTTCATAGTAGTGCCAATCTCAGCTGGACTTTCGACAACAAAAATTCCGGCTTTTTTCATCGCCTTCATTTTTTCAGCTGCGGTTCCTTTTCCACCTGAGATAATTGCACCTGCATGTCCCATTCTTCTACCAGCGGGGGCAGTTCTACCCGCGATAAATCCTACGACAGGCTTTTTAACATTCTTTTTTATAAATTCTGCAGCTTCTTCTTCAGCACTACCACCGATTTCGCCAATCATTACAATTCCATCGGTATTTGGGTCTTCGTTGAAGAGTTTTATAATATCGATAAACTTTGAACCGATGATTGGGTCACCACCAATTCCTACACAAGTTGATTGACCGATTTTTAAATCAGTTAACTGTTTTACAGCTTCGTATGTTAAAGTCCCACTTCTCGAAACTACTCCAACTTTTCCGGCTTTGTGAATAAATCCGGGCATGATTCCAATTTTAGCTTTTCCTGGGGAGATAATACCAGGGCAATTTGGCCCAATTAACGTTACTCCCATAGCTTTTATCTGATGATAAACAGGAATCATATCTTTAACCGGAATACCTTCTGTGATACAAATGACAAGTTTAATTCCAGCATTGGCTGCTTCTAAAATTGCATCTGCAGCAAAAGCCGGGGGAACAAAAATTACTGAAGCATTTGCTTTTGCTTGTTTAACTGCCTCAGCAACTGTATTAAAAACCGGTATGTCAAGAAACTTTGTTCCGCCTTTACCCGGAGTTACTCCTGCGATAACTTTAGTTCCATACTCTAACATTTGAGTTGTGTGAAATGAACCTTCACCTCCGGTTATTCCTTGAACAACGAGGCGTGTTTTTTTATCAACTAAGATACTCATGTAGAAATCCTTTAGTAATATTAAAAGTTATTAGTAAAAATAGTGAATTAATTAGAAATCCACTTAACGAACTATCCAAAAATTCGTGATATTGAATTTAAATCTCTAGCAATTTTCATCAGTATTCTCTCATTAAATTGGTCTGCAAGAAGCTGAACTCCAACTGGCAATCCTTCAGAATTATTCCCAACCGGAATATTTAATCCGGGAATACCTGCAAGATTTGCAGTTGTTGTATATACATCACTCAGATACATGGAAAGCGGGTCATCAACTTTTTCACCTAATCTAAATGGGGGAGTAGGGGTAGTCGGAATTAGAATAGTATCTGCTTTCTTAAAACATTTATCGAAATCATTTTTAATTATTCTTCTTACCTTTTGAGCTTTGCGATAATATGCATCATAGTAGCCTGAAGAAAGGACATAAGTTCCGAGCATAATTCTTCTTTTAACTTCTTTTCCAAAACCCTCTGTTCTTGAATTAATGTACATTTCTTGGAGTGATGCTGAAACAGTACTTCTCTCGCCATATCGAGCTCCATCAAAACGTGCTAAATTTGATGAGGCTTCGGCAGTAGTGAGAATGTAATATGTAGCGATTGAATACTTTGAATTGGGTAAATCAATATAAACAATTTCGTGTCCAAATTTTTTCAGGTTATCAATTGTCTCAAGATATTTTTGCTTTATCTCAGGTGAAATTGCATGATTTATTATTACAGACAATACCCCAATTTTCAGTGATGATTTCATCTCAGATTTTTTTTCTGCCTCTGAAAAATCAACACTCGTCGAATCTTTCTCATCTTTGCCTGACATTGTATCTAGCAAAAGTTTCGTGTCCTCAATATTTTTAGCAAAGATTCCCACTGTGTCAAATGACGAAGCGAAAGCAGTTAAACCAAATCTTGAGATTCTACCATAAGTTGGTTTAAGCCCATATAATCCACAAAAGGCTGCAGGTTGGCGAACCGAACCACCTGTATCTGTTCCGATAGATGCATCGCATAAATTTGCGGCAACTGCAGCTGCGGAACCACCGGATGAACCGCCCGGTACAAACTCTTCATTAATTGGATTTTTAACTGAACCAAATGCAGAATTTTCATTAGAAGAACCCATTGCAAATTCATCGAGGTTGGTCTTCCCAATGATTATAGCATCTTCATCGATAAGTTTTTGAATTGCTGTTGCGGTATATAGAGGTACAAAAGATTTGAGAATTTTTGAACCGCAGGTCATTCTCTTTCCCTTAATTGAAAATACATCTTTTACAGCAACCGCCATCCCGGCTAATTTTCCTGCTGATTTACTCTTAATCTTTGCCTCAATTATTTTAGCATCAGAAAGAGCATTCTCACTATACACATCAAGAAAACAGTTCAAATTTTTTCTTTTATCTATTTCTTCAAGAAAAAACTTAACGTTTTCAACCAAACTTATGGAGCCATTTTCTATTAGATTTATTTTTTCTGTGTGGGAATTATAAGGAAGCAATCAACACCTGTACACTTTCAAAGAGGTTATTTTTTTTCTTTTTCATCATCAAGATTAATAGATTCCTTAATTTCATTTTCGACTTCATTCAGAGAGCGTTTAAACTGATTCATCCCTTTACCAAAAGTTCGAGCAATCTCAGGTAGTTTTTTGGGACCAAAAAGTAGCAATGCTACCAGTACAATCATTATTAATTCCCCTGCGCCAATATTCGAAAACATAATTGATTAGGATTTCTTATCTTCTTGCTTATTATCTTCGTCGATTTCCTTAACAGCCTTCTTAAACTCTTTCATTCCTTTTCCGATGCCTTGAGCTAGTTCAGGAATTTTCTTTGCACCGAACAGAATAATTATTGCTAAGACAATTAAAATAATTTCCGTAGCGCCTAAATTTCCAAACATCTTAACCTACCTATAATATATATTACTTAAATGAATTCATTATTGATTTGAAGATACCAACTCCATCAGTGTTTCCCAAGATTGGGTTGCAGACTCTTTCTGGGTGAGGCATCATTCCGAGCACATTACCGGTTTTATTTACAATCCCTGCTATGTTATCAATTGAGCCGTTGGGATTATATAGAGAATTTACTTCTCCATCTTGATTGCAATATTTAAAAACTATCTGATTATTCGCCTTTAGGGAAGTTAGAGTTGCTTCATCAGCAAAATAATTTCCTTCACCGTGTGCAATGGGAATTTTCAGATAATCTTTTATCAATGATTTTGTAAAGATTGAATTCTTATTAGTAACTTTAATAAAAACATCTTTACACGCAAACTTTAGCGAGTCATTTTTTAGTAAAACTCCGGGAAGGAGCCCACTCTCTGTTAATATTTGAAATCCATTGCAAATTCCGATAACAATTCCACCTTTTTCTGCAAAATTTGTAACCTCATTCATTAAAGGCGAAAGTTTAGCAATAGCGCCTGATCTTAAATAATCACCGTAAGAAAACCCACCGGGTAATATAATTACGTCTGAGTTTTTTAATGAATGTTCCTTGTGCCAAAGAAATTCTGCATCGTTACCTAAAAGCTGTTTAACCGAGTAATATGCATCGTGATCGCAATTAGAACCGGGAAAAACCACAACCCCAAATCTAATTTTCATCGAAATTTTTCCAAAACTAATTCGTAATCTTCCATTATTGGATTAGCTAACAGTTTCTTACAAAATTCATCAGATTCTTTTTGGGCTAAATTATAATCTTCAGTATTAATAAAAAACTCTATTGATTTATCTATCCTAACTTTGGAGATATTATTGAAACCCAGCAATTTTGCACCCTGCTCCGCTGCTTTTCCCTGAGGGTCTAATATCGACTTTCTTCTCTTAACAAAAATTTTTGCTCTATACATATTATTAATTTTGGGATGTTAAACTCATTTTAATTTATTTTGTAGCGAATTGATTAACTGCCTAAAAATACCGAATAGAATTACGAAAATAAAGATATAAAATATTGCTTTCCCGTCGGTCATATATGCACCTATTACTGAGATTAGTAAAAAAACTATCTCAAAAGGTTTTTCCTTTATACTTTTTAATGTTGGTTTTGGGAGTGTATCATATTTGATTCTACTCACCATCAGTGCAGACAGTAAAAGTAGCAAAGGAATAATCATCTGTGAATAAATTGAAGGAACTTCTCCATTATTTACGAAAAGAACTACAAATGAAGAGACTGTCATCGCAGCCATTGGAATCGGCAAGCCGCTGAAATAATTTTTATCGAAGCCGACTAATTGCGTATTAAAGCGAGCTAATCTATAGCCCCCGGAGACCAAGAAAATAACCGCGATTAATAATCCTACATATTCGAACTGATAAAGATAGATTTTCCAAAAAAGAAATGCAGGTGCTAATCCAAAACTTATTACATCTGCGAGTGAATCTAACTCAACTCCAAGTTTGCTACTGGTATTTGTGATTCTTGCGAACATTCCGTCGAGTGCGTCAGAAACAGCTGCAAAAACTATTAACCATGCAGCGAATTTATAATTCCCGTTGGTTGTTTCTACCACAGAATAAAAGCCAAGCGCCATATTCATAGCAGTAAAAAAATTTGGAATAATTTTTTTTGCTGAAGAAAAATTCATCTAATTCTTCCGTGGGAATTTGAACAGAATGGTTTCTCCGGCTCTTACAATTTCATCTTTTTTCACTAGTACTTCGCATTCGTGTGGAACAATAACATCGACCCTGCTTCCAAATTTAATCATACCAAATCGGTTACCTGCAGTTACAGAGTCACCAACATTCAACTCGAATACTATTCTTCTCGCAACGAACCCGGCAACCTGTGTAAAAAAAACTTTACCAAATTTACTTGAAATTCCAATTTCAGATCTTTCATTTTTTTCTGACGCTTTATCATCATACGCAACTAGATATTCACCCTCAACATGTTTTGCAATTTCAATTGTGCCGTCTATCGGTATTCGATTAACATGTACATTAAGCGGGGACATAAAAACTGATACCTGTTTCGCTTTTCTATTAACATATTTATGATCATCAACTTCTTTAACAAATAAAACCCTACCGTCTGCTGGCGAGAGGACAGCAGTCTCATCAATAGGAGATGTTCTTTCCGGATCTCTAAAAAAATTGAGGGTAAATACCATCATTAAAACTGCCAAAGCTATTAAAATAACTCTGACCGGCATAGCACTTATAAAAAAACTAGATGCGATAAGTATAAATGAAATTATCGAAATGACACCTACAGTCGAATATCCATACTTTGTAATCATAATCCTCTAATATAATAGTTTAAAAATAATGGCTGTATATTTTCCGAATAACTTTGAATTGGTCAACTTATAAGGGTTAGGTTCCAATTCAGAATTTTCCATGTCTTTAATAAAAATGCCAAACGGTGAAAAGTCACCTACTAGAAAAATTTTATCATCTAATTTACCAAAAAAACAATTGAACTCTAATAAATAAAAATTTCTTCTTTCAAAAAAAGATTTCAATACAACATTTGCTTTAGAAGCAATTCTTAACATCAATTTAACTTCATTTGCATCACACAGATTTAAAGTGATCAGATGTGAATCTGAAACAAAATACTCTAAACAATCACCAACATAAAACTCAAAAATTGGAGTGGATATTTGTTCAAATTCTTTCTTTGAAAGAATTACTGAATTTCTAGTATCAACAGAATTTAGAACTTTAAGCTTAAACGGAAATATCGACAAAGGTTGATGAACAAATCTGACAAGTTCTTTTTGAATAATCTCAGGAAGAGGCAAATTATATTGCTGCAGAAACTCAAAAAAGAATGAATTGATTTTTGATAAACTTTCCCCAATATTTTTACTTCTCAAACGGTGGTTTTTTGAAATAACGATTGAATCTGAAAAAGTTTTTTCTGAAACTAACCCCAGGTCATCTTTAGTATATGAATTAATAAAATAGTTCAAACTTTAACAGCCTTATATCTTGTTTCGAAATTAGGATTAAAAATTTATATATATATAGTGTAAAAAGTCAAATCATTATTTTATATTTACACTTTAACAAAAGAAAGTAAATCTATAACAGAAAGGAATTTTATGAAGGGTGGAATGCAGGGAATGCTTAAGCAAGTTCAAAAAATGCAAGAAGAAATGCAACGGGTTCAACAGGATTTAGGTAACAAAACTGTGACAGAGGAAGCCGGTGGTGGAATGATTAAAGCTACTGCTTCAGGAAACAAAGAAATTATTTCAGTTGAAATTGATCCGCAAGTTATAAATGCTTCTGAAAAAGAAATTCTGGAAGATTTGGTCGTAGCAGCTGTGAATAAAGCTTTGACATCAGCCGGTAAAATGGCAGAAAATGAATTAGCGAAAGTTACAAAGGGAATGATCCCTCCAGGGCTTAACATTCCGGGATTTTAAAATTGATAATTTCTGAACCGTTGCAAATTGCAATTGAAGAGTTGAACAAGTTCCCGGGAATAGGCAAAAAAACTGCCCAGAGACTTACCCTTCACATATTAAAAGCGAATTCTGATGATGTGAACCTGTTAATTAATGCAATTAAAGGATTGAAGGAGAGATTATCTTTTTGTAAAGTCTGCTATAATATTACCGAATTTGAAATTTGTGAAATATGTAGTAGTACTAAGCGAGATTCTTCAATAATATGTGTTGTAGAAGAAGTGAGTGATGTAATCGCTATTGAGAAATCGGGTGAATATAGAGGACGCTATCACGTTCTTGGTGGCGTTTTATCGCCACTAAGTGGAGTAAATCAGGACGATCTTAAAATTAAAGAACTGCTTGTCAGACTCAACGATTCTCTAGTTACAGAAATAATTCTAGCACTTAATCCGGATACTGAGGGAGATACAACATCCCTCTATCTTGCAAAAGTATTGAAACCTTACAATGTAAAAGTTACAAGAATAGCACGAGGACTTCCGATGGGTGGCGATTTAGAATTTGCTGACGATGCCACTATTAGTAGGGCTGTTCAGGGACGAATTGTTCTTTGAAGCAAAATTGGTTTGAAAAATGGTTTGAGTCTGATGACTATCTAAAGGTTTATCAACATAGGGACGAGAGCGAAGCTAATTTATTAGTTAAGCTTATCTTAAATCATGTTAAATTGAAACCGAAAAGTAGTATTTTAGATATTGCCTGTGGAGCCGGAAGGCATTCAATTTCATTTGCTAAAGAAGGTTTTAATGTTATTGGATTTGATATAAGTAGAAATCTGTTGAACTATGCACGGCTTAAGGCTGAAGAAAAGGGACTGAACATAAAGTTTATTAACTCAGATGTAAGAACTTTCTCATTTGATTGTAAATTTGATTTGTCATTAAACCTCTTTACAAGTTTCGGCTACTTTGAATCTGATGATGAAAATCTTTCAGTGTTCAAAATAGCAAGCACTCATACAAAAAAAGGTGGATATTTTGTTTTTGACTATTTTAATACAGAATATCTAAAGAATTATTTAGTTGAGAGTTCATTTGAGAATTTTGGAGATTTTCAGATTGAGCAAATAAGAGCGATTGAAGGTAATAGGGTAAATAAAAAAATTCGTATTATTAAAAACGAAATCGAAACTGAATACAATGAGTCGGTGCAGCTCTATATTTATGATTGGCTGAAGAATAGTTTGAAGAGTTTCGGGTTTGACATTATTTATATGTTTGGTAATTATGAAGGCAATCAGTTCGATATAAAAACTTCACCAAGGATAATTTTTATTTGTCAAAAAGTATCATAAATATTCTTACTTTAATATTTATCACCCAAATTGGTTGTGATTTATTATCAGTCAGAAATGCAGAGCCTCCTGACAAACCGAGAGGAACTTTTCAATTTGCTGTTACACACGAAGACCTTATTGTAAATTTAATAAATTCTGTTAAAGAGAAGAATAGTCAAAATTATATTGCGTGCTTGACTGACTCAGCATTTACAAATATTAGTTTTTCATTTCTCCCTTCAGCGGGAATCGGTGCAGTACACCCGGTATTACTGAATAATTGGTCTCGAACTGAAGAAGAGCAATATTTCAATAATTTAATAATTAGAACACCAATTGAAAGTCAACTAAATCTGATACTGAGCGAATCACAGTCAATTTTTCAAGCAGATACAGTAATATATTCTGCTAAGTATAATTTTATCGTCCCAAATTTTTCGTCAAATGAGACTAATAACTTTCAAGGTGAACTAAAATTTAAGATGATTAGAGATTCTCGCTTTGGCTGGACAATTTTTAATTGGCAGGATATAAAAAATAGTGATTCACCAACATGGAGTGAGCTCAAAGGTCAGCTCACCTATTAAAATATTATTTGCTGTCTTAATGTTGGCATTCGGATGTGATAATCCATTTGCTCCAAAATTAGATTTCTCATCGGACACAAGTGGAACCATAAGTGATTTGACTACTGTAGATGGAGTATTTCAGAATTTACAATATGCTTACACCTTTAAAGACAGTACAATCTATGGAAGACTTTTGGCTGATGATTTTCTATTTACATATCGGAACTATGATTTAGGTTTTGATGTCTCCTGGGGAAGAGATGAGGAAATGAAGGTTACGTATGGATTATTTCAAAATGCTGAAAGGTTGGACTTAATTTGGAATAATGTTGTTGCATCTTCTGAAGATTCAACTGAAGCAAATATTATTAGGGGTTTTAATTTAACTGTTACTTTTAATCCAAACGATATTATCCGTATTGACGGAAGAGTCAATTTGCTCTTAAAAAAGAATATTCAAGCAAATACTTGGGCAATTCATCGTTGGGTTGATGAATCAAATTTTTAGATGTTATGATTTTTATTATTAAAGAAACGTTTAAGTCGATTGGAAGAACGAAATTATCGTTTTTTTTCTCTCTGATATCAACAACGATTAGTGTATTGTTGATTCAAATAGCAGTTATTTCAGTTCTGACCTCAAAGTTTATTGAATCAGAGATTAAAAGAAATTTTTTCGTTAATGTTTTCCTTGATGAAGGGCTCAGTTCTAATTCAGTAAAAGAAATTTCGGAAATACTCACCAAGTCAGGTTATACAAAGAGTATTAAGTTTATCAGTAAAGAAGAAGCTAGAGAGAAATTTATTTTAGAGACGGGAGAAGATTTTTCAAGGATACTGAAAAACAATCCATTGCCGGCTTCCTTTGTAATTACATTAAAAGAGAGTACGTTTGATAGTAACAAAGTAAAATCAGCGATAAGTAATTTTGAATCTCTCGATGGTGTTGAAAGTGTTTACTTTGAATCAGCTTTATTTGAACGAGCATTAAACATTATAAAGTTGAGTGAAAAGTATCTTTGGTTATTAGTATCGGTATTTTCCTTTTTGTCTTTTTATATAGTATATAGTACGCTAAGGTTAATTTTAGAAAATCAATCAGACGAAATATATACAATGAAATTAGTCGGTGCATCAGTTTGGATGATTAGAGCACCCATTATTCTGAGTGGGATAATAATAGGATTATTATCATCGATTGTTTCTGATGGAATTATCTTTGGTGCGCAGAAACTAATGTCATCTTTCTTTAGTTTTGTTACATTCAGTAATTTCATAAGATTTGAACTTTTGCTTCTGATTGGACTAATTGTAGGTCCGATGATTGGGTTAATGTGTAGTATTTTTGTCACAAAAAAAATAAAAATCAATCAAACATAAAGTTTGAATAAAAATTTTCATTTTGTAAATTGAACATCTTAATTTAGTAGGGAATTATTAATGAATCGTTTTCTCCTCTTCTTCACAATTGTTTTTTGTTTAAGTAATATTGCATATAGTCAAACCGGTGATATAAAGGTTGGACGAGATATGAGCAAGAACTACCAATCACAAGGTGCGTTCTATGATTACTCCGATCCAACGAGTTTGAATATTAAGGTTAGTGTTTGGGGGTTTGTTAGGTATCCAGGACAATATCTTGTCCCGGTCTATTCTACCGCGCTTGATGTTCTCTCATACGCAGGTGGACCAACTGAAAATGCACACATGGATGACTTGAGAATTTACAGAAATATGCCGGATTCATCCCAAGTATTATTCAAATTTAACTATAATGATTTACTTTGGGAAAAAGACTTAAATAAAGTGATTCCACCTCCATCGTTGGAACCCGGAGATATTTTAGTCGCTCCCGGTGAACCACGCTTTTATTTTAAAGATTATCTACAAGTAACTGTTTCGATAATTTCTACATTAATTTCACTGACAATCTTAATTTTGAACATTTCAAGAAACTAGGAGTTTTTTTGAGCAATAACAATAATAACGGTTTTTATTCTGAACAATCAACCACTAGTTTTAAAGACTATATCGATTTAATCAGAAATAACGCAATCCCTATAATAATCATAACAATTACGAGTCTAGTTTTTGCTGTTATCTATGCCATGAACGCTGTAGATATTTATAAATCTACAACCGTGCTTAAACTTTCAAAACCTCAGGGTAGTATTTTAGATGCTCCGCTAATGCCCGGATTTTCTGATTTTGGAAATGATAGGTTCATTGCAAACGAAATAGAAGTCTTAAAAAGTTATACAATCAGAGAAAAAGTAAGTAGTGCTCTAATAGATAGTTTTATGGTTGTCGATGAACCTGATACATTTTCATTATTATTGGATAAGTCACGATTTGCTTTTGATCGATCGAAATCTGCATTAATTGCTCCACAAGATTTAATAAAAAGTCTCTCTTCAATAACTTCAATTGAACAAAAACGTGGATTAGATATAGTTGAAATTTCTATTGAGTCACCTTCACCCTATGAGGCTTCGTTAATTGCGAATGCATACGCAGATGCATATCGTCAACTCAATCTTGAAATTAATAGAAATCAACTTACACTGGTAAAAAACTTTTTAGCTTCTCAACGAAAAGAAAAATTAGAGCAATTGAGTGATTCTGAAGAATTAATTAAAACTTTTCAAGAAAAGGGAGGTATCGTTGCTTTAGACCAACAAGCATCAAGTTTGATTAGTGAGATTTCTAGATTTGAATCCCAAGCAAATATTACAAAAATTGAGATGCTCTCATCTGAAAAAGTACTCAATAGTTTAAAGGCAGAACTCAAGAAAAAGGATCCTCAACTTTCTACATTTCTGGAAAGTGGAATGACCCAGGAATATTTGAAGACTCTTCAGACAGAGATTGCAAAATTAGAGCTTAACAAAACCTTAGCCCTAAATGATAATAAATCAAATAAAATAAATGATGAATATATTGTAGCAGAGTATGACAAAAAAATTAATCAATTAAAATCTAAACTCGATAAGCAGGTTGACGGACTTAAGGTTTCTATTCTTGCAAGTACACCTGAGGAATTAAGAACACTTTCACAGAAGATAATTGAAGAAGAAATAAAACTGAAATCTCTCGAAACCATGTTGTCTCAGTTGAATATTATTGTAAAAAATTATGACCAAAGGTTTAACAAACTTCCTAAAACAACTATCGAATTAGCAAGATTACAAAGAAATAGAGAATCGCTCGAGAAACTTTATGTCTTAGTAGAAGAAAAATATCAAGAAGCAATTATTAATGAGCAATCACAACCCGGAAATGTATATATAATTGATAGCGCAAGAATTCCACTAACACCTTCTAAACCCAACAGAATGTTAATTATTCTTGTGGGATTTGTGATGGGAATTGGCTTAGCTTTTGGATTTGCATTCATTAGAAATTACTTTGATGACACAATCAAGACTCCTGAAGATATTCAGAATAGAAATGTTAATGTTTTGTCATGGATACCCCAAATTGAAGCAATGACAACTACAGGTACAAATGACTTTGAGTTTATCGTACATCATAAACCTGATTCAATTCCAAGCGAAGCCTTTAGAGCATTGAGAACCAGAGTTCAATACTCGAGATTAGATGCTTCATCATTGAAGGTAATCTTGATTACTTCTTCAGCGCCCTCTGAGGGGAAAACTATGATTAATGCTAATCTAGCAGGGAGTTTCGCCCAATCAAATAAGAAAACCCTCATCATCGATTGCGATTTAAGAAAACCAAGAGTCCACTCATTCTTTAAAACTAATCGATATCCGGGTTTAATTGATTATTTCTTTGGACAAGTAAGTTTTGAGGATATCTTACGCAAATCAGAGCAGGAAAATCTATTTTATATTACTGCAGGTACCATTCCTCCAAATCCGGCTGAGACGCTTGAGTCACCTAGAATGAAAGAATTTATTGAAGGATTGAGAGATAAGTTTGATTACATATTACTTGATTCTCCTCCTGTTATTGCTGTTACTGATTCTGAAATACTAGCTCGTATTGCGGATGGGACAATATTAGTTGTTTCTGCTAATACTACTGAAAAAGAGTTAATGGAAAAAGCAATCGAAATCATTCGTCAAGACAATGTTAATTTTGTTGGAGCTGTTCTAAATAATTTTGTTTATAAGAGTTCATATGGCTCGTATTATAAATATTATTATTACTACTCAAGACCTAAAAAAAGTGAACAAATATCAAGTTCAAAACCTCCGATAATAAATAATTGATCATTTAAATGTTTTACAGAATTGTTTTCGCATTTATTTTATTTTCAATTACAGTTGAGTGTCAATACTCAATCAGTAATATAGAGCGAACAGGAATAATTAATCGCGATACATTAAGTTTAGGTTCATTGAGTTTTGGAAGCATTGACACAAATACTTATATAGTTGGAACTGGAGATAAATTCTTCATTTCAATTATTGGCTTGGATGAGGTCATCTTCAATGCTGAAATCAATCGAGAAGGAAGTATATATCTACCGCGGATAGGTAATTTATATCTGAAAGGTGAAACGCTTTCAAATGCTAAAAATAAGATATATTCTGTTTTACGACAGAATTATAAAAATGTGGACATACATATTTCTTTAATTGATGTTAGGCGAATTAAAGTTAACGTGGCAGGAGATGTTAAAAAATCCCAACAAATATTTTTATTTGCCAACTCTCGTGTAAGTGACCTGATAAATAAGTACATCTGGTTAAATCCCACATCCGACCTCAGAAATATTTCAATTACCCGTGAGAATGGAGAAAAAATTAAAGTTGACTATATTAAATTTTTAAGATTTGGTGAACAAAAATTCAATCCTTATCTCCTTGATGACGATTTCATCTATTTTGATAAAATTGATAGAACTGTGGCAGCAGTTGGGGCACTTAAATTTCCGGGTGTATATGAATTTGTTGAAGGCGAAGATGTAAGAGACTTCATCAAATTATGTGGTGGCTATTTAACCAAAGCTAAAATAGATACTATTGAAGTAGTGAGATTTGCAGCGGACAATCGTTCTCAAAATAGATTTTTTATTGAAACTAGGGATGAGCTCTTAACTTCAGACTTTAAATTGCAATTTGGTGATAAAATTATTGTTAGAGAAATTCCCAAATTTATGGTTGATAACTCAGTTAATATTGAAGGTTTCGTGAAATTTCCGGGACCATATAGAATAAAAGATGATACTACCACACTTGCGGAATTGATTGACTTATCGGGAGGATTTCTAGAAAATGCTTCATTAAAAGATGCATTTGTTTTTAGGGAGATTGGTAGTGATGAGTATGATCCTGAATATGAACGGTTAAAAATAATTCCGCGTGCCGATATGACAGATGATGAGTATGATTACTTCAAATCAAAATCCCGACATCGAAAAGGAAAAGTCATAGCTGACTTTGAAGATTTATTTATAAAAAATAATCTAAATGAAAATATAACGCTTAGGAGAAATGATGTTATCAAAGTTCCTGAGAAGAAAAATTTTATTACCATGCTTGGGCAGGTAGTAAAACCGGGGAATATACCTTTTAAGGAAGAATATACAGTTGATGATTACATAAAAATTGCCGGTGGATATGGATGGAGAGCTTTGAAATCAGATGTCCGTATTGTTAAATCCGGAACGGGAGAATGGATCGAAGTTGATAATATAGAAAATCTTGAACCCGGAGATGCAATATGGGTTCCGGAAGATCCACCTTCACCTCGGTTCTGGGTTGTGTTTAAAGATGTGCTTTCAGTTGCCGGACAGGTTGCAACAGTAATAGCTGCAACTGTCGCAGTTATAGTTAGTACGAGGTAGCTTTGTCTTTAAATCAATTTGTAAATTTAGTTTTCAGAAATTTAAGTAGGTTACTAGTAAATACATTCTCTTCTATTATTCTTATTTTCTTGTTACTTTTTGTTTTTTACCCTGTGACATACCAAGCTGTTGTAACTATTTTACCACCTGAAAAGAATAATCAGTATTCATTAGGTAATATATTGCAAGGGAGCGACTTTTCGTCTTTGATGAGCGGAACAAGCTCTGCTACTGCACAATTATATGTAGAAATTTTAAAGAGTAGGACTGCCTCCTATTTTACTGCATCAAAATTGGCATTGAAAGAATTTTATTCTCTAGAATCAGATATTGAAGCAGCAGAAAAACTTTCAAAAAGTATTATTACAGATATTACAAAAGAGGGAGTGGTAAAATTATCTGTACCGGTTTCTACTCCCATAATTGGAAGATTTTCTGACTCAAATGAGAGAGTGCGACAACTATCAGTTGATATTTCTAATTCTTTAGTAGAATCGCTTGATAGCATAAATCGTCAAAAAATCTATTCGAAAGCCAGAAATGCAAGACTGTACATCGAATCTGAATTACTACGAACTAAAAAATCCTTAGATTCTGTTGAAGCTGAATTAATAAAATTTCAATCAAAGAATAAAGCAATTTCTCTAAATGATCAAGTTAAAGCTTCAATCGAAGCTGCAGCTAAATTGAAGAGTGAGATTACTGCAACCGAGATAAATTTCAACTTACTTTCCCAGAATTTGCAACAAAATAATAGTATTATGGAAGCAACGAAATCAAGACTTTCAGAATTAAAACGACAGTATGAAAAATTAGAGAGCAATAGTTCAGATATTCTTGTATCATTTTCATCGGCGCCTAATTTGGGAATTGAGTTGACTAATTTAATGAGAGAGATTAAAGTAAAGAATGAAGTTTATATTCTTTTGCAGCAACAGTATTACAAAGAAAAAATTCAAGAAAATAGAGATGTTCCAACCGTCGAAATATTAGATTCGGCTATTCTTCCAAGTAAGGCTTCTTCTCCAAGGTTAGTTTTGTGGAGTTTTTCCGGTGGATTTATTGTTTTTCTACTCTCTCTAATAATAATCATTTCTAAAGAGCAAAAAATTAAAAAGTATTTAAACTGATATGAGTAAACCTAAAGTAATAGTAACGGGAGGAGCTGGTTTCTTAGGCTCTCACTTGTGTGATAAAATGTTAAGTGAAAATTTCAGAGTAATCTGTATAGATAATCTGATCACCGGCAATCCCGATAATATTTCTCATCTTTTTGGAAACCCAGATTTTGAATTCATAAAGCATGATATAACTAATTATATCCACGTTCAAGGAGAAGTAGACTATATTTTGCATTTTGCGTCACCGGCAAGCCCAATTGATTATCTTAAATTACCGATTCAAACTTTAAAAGTCGGTGCACTCGGTACACACAAAGTATTAGGTTTAGCAAAAGAAAAATGTGCACGAATTTTACTTGCTTCGACTTCTGAAGTTTATGGTGATCCAACTATTCATCCACAGAAAGAAGAATATTGGGGTAATGTAAATCCGGTTGGTCCGCGCGGAGTCTATGATGAAGCTAAAAGATTTGCAGAAGCAATTACAATGGCTTATAATAGATATCATGGTATCGAAACACGAATAGTCAGAATATTTAATACATACGGCCCACGTATGAGGTTGAATGATGGAAGAGCACTACCAGCTTTTGTTAGTCAAGCGCTAAATGGTGAAGATATAACTGTCTTTGGTGATGGCTCCCAAACAAGAAGTTTTTGCTATGTCGATGATTTAGTCGATGGTATATACAAATTACTGATGTCTGACGAGACTAATCCTGTGAATATTGGTAATCCGGATGAGATTACAATAAAACAATTTGCTGAAGAAGTAATAAAAATAACTGGGAGCAGAAGTAAAATTATTTACAAAGTTTTACCTGAAGATGATCCCAAAGTAAGACAACCGGATATATCCAGAGCCAGAACTATTTTGGGGTGGGAACCAAAAATCGGTAGAGAGGAGGGACTAAGGAAAACAATAAACTACTTTTTAAGTATAAATAATTCGAATAAATGAAATTAAATTTATCTTCATCGCTTGCCGGCGCTTCTCTGATACTTATCGCGTATAATATAGTTGGTAAAGGATTGGGACTGCTAAGAGAGTCACTTTATGCTGCGTTATTTGGGCTTCAAGTTGAATTTGACTTGTATCTTGTCGGAGCAGTTATTCCAACTATAATAAATTCAATAATTCAATATATCGGACAAAATTATTTTATCCCGGCATTTTCAAAAGTCTCAGATGAAGAAAGTACTAAGTTTCTTAAGAATATTTTATATGTATTTTTTATTTCGGCATCCATCGTAACAATACTACTCTATATCTCATCGTCCACTATCATTTCTTCTTATTTATCTGGAAACAGTATAGAAATTAGTGAATTGGCCCTAAATGTTTTCAGAATTTTTATATTAGTGATTCCTATAAATGCCCTTATCGCTGTATTATCAGCCTATTTTCAGGCTAAGTATAAGTTTGTAACACCTGTTGCTTCGCAACTTTTATTCAACCTTACTATTCTTGTTTTTGTTTTTGTATTCTATGCTAAGTTGGGGATATATTCGATTCCATTCGGGTTTTTAGTTAGTATGCTTTTTCAACTTATCTATCTTTATGCAAAAATCGAGAAATCGGTTCGAAGAAAATTAGTTTTCGAAAATAATAGTTTTGATTTGGTTAAAAATATACCTGCCGGACTAGGAATTATTTTTTTTATAGAAATTTCTGGACAGTTGTTTATTTTGATTGATAGATATTTTTTATCTCAAGTCGATAGTGGTGGTATATCAGCATTAAATTATGCTAATACTCTTTTTATCCTTCCTATTTCAATAATATCTTTGACTTTTTCTACCGTAGTTTTCCCAAAATTCACTGATGGTTTTTTAGGTGACAGAGTATTATTTTCAAAAAATGTAAATCGAAGTTTAGCAATCAACACCTTTTTGTTTGTCCCGATAACTTTAATTATATTTTTTTTTAGTGAAGAAATAATAAAAGTACTCTATTTTAGGGGAAATTTTACTATTACTGATGTAGAGTTGACTTCAAGTGTTTTAAAAATTTTCTGTACAAGTTTAATATTTTTTTCAGCATTCGCACTTATCAACAAAGTTATGTATGCAGTAGGAGCACTCTATCCTTTACTCTTAATAACACTTTTTTCAGTCGGATTAAAAGTTGGATTAAGTCCGATTTTTGTGAATGCTTTCAAACAAAATGGTTTAGCGTTAACTTCAAGTATCAGTTACATTTTATTAACGGTTATGTGTCTCATTTATTTAGGTTTTAAGTACGGTTTACTCAAATATTTTTACTCAAGAGATATTTTTGTATCTGTGATTAATGGTTTTATTTCTGTGTTTATGGTTACGTTTTTATTTAACTTTATTGATGACTATTGGATTAGTTTCTTCATGTTTCCAACGATGACTATGCTTATTTATATCATCAATTCAATTATACTTCAGCAAGATTCAATAATCCAGATTCTAAATTCATTTAGAGTTATAACTAAGTTTAAAGTGGTTAAATAATTTGGGTAGTCGCGAATTTATAAGTATTTTTAAGCGCATTCCAATTGTTTACGCTATTATGAACTCTTCGATAAGCATTTTTCTCAAATTTATCAGACTGCTAACTCCACGAAGAGAGTCCGGTACCAATTTAATAATTGTTCTTCATCGAATAGGGGATTCAGTTTTCACAGTTCCAGCGATAAAAGGTTTGTTTTCAAACTTGAATGAAAGTGAATTCACAATTATTTGTTTCCCTGAGAACAAACCTATTTACAACAATGTATTCAAAGACGTAAGAGTAGAAATCTTTGGAAGTAGAGATTTTTTATTTGGAGGAAGATTAGCATCAATAGATGCTCGCAGAAGAATCAAAAAATTAAACCCCTACGACATTATCGATTTGACCGGAACAATTTCAAGTGTTTCGTTATATATCGGAATTAAGAAAAATTCGGTCAGTGGCTTGTCAGACCCTTTATGGATTGGAGCTTTTAATAATTTTTCCTATAAGAGAAAAATTCCACATTTAATGGATTCTTATATCGATGGTGTTAAATCTTATCCAAAGGTAGTTAGACCTATATTTAACAAGGAGTTTGACGTAAACTTTAAGCGCGATGGTATAGTATATATTCATCCATTCGCCGGATGGAAAGCGAAAGAATGGGGAATTCAAAATTTTATTGAATTAGCGAAGAAAATTGAGTTAAATTATAGTGTTAAATTTATTTTTCCTTTTACTGAGAGTAATCAAGATTTTGCAAATCTCCTGAGAGAAGAGAATCTTAACTTTATTATGACAAAAAGTATCGATGAATTAGTTGAACTGTTAAGTTCTATCTCCCTAATCATTTCAAATGATTCAGGACCGTTATATATTACTAGTTTGCTTGGTAAACCTACTTTTTCAATTTATGGACCTACAAATCCTTTTTATTCATTACCTTACGGAAAGTTTCATAAATATTTAAGAAAAGAAATTGTTTGTTCTCCGCAAAGTACTCAATACTGTCATACAAATGCGGGTCTCAATTGTTTAACTCTCGAGTGTATGAAAAATCTATCCGTAGAAGAAGTTTTTTGCTCTGTAATTGAATTTTTAAATGAGTTGAGTATTATAAAAAGAAAGTAAAAAATGTCGTTTTTAATCAAAATTAAAGAAAAAGTACCAAAATCAGTTTGGGATACTGGAAAAAGTATTAAAAATACTATTTATAAATGGAAATATAGAACACTAGGAAGGCCATTTGTTCCGGGAGAAACTTCGAAAGCTTATCAAAGAAGATTAAAAGAAGGTTTTTTCGAAAAGTACTGTAGTGGCAGAGGATTAGACGTAGGGTTCGGCGGAGATTTAGTTTGCAAGAACGCTGACGGATATGATTTTGAACATGGTGATGCTCAGTATCTTTCAAATATTAAAGATGAAATGTATGATTTTCTTTATTCTTCGCATACGCTCGAACACTTGCCTGATCCAAAAGTATCATTGAAAAATTGGTATAGAGTTATTAAGAAGGGTGGATATTTGATTGTCTCTATACCACATAGAGATTTATATGAAAAAAAGAAAACATTACCATCTCGATTTAATCCATATCATCTAAATTATTTCTTAATTGAAAATGATGAAGCTCCTGATACAATTGGTGTTCTTCCATTATTAGAAAAAACTATAAGTAATTATGAATTAATTTATATAAAAGAGTGTAGTGATGGATTAACCATAACCGATCCACTTAAACATTCGAATGGTGAGTATTCAATTGAGTTTGTATTACGCAAAAAATGAACTTTTTTATTAAAGACATCTCTTTCAATCCAAAGCTTGTAATTTTATATTCATTCGGGATTGTTTTTGCTACATTAATATCTCCATTATCGATTTATTTAAGTATCGGGTTACTTATTGGAGCGCTATCTTATCTCTATCTCGGAAGGAATTTAGTTGTAGTAGCTATTTTACTTTCCTATCTGGTATTAGTTAGTGATATAGTTTCAGGATTTCGGACAGTAATTAATTTAGTATCGTCAGTTGCACTTCTTGTTTTAGTATTGAACAAGCATGGTCTTCGCATTTCAGCTTATCCCCGACCAAACTACCTATTGTTAATTCAATTAGTATTTCTCTTGTTTTTAATGATAGTTTCGACTTTCTATTCAGGATATTATATGGAGGGTTTTTCAGCTTTTACTAAAACCATCATATTCTTATTGATAGTTTATATGTTTTTTATTTTAATTGATGGAGAAAAAGTCATTACCCTCTACCTGAATGGGCTAATTGCTTCCTCAATTATCATTGCACTCGCAACAATTTACGATGGATTCTTTACAGCAAATAAATTTATAGATATCGCAACCGGAACCTACAATAGAAATGCAGGCTTTATAAGCAATATAAATGCGTCTTCAATATTCTTCATTATTTCAATTCCAATTCTTTTGTATAATTACTTTGATGTAAGTAGATGGAACAAATTTCTGTATCTAAGTGCTATTATACTATTGTCAATGGCTCTGGTCATTTCTATGTCGAGAGCGTCAATCTTGTCTACACTTGCAACTTCATTAGCCATTTTATTTTTAAGAAGAAGAATTTGGTTTTATTATCTTTCTGTTTTTATCACTCTTACCATTTTATTTTTAATATCATTTCCATTTTTTAATGATTTATTTACGTTATTATTCAGACTTGAAGAGGGCTTGAGTCAACGTGATACGATGTGGCAATTGACTGTGAGTATGATTAGGGATAATTGGTTACTCGGGGTGGGTCCTGGTTCTTATACTAATGTAATGTTTAACTACATACCAATAATGCTTGAAAGTTGGGGTGGACTAGTTTTAAAAGAGCTGTTCGAAGTAGCAAAAGGTGGAAACTTAGCACATAATTTTTATTTAAGCTATTGGTCTGAATTAGGACTCTTTGGTTTTATAATTTCCATTAGTATCCCAATATTATTCTTTCAGTTAGCATTTAAAAATTACAAATATTGGTACAACAAGAATCGGAAAATATCTTCTACAGTTTTGATGTTTGCGATAATAGGAGTTGGAGTATTTATAAGGTCATTTTTTGAAGGCATAAATATTCTAACTTTTGGTTGGATAACAATGGATTTGCCATTTTGGCTTATCTACATTTCCTTACTTTATTTTGATGAACAGTCAAGGAACATGACAATATCTCATGAAAATTAGCCATCCAAAAATATTGTTACTAGCTCCCCCAAACTCTATTCATACAATTAAGTGGGCAAACGAGTTGGTGAAAAAAGGATTCAGCATTTATTTGTTTGGTTTTGATGCAAGTAAAAATGAGAAGTATCATAATTTGGTCAGGCATGAAACTTTTTCTGTTCCCAATTGGATAATTTCTAGAGGTTTCGGTAGTTTTATTAAGATTTACTATCTTTTATCAATTCCCAAAATTTATAAAATATTGAAGAAGATACAGCCGAATATTATACATTCGCACTATGCTTCCAGCTATGGAATTTTAGGAGCTTTTACAAGGTTTCACCCCAATGTTGTTTCGGTTTGGGGGTCGGATGTCTTTTCTTTTCCAGATCAATCATTCTTGCATAAAATTGTATTGAAATTTGTTTTAAATCGTGCTGACTATATTCTTTCCACAAGTCAATTCATGATGCAAAGGACAAAGGAATTTACTTCAAAAGAGATTAGGGTAACACCATTCGGTGTTGATTTGGATATTTTTTGTAAAAATAAGAAAAACCAGTGTGATGAAATAGTTATTGGTACAACTAAAGGATTGGAAAAACAATACGGAATCGAGTTTCTTATAAAAGCATTTGCGCGATTAGTTAATAAGTACTCTGATAATAAGCTGAAATTATTAATTATAGGAGATGGTTCACTTCGTAAGGAAATGGAAAAACTCACAGCGGACTTGAAAATTTCTAGTTTTGTGAATTTTACAGGTTTTGTCTCAAATGAAAAAATTCCTGAATATCTTAACACGATTGATATTTATGTAGCAGTGTCCATTTATGACGATGAAAGTTTTGGGGTGGCTATTGTTGAGGCTCAGGCTTGTGAAATACCTGTTGTAGTTTCTGATGCCGGTGGTTTAAGTGAAGTAATCTCAAATGGAGTAACAGGTTTTGTTGTTCCTAAAATGGATTCAATTAAAACAGCGGATGCAATTGAGAAACTAATTTGTGATAAGAATCTGAGAGAGAGTTTTGGCAGAGCAGGGCGAGAGAGAATGGAGAAGTTATTTGAAATTAATTCCACCGTTAATAATATGGTTGATATTTACAAAATGATACTTGAAGAAAAAGGTCAGTGAAATGTGTGGAATATTTGGAGCAATTAATAAGCGTGAAAGTTTTAATAGGGAACATTATCTCAAATTTATTCAATTAACTGATTCAGTGGCTTATCGTGGACCTGACTCTTCAGGGTATAAAGCTATAAATACACGTACAAATCGAATTGACGAAAATTGTTTTAATGTATTTTTGGGACATCGCAGACTTTCAATAATTGATCTCTCCAACGATGGCAATCAACCAATGAGCATTGACAAATTTCACTTAATATATAATGGTGAGATTTTTAACTACATCGAGATTAGAGAAGAGCTTAAGAATGAAGGAGTCAATTTTATCAGTGAGAGCGATACAGAAGTAATAATTAAATTGTACGAAAAGCACTCTGAAAAGTCATTCGATAAACTCAACGGGATGTGGGCATTCATTTTAGTGGATACTCGGAATAATAAAGTTATTATTAGCAGAGATCGTTTTTCAATAAAACCTTTGTTTTTGTATGAATCAGATCATGCTATATACTTTTCAAGCGAAATTAAACAGCTCTTGCCACTATTAGAAAGTATTGAAGTAAATAGCAATTCTATTTACAATTATATCCAACAAAGCCTGGTGGATTTCAATGAAGAAACATTTTTTAAAAATGTTTACAGAGTTCCTCCCGCAACAACAATTTCAATATTTCTTAATGATTATAAAAAGGAGTATACAAAATATTGGGATTATCATTTTGAGGAAAGTTTAACCGAAAAGCAATCTTTTGAAAAGTTTTTATACTTATTTGAAGATAGTGTACGAATTAGACTACGGAGTGATGTTGAGGTAGGTTCTTTGCTGAGCGGTGGATTAGATTCCTCAGCGATTACATTAAAAGCTAACAAGTATTTAGAACAAGGAATTTCTTCTTTTTCAGTTATTTCAAATGATAAAAGTATCAGTGAAGAGAAGTTCATAGATATCTTAATTAAAAAAGCGAACGTGAAGTGTTTCAAACTCTCAATTGAAGACAAAGATATAATTAATAACCTTTCTAAAACAATTTTTGCACAAGGAGAGCCGTTCCCAACTTTTAGCGTAGTTGCTCAATTCTCAATCTTAGAAAAAATTAAGACTCAGTCTGATATAAAAGTTGTATTGAGTGGACAAGGGGGGGATGAAATTCTACTTGGTTATCTTAAATACTACTTCTTTTATCTTAAGAATTTGGCGATAGGCGGAAAGTTAAAAAGATTATCATACGAGATTTTAGGTTCTCTTTTTAATAAAACAATTTTGCATCAATTCAATATCCAATTGGCAAAACGGTATATTCCTTTTATGAATAAAAAATCATTCCAGTTTTTATTAGCTGAGGGGAATAATGAAAAAATTTGGAGTTCACACCTTATTTCCCAAAAGC
>JAHBUO010000032.1 GCA_019638025.1 Ignavibacteriaceae bacterium
AAAATATTTATATACTACTTTATCTTATAACCTACTCTCAGCAATAATTGAAAATGTAACAGGATTATATTTTGAGGAATACCTTAAGAAATTTATTTTTGACCCTGCGGGAATGAAGAATACTTATCTCGATTATTATAATGTAATAATTCCTTACAGAGCCCCAATGTACACCAGAAATAAAAAGCGTGTTCTCGAGAATGCTCCACTTGCCGACCATAGTATAAAATTAGCGGGCGGAGGAATTATTTCTTCAGTTGAAGATTTACTCAAGTTTGGAAATGCAATTCTAAATAATACTCTCCTAAAATCTGCTACGATAGATTCGATGCTGAAGCCCCTTGTACTTCCAAATGGAAATACCAGAAATTATGGACTAGGTTTTTCATTCACTGATAGCACTTCCAAGAGATTTTATTTTGGACACACGGGTGCTTGGAACTCAGCCGATTTGCAAATCTATCCGAAAGAAAAGGTTGTTATTGCTCATGTAATGAATTATAGAGATCGTTATCCAGAAAATCCTTCCAATTACATTGCATCTATATATTTTAGAGATACTACAGAATCACTTAAAAAACCGATTTCAGATTTTTATTTTCAAATTGGGACAAGATTTGGTTTAGATTCTGTATTTTCACTTCATGAAACGATTAAGACTGACTCAACTATAAATTTCTCTAAACGTGAATGGATGTTTTTAGCAAGTGATTTAGAAAATAACAATTATATTCAGGATGCTATTATCACTTACATAAAAATTTTAGAAATGTTTCCTGAAACTACAGATGTTTTACTTGCTTTAGGGAATGCTTACTTAAAAGATAAAAATGAAGGTTTAGCTCTGAAAAATTTTAGAAGAGTCCTTCAGCTTGAACCAAACAATCAACAAGCGGCAATTCAAATCAAAAAGTTAACGGGAAATTAATGTCTTCACAAAAAAATGTGGACAAACGTCAGAAGAAAATAATTTTGATAGGACCAGCCTATCCATACCGTGGTGGTAATTCTTTATTTGTCTCTTACCTTTTTGATTCATTAAAAAACGAATTTAATGTAAAGATATTAAACTATTCACTACTCTACCCTTCTTTTCTTTTTCCCGGAACTACCCAGTATGATAAAAGTACAGAAGTAATCAAAAAAGCTCCAAACGAAAGAGTCGTAAACTCTATTAATCCTTTCAATTGGATAAAAGTAGCAAAATTAATAAATCAAGAAAATCCGGATTTAGTAGTTTTCGATTGGTGGCATCCATTTTTTGCTTTTTGCCATAGAGGAATTAGTTCTAATCTGAATGAAAATCTTAAGTCGAAAATTTTATTTATTACTGAAAACTTTATTTCTCACGAAGGCAACTTAATCGATAGAACCTTAACAAATATTGGCTTGAAGAATGCGTCGGCTTTTCTAACATTATCTGTAAAAGTTGAAGAAGAACTTAAAGAACTTGCTGACAAAAGAGCAATTTATCGTTCTGAATTACCGGTCTATGATTGTTATAATTTTGAAACTAAACTTGATATTGAAACAACAAGAAAATCATTCGGTTTTAATAAAGAAGATTTTGTCCTCCTTTTTTTCGGTTACATCAGAAAATATAAGGGTCTAGATATTTTAATTAACTCTTTTCCCCAGATTCAATCAAAAGTTCCAAATGCTAAATTATTGATTGTCGGTGAGAGCTATGAAGATATTAAATTTTATCAAGATATAATAAATAACACAGGTCATGCAGATAAGATTGTTTTGGAGAATAAATTTGTTCCAAATGAAGATGTTGCAAAATACTATCAAGCTTCAGACTTGGTCGTTCTCCCTTATCGAAGTGCTACACAAAGCGGCATTTTAAATGTTACATATGGTTTCTCAAAGCCGGTGATGGTTACAAGAGTTGGCGGCTTATCTGAATTTGTATTTGATGATAGGACAGGTATTATAATTGAACCGGAATCAAAAGAGGCAATTGTTAATGGTGTTGTTAGATTTCTTGAATTAAGTAATGTAATTAATTTCGAACAGAATATTAAGAATTTTGTTCAACGAAATAACTTTGCTAATATTGTACCTTTATTTCATCAGATTATTAACGATTTAAGTAAATGATATTAAAAACTGATTGCAAACACTTCCCCGGCGATAGACCTTGTTATTTCAACAAACAATTTGGAACGATTTGCACAAATTGTGAAAATTACTCTCCATCAAATTTTAAAATTATCGTTCTTAAATTTGATGCAATCGGTGATGTGTTGCGAACTACTTCAATTTTGCATGCCATAAAAGAAAAGTATCATGACGCTCACATAACGTGGTTAACTAAGAAGAATGCTTCAGAAATATTTGTTAATAACCCTCTTGTAGATAAACTTCTTTTTATCGAAGACGCATCTACGCTACCGACATTAATGACAACAAAGTTTAATGTTTTAATTCATCCGGATACATCACTGCAAAGTGCTTCATTTGCTACAATTATTTCTTCTGATAAGAAATATGGATTTGTTTTAAGCGAGTCAGGTAATATTATTCCAATGAATGATAGTGCTGAAAAATGGCTTGAAATGGGTGCATTTGATCAGGTTAAAAAACTTAATCAAAATAGTTACCAAAAAATTATTCATGATATCGCAGAATTAGATTATAATTTCGGTGAGATTATAATCAATCTTTCTGAAACCGAAAAATCATTTAGAGATGAATTCATTTCAAGAAATAATCTCTCGGAGTACAAAACTATCATCGGATTAAATACAGGAGCCGGAAGCCGATGGCAGTTGAAACAATGGACTATTGAAGGTTTCATTCAATTAATAAATAAATTTGCAACTCAAGATGATATTTGCTTATTACTCTATGGTGGACCTGATGAAAAAGAGCGTAATGAGAAAATCAAATCGTTATTTCCTTCTGTAATTGATACCGGAACAAATAACTCAATTAGAGAGTTTTTTTCTCTGGTAGATGTTTCGCATATTTTTATTACAGGCGATACAATGGGGCTTCATGCTGCAACAGCTCTCAGGAAAAAAGTAATTTCTTTCTTCGGTCCGACATCATCAAATGAAATTGAAAGTTATGGAAGAGTTGTAAAAATTGTGTCAGACCTTGATTGCTTGGTATGTTACAAATCGAAATGTGACTTTAATCCAAACTGTATGAATTCTATTTCTGTTGAAAAAATCTATTCAGAAATTAAAAAACTTATTTAACCTATTCTCTCTCGTGGTCTCTAAGCTTTAAAACTATCTGTTGCTTTCCTCTTTCATGTATGAATTCATTTATCGATTTAGAAGACTTAAATAGGTCGGATAGTTTCTTGTGTTGAGACTCTTTAGTTTTCAATTCCACTTTAGGTTCAGTTTGATTTTTTGAGTTAACTACATTCTGGGTAATCGGTGGTTGCGGAGGAGAATCTCCTTTTACACGCTTAAATCTTGGTGTAACCGGAGGTATTTTGTTGATAGATGTAATCGTGAGTTTCTTAACTTTATTAGCATCTATATCTTTTACTTCTTCAACTATATTATCTCTGTTTGTACTGAGGGGTCTTCTTGCTGAATTAGTTCTTTGTGAAGTGATTGGCGGTGTAACAACTTTTTTAGATTCCTGAATTATTTTTTCAGAAGTAAAATCGATATTTTCAAATGCAAAGATTGTTTCTGCAAAGACTTTATCATTCTGCCAACGAGCCTCCGTTGCTTGTAAATCGAAACAATAGACTTCATTATAATTAACTTTTCCGAAACTCCGTAATTGTGTAATTAACCCGACTTGCTGAATTCTAAATCTAAGAAACGGATACTGATGTAAATCACCATACTGTTCGAGTTCTTTAATAGCAAAAATTGGGTCGAAGTGAAAAATCTCTTCGACCCCATTAATATTAATCGGTTGACCGTATTTGATAAGATTTGTATCGAAATCCGGAATGTTTGTTAATAACCGATACATAACTAAATTTTTAGGAGTATGATCATTAATGAAACCGATAACATCATTATAATGAATTTTTATAGGTTTCTTGACTTTTGCATCTTTGTTGATAAGTTTAAAATTATTGGCGAGATCGAACTTGTTCTCGCTATAAATAAAAATATCGTTAACTTTTACATCAAGAGTTTCTAAAATCATACTTCAATTTTCTTACTTCTGTGCCCAATATACTTTACCTAATTCGTAAGGATGAATCATTAAGGGATGATTAGGTAAAATCCTAATTGTCCAGCCGTGTAATCCACTTTCTGAACAAGGAATTGAACCGGAGTACTTATAAATTCTATCCTCTGTCTGCTTTTTTGATGATGCTTTCATTACAACTGAAGAATTATTACTTGGATCACTCTGCTTATCAGTTAATCCATAATAAATTTGAACATCAACATCTTCAGGAGATAAATCTCCCAAGAAAATTTCAGCACTGACATTATATGACTTTCCAACAAAAACATCTTTTATCTTTGTGTCGCTTACTGAGACTATTCTTATCTGATGCCAATTGTTATTCACATGGTTTTTCCAGCTTGCGATCTCTTTTGCAAGTCCCCAATCTTTTCCTCTGAGAGCTTCGCGTTTCTTCCAAGAAGATTCATAAAACTTTTCGTAATATTCTTTCACCATCCTGCTTGTTGAGAAAAATGGTGTTAATGTTCTAATTGAAGATTTCATCATTGAAATCCAATTTCTTGGGAGTTTGTCTTCATCACGATTATAAAATGTTGGAATAATTTCCTTTTCTAAAGTATTATATAGTGTACGCGCTTCAACTTCATCTTGATAATCGAGGTCAGAATATTCTTCACCATTTCCAATTTTCCAGCCTACTTGAGGCGAAAATCCCTCATCCCACCAACCATCAAGAACACTGAGATTCAAACCGCCGTTAGCAATAATCTTCATTCCTGATGTTCCGCTCGCTTCTAGAGGTCTTCTTGGATTATTAAGCCATATATCACAACCCTCAACTAGATAACGCGCAACATTCATGTCATAATTCTCGATGAATACAATTTTTCTTTTAAATTGCTCTTCATTTGCCATTTGAAATACTTCTTGAATTAAGCTTTTCCCTTGGTCATCTTGTGGATGCGCTTTACCTGCGATAATTATTTGCACAGGGAATTCAGGATTATTTAAAATATCAGCAAGTCGTTCAATATCTCTGAAAATCAGTGTTGCTCTCTTGTACGTTGCAAATCTTCTTGCAAAACCGATAGTCAATGCATTTGGGTTGAGAACTTCAGCAGCTTGTTGTAGTTCTTGTAAACTTCCACCACGAGATTTAACCTGCTGAATTAATCTTCTTCTTGCAAATGAGACTAGTCTTTCTCTTCTACGCTCGTGAGTTCGCCATAATTCTTCATCGGGTATTTTATCAATTCGTTCCCAAATATCATTGTTTGCCGGATTGTGAATCCAAGCTTCACCCAAATATTGTTTGAACAAGTCTTCCATTTCTTTTGATAGATGCGAACGAGTATGTACACCATTTGTCACGTAGTCGATTGGAATTTCATTAAAAGGAATATTCTGGTATCCTGAAGCCCACATTTTTCTTGAGACAACACTGTGAAGCCTGCTAACACCATTGATAAATCCCGCCGTATTCATTGCCAAATGAGCCATATTAAAAACAGTTGGTTGTTTTTCTTTTGTAATAGTGCCAAGTGAATAAAAATCATTTTCATTTATGCCAAGTTCTTCACGGTAATATTTTCCAAAATACTTTTCAACAAGTTCCAAACTGAAAACGTCAATACCGGCAGGCACCGGAGTGTGTGTAGTAAAGATATTTGAATAAAAACCGACTTGCATTGCTTCGTGGAATGAGAGTCCGAAAGTTTTAATTAATGTTCTCATTCTCTCTAAAGATAAAAAAGCAGAGTGCCCTTCATTCATGTGGCAAACAACATGTTTGATTCCAAGTTCATGGGCAGTTCTAATCCCACCAATTCCAAGGATTATTTCTTGTTGAATTCGCGTTTCATTATTACCGCCATAAAGTGTCTCTGTAATTTTTCTGTCTTGAGGCGCATTCTCTTGAACATTTGTATCTAAAAGATAAAGCGGATTTCTTCCGATTTGAATTTTCCAGACTTGAAAATATACCGGTCTTCCCGGAAAATCAACTGAAAGCATTAATGGTTTATTTTCCTCATTCAGAACTAACTTCATCGGAAGATTTTCGAAGTCATTAATTTCGTAACGTTCTTGTTGCCATCCATCTGAAGTTAGGTACTGTTGGAAATATCCTTCTTTATAAAGAAGTCCTATTCCTATTAAGGGAATACCCAAATCGCTTGCTGACTTAAGATGGTCACCTGCTAATACACCTAAACCTCCGGAATATGTTTGGAGACATTCTGTTAAACCAAACTCCGCTGAAAAATATAAAACACTAAAATTTTTAACCTTACCATTATTCTTTTCATACCATGTTTGTTCGTTTAGATAAACCTCGAGACTGTTGTAAGCTCGGTTTAAGTGAGATACAAATCCATCATCATCAGCAACTTCTTCAAGACGTTCTTGACTCACTTTTCCAAGCATTCTAACCGGATTGTGATGTGTTTCCTCCCACAATTCTTTATCTAATCTTCTAAACAATGATTGTGTATCTTGATTCCAACTCCAATGTAAATTATAAGCCAAGTATCTTAACTTCTCTAATTTTTCAGGTAGAGAAGGAATAACTTGGTAGGTCCCTAAAAACTTAATCATTAATTCTCCAAAAATGTAATTCAATATTTATACGAACTTACAAATATACTAAAAGTATCAATTTGATAGTAATTTAAGTTCTTAATAAAAAAAACGGATACATTTAGTATCCGCTTTTTGAAATTATCTCACCAAAATCATCTTTTTAATCGATGAATATTTACCTACCGAGAGTTTGTAAAAATATATTCCACTAGAGAGATTTTTAGCATCAAAAGAAATTTTATAATTTCCGGCTGATTTCCCTTCTTCAGCGAGTGTGGAGATTTCATTCCCTAGAATATCAAATATTTTTAAAATTGCAATTTCTCCATCAACATCAATAGGAATTGCAAATTCAATTATTGTAGATGGATTAAATGGATTAGGATAATTTTGACTTAATACAAACTCAGTAGGAATGACCTTATCTTCAACCGAAGTAGTTCCTAAAAACTTAATTGACTCACTTGTATCTGATTGCGAGATAGCATTCTTTGCAAATATTGCATATTCAGATAAAACAGCAGGATTATAGTTTTGATCAGTGTAAGTTATGACATTTGAATTTACTGAATCATAAACAACAAAACCTTCAGAGCCTGTTTTCTTGAGGATCATATATTTGGTTTCGATTGAAGAGTTATCTTTCCAATTAAAAACTGCTTTCCCATCAATAACACTTCCTGAGAGTGAATCGGGAGTATAAATTTTTGTAATGAAATTTCGGGGAGCGCTTGTAGCGCCTGAACCACTTTCATTCTGACCACTCACTCTCCAATAATATCTCCTACCTTCACCCAATGAATCAATAAAATATGTTGTATCAATAATTGATGAATCAGTGAGAGCTAAATTGGTATAGATTGCATTTACTGCAACTTGTAGTATGTAATTAGAAGCAAATTCAGCTCTATTCCATATTAAGTGAATATTAGCCGGTGGAATTAACTCTGCTAGTCCGGGAGAGACGGTTTGAGGAGCTGGAGGAATAGAAATACTTGTTGAGAAATTAAATACGTTTGACCATTCACCTAAGCTTGAAAAATTTCTTCCCCGTACTCTCCAATACAATTTTCTTGAACTTGGTAACTGTGTAAATGTATATGCCGCTGATTCAAGACTATCAACATTTAAATAGGTGTCGGTAAATAGTGAATCATACGCAACTTGTAGTTCGTAAGAGTGAGATAATTCTGAAACACTCCATTCTAATCGAAGCGGGGGTAAAAAACCGGTGGTTCCGTTTGCCGGATTGAGAAGATTAGTAGTTGAAGGTTGTGGTAATGCAATTCCACTTACAATTAATCCGAACTTTTGTTCTTGATTAGAATTTGGTTTAAAGTGAACTTTTATTGTATACGTTCCAGCTATTGGATTCTGGATTAGGACTTGTTCAGTATTATCTCTGATATTTTCTCCACGAGTCGCGGCTGCTAATGGATTAGTTGGGTCAAGCAACCACGGGAAATAGGTAACTTGATTAGGTCCAATAATTGTCAAATCCAAGTCATTGACTAGCATTAGATTTGTTGGGTCTAACGAGGCAACTGTCGGAGTACCCGGTAGATCAAACCAGGAAATTGTTGCTTTCATAGGTTGTTTGCCATCACTCACAACTTGATATTCATAGGTTGTTCCTTGTTGAACCACAACATCTTTTATTAACTGATTATTCCCTAAATGTGCGTTAAATGATATCAACTGAACAGCACTAAATGTATTTAATAAACCCCATCCAAAAACATAATCAGGTCCCGGATTTTGACCGGCTTCATCACATGTGTGTAACAATAGTGATTTTAATTGATACCCTTTTAGCGGATTGGCCGAACCATGCAGATTTTGTTGATGTTCGAGAATTAAACCTATCGATCCTGAAACATTTGGCGTTGACATAGATGTACCGCTGAGTGATGCATACGCAGTATTCGAGGAATTAGTTGAAGAATTTAAACTAATTCCGTTTGCAACCAGATCAGGTTTTATTCTACCATCATCAGTTGGTCCCCAATTACTGAAAGAAGACATTGAAACACTCGAAGGTCCTGTGTATCCATAAATTAAATCATTAACAGCACCAACAGTCAATGTATTTTTTGCAATTCCACGGGGATCGTTTATGCAATCATATCCGTTTGGACCACCGTCAATTAATCTGGGAGTTGTTGAAAGTTGCCATACACCGCCAACCAAGACCCAATGACTAGTTCCACTAGAGGGTCCATCTCCTCTATCATTTCCGGCACTCTTAGCAACAACTAAGTTTTCTGCATTTCTTATCATGTTATCCCAAGATGCAGAAACCGAATTATAAAAACCAAATTTCCAATCTTCGGTTTCACTAATTGATGGATCGCCTAACCAAGCCCAAAGACCATCGTTTCTGTAATCCAATCGCCAACCTACTATGGAACCATAAGAATGGCTCGAAACTTTAATTCCACCTGCTGAAGCAGTGGAAACTTCGCTCAAATCATTAGTTGAATTGTATCCATTTATAGAACCGGCATAAGACATACCTTTTGCAGTAGGCGATACTCCTGAAGCAATCATTGTCCCTGCAACGTGTGTTGCATGTTCTGATGTAGTTACGGTACCATCAATAATTGATATTCTACCCGCAAATTCTTGATGAGTCGTTCTGGGAATACCTCCAGCTTCCCATAAACCTAATGTTTGACCTGCACCGGAGAGGGAGTAAATTCCGATTCCACCTTGTGACCAAACTTTATCAGTTGAAACAGATCTCGCTGCATTTAGGTTTTCAGTAGCATCATAAATTAATCGGCCATTATCGTGACCTGCTAAAACCATTATGCTCCCAAAAGAATTTGTATAAACTGTCGGCATATTCATTGATTTAGCAATCGTCTCAGCCTCCGAGTAATTTTTTTTAAAGTACTCGTCTTGCTCCACAGCAAATTTTCTAAGCCATTCCTTCTGGAGCACAGATTGTGCCTGATTGGCTGGCAAAATAAGTAATGTTAAAATTACTGTACTAATAATCCATTTAAGCATATTATCTCCATTATTAATTTGAAGTTAAATAACTATTATAAAATAAGTTATTGTCTATTTTAATTTTATCATCTTTTTTATTTTTGAAGTTTCTTTTCCTTCAATATCAACAATTTTTAGTTGATAAAAGTAAACTCCATTACTGCAATCACTTCCCAAAATGTCTTTTCCTGTCCAGACGTATGTGTGATAACCTTTTTCTAAGGATTTCTCTTCTAAGGTTTGAACTATTTCCCCTAACATATTATATATTAACAACTTTACTTCTGAACTTGAAGGTAAATTAAAACCGATTTGGGTACTTGGATTAAATGGGTTAGGATAATTCTGATCCAACTCGAATGCTGAAACCAACTCAATATTTTTATCATTTTTTATACTGACTAAATTCTCGCCAATATATGCCAAAGAACTTGCTCCGGAAATTGTTACTACTGTAGCCATGCTCACTTTCCCATCGCTAGTATCTATCTTAAAGAATTCAGATGCCTGATTTGCTCCAAATTTTAACCCCATGAGATTTCCTTCGGAATCAAATTCTAAGTCTGTCGTTAACGTCCCGTATCCGGTAATTCCAACTAGACATGTATCGCCTGTTACTCTATTTACTTTGATAATTTTATCTCTCCCAGCACCGACTGCCTTGTACACAGCTCCCCATATTTCATTAGTTTTTAAATTGAATGAAATTGTGTTAAGAGGTGAGTTTACCTGCAGTTCAGAAATTAAATCTCCGGTTAGTGAATTAAGTTTAATGATTCTCCCATTTCTCTCTGATAGTAAAATGTTTCCCAATTCATCAAAAGTGATTCCGTTTGCAAGTATAGCTAATTCGTCAAATAATAAATATGCTTTTCCATTGTCACCATTTATTCGATACAATTGAGTTTTATTCAGACTATTTCTGAATCCAAATAACTGTTTGTTAATTGGATTAATTGCAATTGCACGAAAGTTATCATATCCAGTCTCCCCTATCATAGTAGATAATCCGGAAGTTTTATCTATTTCAATAAGCTTTCCATCAGTAGTAATTCCATATAATTTGTTTTGTATTACTTGTGTAATTTGGTATGCAATTGCGTTTACTCTAATCCCTTGGAAGGTGTTATCATTAGAAGTCACACCAATTATTTCAGAAATATTACCTTCAGAATTCGGAGTGAATTCAAAAAAGAGATTTAAAGTGTCATAAGGGTGTAAAATTTTTGGAAAGTTTATTTCTGATTTCAGTTTAAAGCCTAAATGGTTATTTGTAATACTTGAAATAACTACATCAGCATCCCCAAAATTTTGGAGGACAATCTTTTTTAAATGTGAAGTTGTTCCTATTTCTACTTCTCCAAAATTAATCGATTCATCTAAAGTAATAATTTTAGGCCCATTATATTTCTGAATTCGAATATGTGATATATGAGTTCCCCATGTATTAGTCACAGAGGCAAATTCACCAAGTGCATAGAACTCGGTTTCATCAGTTGGACTTAACCAAATACCAGTGTAATCTCCCCACCGATTTCGACCGCTTCCAAAATCGACAACATAATTTCCTTTGCCGGATTGAATAATTTTACTACCTGAAAAAGTTGATTGACTATTCTCCAATGATGAATAAAATGCCCCCGGATATTCCAAAGGGCTTGATCTCGAATACGAGACAACAACATTTCCATACTTGTCGACTGCTAGTGCCGGATAAAAATGCCATCTTTCATTTCCTCCAAATACTTTATACTCACTTAAACTGCCCTGATTAACATTTATTTTAGTATAAAATATTGATGAAAAATTATTATTAATTGGATTTGCAATCGAGTGTGCTGAATGGAGATAACCATTTCTGAAAGTCGGCTCATTCTGGATTCCTTCACCCGATTCTATTGGTAATCTTCCTCCCCCGAGTTGATTTGCAGATGGAGGATCTGTGAATTGTAGAATTGTTATTACCTCTCCACTCAAAACCGGATTGGAGATAGGATCTGTAATTTTATAAAGGTTATAAAAGTTACCTGACCAGTATGGAGCTTCAATAATTGGATAAGTGTTTGAGGACCCATAAACTATTGAAGGTCTCAAAGTAAAAGAATTTATATTAGTCATACCGGGAAATCTGACATCCCAAAAATCCCACCATTTAAGTTCACCGGCCGGATTAAGGATAATTTGATCTTTAGGAATAATCCGGATTTTTGCATAATCAAATCCAAAATCAAAGGTCCATTGATTTGAAGTGACATAGATTGCTTTTTCATCAAAGCCTACACCTTGATAGTCTGCCCAGTTACTTACTATTGAATTTCCATTTGTGTGCGTGGGAATTGCATAGTTATACCAAACTCCTTGAGGATCACTATCATCTGAAACGGAAATTAAATAGTACGCAGTCCGTGCAGATTCATTTAATGAAAGCCAAACCATCACCCACTTGTTCATAAAATGATCATAAACAACTTTAGGATCAAACGGACCTGCACCAATTAATGTAGATTGGTACCAGTTATCACTATTAATTTGTTGGACTTTATTTCCGCTTCTATCCCAAATCGCAAAATCAGAATTTACAGTTGCAATAATGTGACTTGGGCCTACTGCTATGTGTGGATCAGGAGGAATTGAATTAGTTTGATTAATTCCATTAAAACTGTTAAGTGTTAAAGACTTCAGTGTATCTTCATCAGAAGTTAGCTTTAAGTAATCTATATAAATATCTTTTAATGGAGTGAAATTCTCATCCGTATTTATTTGAATAATTTGTCGAGTAGGTGGAACTTTATTTTTAATAACTCTTTCTTTTGGAGAAGAAATAATAGAAGAACGTGGGAAACTAAATGTTGATACGATGACCCCGTTATTAATCTTTCCTTGCGCCGGTCCTTGTGCAATTTGAGAGTATGTATTAGGAGCTAATAAAATATAAAGTAGAATGAGTAGCTTGATGTTTTGCATTTTAAATATTGTATGATTATAAAAAAGAAAAGTCTCGTGAACCACGAGACTTTTCAAATTGATTCGATAGCTAAAATAAATAAAAGTCTAACTTAATAAAACTCTTTTTTTGCTATGAAACAGTAGTAAGATAAAGTTTACTTCATCAATATCATTTTCTTCAATAATGAGAACTCTTTTCCTGAGTTATCATTTCCTCTGAGTTCATAAAAATAAATACCGCTAGAAAGTTTGTAACCATAATTATCATCGCCATTCCAAGTAACTTTGTAACTTCCGGCATTTTGGTTTCCACTAAAAAGTCTTTTAACTTCTTCACCAAGAATATTATAGATAGATACTCTAATGGAAGCATCAAGAGGAAGGGCATACTCAATTACAGTTGAAGGGTTGAATGGGTTAGGATAATTCTGCTTCAGTGTGAACTCCGTTGGTTTAACACCGATTTGTTCTTTGATAGAAACTGTAATGCCATGATTTATTGCGATTGAAGCCAAATTTTGTATACCGGTAGCCCCAACTAATGCACCCGTACCTGTGCCTGTGTTAACTAAGAACAAATCTCCCACCTGTGTTGCTCCCCCCTTTACTCCAAACAAATTTCCATCAACATCAAATTCGAGATCATTTGTAAGTACACCAAAGCCTGTGATACCGACGATTGTAGTGTCTCCGTTGGTTAAATCTATCTTTATAATTCTATCTCTACCTGCTCCAACTGCACGATATCCTGCACCCCACAATTCATTGTTTGTAGGATTAAATGCTATGGCACTTAATGCTGATTTTACTGAATCAAAATAAGCAAGTTGCTTGGTTTCAACATTGTATGTGTAAAGCAAACCTGTCCTTAATGCTATGAACATGGTTCCAGAAGTATCAAATGAAGCACCTGTCACATTTGTAAAAGGTATTTCATCGAATGAATATGCGTCACCTTCAAGAGCATTTACTCGTACTATTCGAGCAGCGTTAGCTTCATTTCTAATACCATACATCACACTTGTTTTGGGATTAACAGCAATGGTTGTCATTGCATTATAGTTAGTTGTGCCAATTAACTGTCCCACACCGGTTGATTGATTTAGTACAGCAAAATTTCCATTTCCGGTAGTTGAATAAATTGTATTACCAAGTGCAGTGTTTATTTCAAATCCTCTTCCCTTCAAGACGATTCCAATAAAATTGGGGTCGTTAGATGTAATCTTTAGGGTATCTGTTACCACAGCAGCAGTTGTAGGTTTGTGAATCACATCAAATGTGAAGTAATCATATGGATCTAATGTGATAGGGAAATTTAAACTTGATATCCTTAAAAAATCGTTTTGTGAAGACGGAATATCAGTGATAACTAAATCAGAAGAACCAAAATTTTGAATAAATACGGTTTGTGGCGCACTCTCAAAACCTAATTCAATCGGTACATACTGAATTGTTTCGGTATTTGTATAAATGCTAGGTCCGACATAAGGAGCAACTCTTACTTGAGCGACCCATGTACCCCAACGATTTGAAGGAGCGGCATATTCCGCATACAACCAAAATGATTCTTCATCAGATGGATCTAACCAGATACCATTATAATCACCCCAACGATTTCTTGTACCTCCAAAAGTTACATTGTAATTACTTTTTCCTGTTTGTAAAACTCGGGTAGGTGCTAATGCATTTGTAATATCTTTCTTTTTAACTGTGTAATAAGCCCCTGCATACTCAGTTAATGAACTTCTAGAAAATGAAAGAGCAACATTATGGTGTTTATCAACTGCTATAGCAGGATAAATATACCAATGATTTGGTGCCCCGAATATTATCTCTTCATCTTTAGAGTTATTTATTACATCGAGTTTCAAGTAATGCAAACTCGCACTTGAAGGTGATTGTGGATTTGCTATTGCATGAATTATGTAAGCAAAACCATCTCTATAGATTGGTTCAAACTTTAATGCACCGCCACCTGACTCAAGTAGAGGTGTTCCACCTCCCAATTGATTTGCTTGTGGAGCACTACTATAAGCGGTGACAGGTATGTTAACACCAGTCATAACCGGATTGGTAGTAGGATTGGTTATTTTGTATGAGGACATATAGTTACCACTTTGAGGAGCATAAATCAAATAATAATCAGATGCCGTTCCATAAGTGATTGTTGGTCTCACTGTAAATACTGCAGCTCCTGTGATAGGAACCCTGATATTGTATAAATCAAACCAGCTTACTTCCCCGGGTGTAGCTGTAAGAAGTGCTGTTTTCGGAACTATTCTAATTTTTGCATATTGATATGAGTACGGAGCAAAAGTAAATTGATTAGAAGTGATATATATTGCACTACTATCAAATCCAACACCTTGGTAATCACCCCAAGTGTTTGTTGACGCTGTTCCGTTTAAATGTGACGGTAATGCCCAATTATGCCATACTCCGTTTGGATCGGAATCATCTGAAATAGACAACAAGAAATAAGCTGTTTTTGAAGCATCGTCAGTATTTAGCCAAACCATAATCCATCGATTTTCATAATGATCATAAAGTACCTTCGGGTCAAATGGACTATTTGCAGCTATTCCTGTTGAGGCGTACCAATTACTTGCCGGAATTGTTTTTATGTGATTTCCTTGTTTGTCATATATCGCAAAAGAAGTATTCACTGTTAATACAATATGATTTGGTCCGGCTGCTATATATGGATCTGGTGGTATCGAATTCCCCATTGGGATTCCTTCAAAACTCTTTAACATAATAGAAGATAATGAATCATTTGCTTCAGGAGAAAATGTACTTGGATCAACTTGATATATATCTTCCCATCGGAGTGTTTCTTTACCGAAATCAATAAACTCAAATTCGTGAGTCATTACATCTTTATTTCGTGTGTATCTTTCTTTCGGTTCATTAATGGCAGCTGACTTTCCAAAATTGTTTGTATTAACAACGAACCCTGTCGCTACTGAACCTTGTAAAGGTCCGCTATATAATTGCGCAAAACTGCTATTTGAGAGGATTGCAAAGAAAACTATTAAAAAAAGTGGGTAGGATTTCCCAACCATGACACCTCCGTTTGTTATTTTTTCGTTTAATCTTTTCGAAGTTATTCAAATTATTATTTAAATGCACTACAAAACATAATTTATTTTTTCGCAACGTATGAGTAGAATGCCGGTATAATAAATAAAGTTAAGAAAGTAGATAACACTAATCCGCCAATTACAGCTATTCCCATCGATACCCTGCTTTCAGAACCGGCACCTAATGCTAATGCTATCGGTAATATTCCAAGGATTGTTGACAAACTTGTCATTAATATTGGTCTTAGTCGAGATACTGCTGCATCAATAACTGCTTCAGTAATTGCCAATCCTTTTTCTCTTCTCTGATTTGCAAATTCTACAATTAGAATTCCATTTTTCGTTACTAAACCAATTAGCATCACTTGCCCAATCTGACTAAAGATATTCATCGTCTGGTCAAAAAACCAAAGTGAAAACAGAGCCCCCGCTAATGCAAGTGGAACTGTAAACATTATTACAAATGGTGATCTGAAACTTTCAAATTGAGCAGAGAGAACCAGATAGATGAGTATCAATGCTAATATAAAAATGAAATATAAATTTGCAGAGCTCTCTTTAAAGTCTTTTGAAGCTCCATCTAATGCAGTACTAAAAGTCTCATCTAACACTTCATCTGCTATACGATCCATTTCATCGATTCCTTGCCCCATTGTTTTACCCGGGGCTAATGCTGCGGAAATAGTTGCTGAAACATATCGGTTAAATCTATAAAGTTGAGGTGGATTACTCGATTCTCTTAAACTTACAATATTGTCCAACTGAACTAAATCACCTTTACTATTTCGAACATAAATTGAAGTTAAGTTTACCGGACCACTACGATTGTATCTATCCACTTGCCCAATGACTTGGTACTGTTTTCCATCCATTATAAAATATCCAAATCTTCTACCACTAAAAGCAAACTGAAGTGTTCTCGTTACATCCATTATTGAGATCCCCAAATTCTTTGCTTTATCTCTATCAATTTCAACTATGACTTCTGGTTTGGTAAATCTTAGATTAACTTCAGAAACAAGGAAGACTGAACTTGAGCGTGCTTTTTCAAGAAAATCCGGAATCACTTTTTTAAGTTTTTCCATCGTTGGTGCTTGAATTACATATTGAACAGGCAAACCTCTTCCCCTTGAACTCACAGATTGCTCTTGAATTACAATCGCTCTAGCATCATTTAGTTTATTTAGTTTTGTCGAAAGCTCATTGTAAATCTCTTGTTGAGATCTTTTTCGAAATTGAGGATCGACTAGCCTGATGCGAAGAAATCCTGAGTTAGTAGTGGAAGCCCCTCCAAATCCGGGAGAAGTAATTGCAACAATAGCATCTGCCTCAGGAACTAATTCGGAAACCATCGCACTTAATTCATTCATGTAATTATCCATAAACTCAAAGTTAGCTCCTTCGGGACCTGTAACTTGAACTCTTAATCCGCTTCTGTCTTCATAAGGAGCTAATTCGTTCGGAATAGTAGAACCGAAATAGTAAATAAGAATAAACGCTGTCAATACTATAGGAAAAGCCAAGTATCGTTTATTCATAAATTTTTCTAACGATGATTTGTAATAAGATGTAAGGTTTTCGAAAAAAGGTTCGGTTAAATGATAAAACTTTCCATGTCCTTTTTTGTTACTCAAAAATCTAGTGCTTAACATCGGTGTCAACGTTAGTGCGATGAAAGATGAAATTACAACTGCTCCCATTATCACGAATGCAAATTCACGAAACAATCTTCCGGTTAGTCCCTGAAGAAAAATAAGTGGAAGAAATACCGATACTAATGCTGCTGTTGTGGATATAACGGCGAAGAAGATTTCCTTTGTCCCTTCAATCCCAGCTTCAATTGAGTTCATTCCATTTTCAATTTTCTTATAAATATTTTCGAGAACAACAATTGCATCGTCCACCACAATTCCAATTGCGAGAACCATTCCCAACAAAGTCAGAACATTAATTGAAAAATCTGCGAGATACATTATAAAGAAAGTTCCAATCAATGAGATAGGAATTACAATAATCGGGATTATTGTACTTCCCCAATCTCTAAGGAAGAAAAATATAATCATCACTACAAGCATGAATGCAATGAAAATTGTTTCCTGAACTTCACTAATTGAGGAACGAATAAATTTTGTTACGTCAAAACCAATTCCCAATTCAATGTCATCCGGAAGATCTTTTTTAATTTGATCAACTCGCTTATAAAATTCATCCACAATTTGAATATGATTAGAGCCTGGTTGTGGAATTAGAACAACACCAACCATTGGAACTCCATCACGACGAAGTAGAGTTCTTTCATTCTCTGGACCCAATTCAGCATATCCCAAATCTCGGAATCTGATAACTCTTCCATTAATTTCTTTGACAATTAAATTTTCAAAATCATCCGTGGTTTTTAGCAATCCCAAAGTTCTAATCACTAACTCAGTACTCGCTCCATCTAATCTTCCTGAAGGGAGTTCAATATTTTCAGAATTAATAGCATTAGCTACATCAAGCGGAGTTAATTTAAAAGATGCCAACTTTGCAGGGTCTAACCACAATTTCATTGAATATCTTTTTTCACCCCAAATTTGTACTTGACTAACTCCCGGGATTGTTTGAAGACGCTCTTTAAATATCTTATTTGCTATGTCACTTAATTCTAATAGACCTTTTGCATCGCTTTTAATATTTAAAAATACTATAGGATTTGCATCGGCATCAGCTTTTGCGACTACAGGAGGGTCTGCATCAGGAGGAAGATTATTTACTGCTCTTGCAACTCTATCACGTACATCATTTGCTGCACCTTCTAAATCAATACTTAAATCGAATTCCACAGTAATATTTGAACGCCCGTCACGACTTGTGGAAGTTAATGATTTTATACCGGCAATTCCATTTATAGATTCTTCTAAAGGTTCCGTAATTTGTGTTTCAACAATATCAGCATTTGCCCCAACATACGAGACACTAACAGTAATAATTGGTGGATCAACATTAGGATATTCTCTTACTCCTAAAAATGTTGCACCAATTATTCCAAAAATAACAATCAGAAGTGACATCACAATCGCAAGAACCGGTCTCCTGATGCTAATGGAAGCTAAACTCATATTAATCTCTCTACTCTACTTTAGAAATTGTAACTGAGGCATTTGGCCTCATATTCACTATACCCGAAACGATTACAGTATCACCCGGTAATGCTCCTGACAAGATTTGAACGTTAGATTCATTTCTCGCTCCGATATCAACAGTTGTCGGTATAACTTTTCCATTACGATAAATGAAAATTTTATGTCCTGAAATATCTGGGACAACTGCAATACTCGGAACTAACAAAGCATTAGGAGTATTTGTAAGTTCAAACTCTATTTTTACAAACGCACCGGGGGGTAATTCTCTTCTTGAATTATTTATAATTCCCCTTAATTGAAGTGTTCTCGTCTCTACATCAACTTTTGGCTGAATTGCATAAATTTTTGCGAGATACTTTCTTTCAGAGCCCTGAAGAGTAAAACTAAAATTATTTCCAACTTTTATATTAGAGAAATATCTTTCAGGAATTGAAAAATCTACTTTTATTTGATCTAATCTCTGAAAAAGCGCGACTTTTGTTGCTGAGTTAATAAATGCTCCAACACTAACATATCTTAATCCAATAATACCGTCAAATGGGGCTCGCAACTCTGTTTTTTCAATTTGTGCTTTTAATAGTTCGATATCAGCATTAACACTATTTAATTCATTTAATGCAGCATCATAAACTTCTTTGCTTGTTGCATTTTTTGTAAGAAGCATCCTTTGGCGATACTCTTTATCTGAAAGAATTTCTTTTCGCAATTCTGTTTTCTTTAATTGTGCTTGAAGCTCAGAATCGTTCACTTTGAGAAGAAGTTTTCCTTCATTTACAAATTGCCCCTCAGAAAAATAAATACCTGTGATTCTGCCGGAAGTTTCAATTTTCAGCTCAACCTCTTCAAATGCTTGAAGAGTACCGGTTGAAAATATTTTCTCCTGAAATAATTGCGGTTTTAAGATAAGACCTCTTACCTCCATAGGTCTTCCTCTATTAGCTGAAGGTTTCTCCATGGCTTCCTCGGGTGCAGTTTTAAAAACTCTCGGAAGAATTAAGACTGCTATTATGATAACCAAGATTGCAACTAAAACTAGTCGAACTACTTTCTTACTCATTCAAATCCCTATCCAAAAAAAATTAGTGAATGAAATTACTGAATTCATTAATAAAATTAAGAGTAATTTTTCTTACATTTAATAATTAAATTATTAACGTAATAAATAGAGAGATTGGAGTTAGATATGGATAAATCCAAAATCGAAAAAATTCAGAAAATTATTAAACAACTTAATGCGGATGGATGGTTACTATTCGATTTTCGTAATTCTAATGATTTAGCTTTAAGTATACTTGAGATTGGTGAATCAGCTCATCTTACAAGAAGATTTTTTTACTTCATTCCTGCTGAAGGAACGCCTTCAAAAATAGTGAATGCTATTGAAGTACATAATCTCGCTCACTTGCCCGGTAACGAGTTGAAGTATGCAAGTCATAAATCTTTATTTGAACATCTTTCATTAGTTCTAAAAGATAAGAAAAAAATTGCAATGGAATATTCATCAATGAATGCAATTCCATACATCTCTAAGGTTGATGCTGGTACAATCGAGTTCATAAAATCATTTGGAGTTGAAATTGTAAGCAGTGCCGATATGATAACACTTTTGGATGCAGTTTGGACTGAAGACCAATATAATGAAAATGTCGAGGTAGCAAATGCACTTACAGAAATTGTAAAAGCCGCATATAATTTGATAAAAGAAAAAATACTTGCTAATGAATTAATTACTGAGTTTGACGTTCAGCAATTCATTTTAAAAGAATTTGAAAAGAAGAATTATTTCACCGATCACCCACCAATTGTTGGTGTTAATGAAAATTCTGCGAACCCACATTATTCCCCAACGGCTAAAATCTATAAACCTATAAACAAAGGTGATTTTGTTTTAATAGATTTATGGGCTAAACAAAATAAACCATCAGGAGTTTGGTCAGATATTACTTGGAATGGATTTGTAGGCGAAACAATTCCGGAAAAGTATATCAATATTTTTAATATTGTGCGCGACGCAAGAGACGCAGCGTTTAACTTAGTAGAAGATAGATTTAAGAATAATCTCCCAATTAAAGGTTATGAAGTTGATGATGCCTCTCGAAAAGTTATTGAAAATAGTGGTTACGGAGAATACTTTATACATCGAACAGGTCACTCAATCACAACCTCCTTACACGGTAGCGGACCACACATGGACAATTTTGAGACTCGTGATGAAAGACTTTTACTTCCATCAACTTCGTTCAGTATTGAACCCGGGATTTACATTTCAGGTGACTTTGGAGTTCGAAGTGAGATAGATGTTTTCATTCATTCGGATGGAAGAGTTGAACAAACCGGAGGAGCAAGACAAACTTCTTTAATTGCTATTCTTGCATAGTCCTTTAAATATTTTATGTAGCTGATGGCTTCCCATCAGCTTTTTTATTTTAAAAATAGACTATCTTTTAATATTCTGAATTCATTTAGTGAATTAGGATTTGCTATCGATTCTAAATTATCTATCTCAATTCCATTAAATATTTTCGAAATAGTAGTTTCAACTTTTTTACCACTTATTGTGTGAGGAATTTCTTTAACTTCAAATATAAAATGAGGGACATGTCTGGGTGTTGCTTCACTTTTAATTATTCGTTTTATTTTATTTATTAGTTCATCAGTTAAGTTGATTTCATCTCTTAAGACTACGAATAAAACAATTTTGACATCATCAGAAATATTAACTCCTATGACTAAACTTTCTTTAACTTCATCTATCGCTTCTACAATTCGATAAATTTCAGACGTTCCGATTCGTACTCCCCCCGGATTAAGTGTGGCATCTGATCTACCAAAAACTTTGACACTTCCCTTCCCTGTAATCTCAATAAAATCGCCATGTCGCCAAACCCCGGCATAGTGATTAAAATAGGCAGATAAATATTTATCACCATCTTCATCATTCCAAAAATAAATTGGCATTGATGGGAATGGTTTTGTGCAGACTAATTCTCCTTTTTCATCCGTAATACTCATGCCGGAAGCATCAAAGGCTTCCACTTTCATTCCTAATCCTCTACACTGAATTTCACCTTTATATACAGGCAACATCGGATTTCCAAGCATGAAACATGAAATAATATCTGTTCCACCTGATATTGAAGAAAGAAGTATATCCTCTTTAACATTTTCATAAATCCATGAAAAGTTATTTTCGGTTAAAGGAGAACCTGTAGAAAGAATTGTTTTGAGTGATGTCAGTTTATTTGATATTGAAGGCTTTATAGCAGATTTTTCACACAATGAAATAAACTTTGGACTTGTTCCGAAAATAGATATTTCATGTTCATCAATTAAATCCCACAACATATTTATCGATGGATAAGTCGGATTTCCATCATACAGAACAATTCTTGCTCCGATTGATAATGAACTAACCAACCAATTCCACATCATCCAACCACAAGTTGTGAAATAGAAAATAGTATCACTTTCATTTAAGTCAGTGTGTAATGAAAGTTCTTTATATTGTTGAAGAAATGTTCCACCGGCACTGTGGACAATACATTTTGGTTTTCCGGTTGTACCGGATGAATACAATATATAAATCGGATGTGAAAAGTCAGAATACTCATACTCAAGTTTTTCTAATTCATCTTTAATAAAACTATTGAATGTGTTTTCTTCATAATCAGTTTCTTGCTTAAGAATATTATTGACATCATTATTCAATGGTATTCTGATTGATGCTTTAAGACTCGGCAATTTTGATTCTATTTCATTAATTTTTTCATCATTAAAAAATATTCTTCCGTTATATGAGTAGGCTTCGCTTGAAAAGAGAACTTTAGGCTCTATTTGTTCGAAACGGTCCAGTACCCCGATAATCCCAAAATCAGGTGAACACGAACTCCATATAGCTCCAATACTAACAGTAGCAAGCATAGCAATAACTGCCTCAGGAGTATTGCTAACGTAGCCTGCAACTCTATCACCCTTAGTTACACCTAATTTTTTAAGTGCAGTTGCAGTCTTTGCCGTGAGTGTTGTTAGTTGTGAATAAGTTATGCAGATTGGTTCACAATTTTCTCTGCATGAAATAATTGCAATATCTTCATTCTGTTTCCGTAAAAGATTTTCAGCGAAATTAATTTTTGAATTTGTAAACCATTCAGCTCCCGGCATTTTATATTCGGTTAAAATTTTATCAAATGAATTTAAATACCTAATATTCGAAAAATCCCAAATTGCTCTCCAAAACTCTTCAATATTTTCGACTGACCAATTATATAAGTCTTCATATTCAGCAAAGTTTTTCCCAAACTGCTCATTAACCATTTTAATGAACCGCTTCATATTGGAAGAATTAATTCTTTCTGCTGAAGGTTTCCAGATTGGTTCTTTCAATTGCTCACCTTTATCATTTTAGCAAAGAAATTAGATGCCACGCAACTTCTATTTGATTTTTTTCGATTGCAATTTTTATGACAGTTTCTATCATTGTTTGAATTTCATTTTTATTTGTTGAGATCAGAAGTTCAATCATTTTTTCTAAATTACTATTTTCGGTGTAAGTCTGAAATAGACTTGAAAAGTCTCTGTCACAGTTTTCACTTAATCGATACTGCTCCAGATACTGCCTTGATTCAGTCGGTGTTGGAATCACTTGTATAGATGCTAATCTGCCTAATTCAAACCCTGAAAATGTTTTTGAGTTTTTAACTTTATCAGGAAGATTATCAAATCCAACTCCCAGCTTTGTATTTGGCTGTTCTAAAGAAAATATTGCTGACCCATTTGCTCTGCAATAATAGTTTGCTGACATTCGGGAAACCAAATCAATTAGGTTTGGTTCAATCGTTCCATTAACAATTATATTTTCATCGACATGAAATTTAACCACTTCACATACTGCTAAATTTCCTGATGCATTTTTATCACCTAAAGGAATCATTTGCTTTAAGATACATTCCATCTGAAAAGGTGACTCTTTAACTCTCTTTGGTTTCACGATTATGGATTCAATTTTGGTTAATCCACTTTTAACAAACTCATCAACATCAGGTAAGTATTCAGCAGAGGCAACACTAACTTGCGATACAATGTTATAAGTAACAGCTTGAATTACACATTCACCGGTTTCAACTAAATTATTGTATGTGTCTTTAAGTGATCCATTACTTCCTCTCCGTGAAGGTGAGAAAGCTACCATCGGTGGATTAGCTCCAAATGTATTGAAGAAAGAATATGGAGCCAAATTATCCACACCTTGTTTTGATACTGTTGAAACCAATGCTATAGGTCTCGGTGCTACACCACCAACTAATAATCGGTGCACTTCCGGAACAGTCATTTCATTTGGATTAAATTCTAACATATTTTTTTTTGGATTTTTATTTCAATAATATATTTTATTTATCAAAAAATATAATTCTTTTTCATAATTAAACAACACTTAATTCAGGGACATAATTGTTAGATCTCTACTACTTTAGCCAATCAGGAGTGATACCTTATAGGATTATAAATAAGAAGTTGGAAATTCTCCTAATCACTTCAACTCGAAAAAAGAAATGGATTATTCCGAAGGGCTTTGTTGAGTTTCGGTTGTCTGCATTAGAATCAGCAATCAAAGAAGCATACGAAGAAGCGGGAGTGGTTGGTGAGGGTGATATTCCTGAATTGGGTTATTATGAAATTCAAAAGGATATCGGTCGAATTGAAGTTAAAGTCTATCCAATGAAAGTATTAACAATTTTAGACTCTTATCCGGAAGAAAATCTGAGAAGAAGAAAGTGGTTTGATTTTGAAGATGCGATCGAAAAAGTGAATAATCCTCTAATTGCAAAACTTCTAAATGAATTAAAAGAAAGATTAATCCTCGAAATCATCCCATAAATTTTTTGTGAGATCCAACTTCTTAACAGATTGCTTTGCAATTTCGTAATCATAACCTTTTGAGAGAAGAAAAGATATTATTTTATTTTTAATTTTTTCGGATGGGGTTTTTCTATTATGAAGCGACTTGTACTTCTTCTCAGCTAACTTAACCGCATTCTCATAATCATCAGCGTAATCAATATTTTCAAGTACTTCCTCTATTATAGAATTTGGTATTCCCTTTTTTATCAATTCCGATTTTATTTTTTGTTTCCCGATTTTTCGCAATGAAGTCCTCTCGGCTGAGTACTGAATTGCAAACTCTCTATCGTTAAGTATATTTTTTTGAGTCAAATCTTTTATAATCGAATCAATTAAATCTTTATCATATTTTCGATTCATAAGCTTTATTTTTAATTCAAAAGCAGAATGAGGACGACGTGCGATTAGGTCTATTGCTTTTTTTCTGATAAAGTATTTTTTATTTTCTTTAATAAGAAAATTAAAAAGGTCTTCATTTAGTTCATCACCTTTACGAAGACCATTTTTCAATACTACTTCAAGCGAAAGATAAAGTTTTTTATTATCCTCAAGTTCGAGAACAACTGTTTCGTCGTCTTTCGCTTTTAATAGTTTAATAATCAATTTACTTAGACTTTTTTTCTTTTACCGGAACAGATTTTTCTTCGGGTTTATTTTCACCTTCTAACGAATCTGAAGCCGGTTTAATCATACCGATTTTAATTTTGACATCAGTAAGTAATGCATCAAAAAGTTCTTTTTGTTCAAGTAATTTCAGACGGAATTGTTCTCTCCCCTGAAATCTGTCTTCTCCATATGTGAACCAGGCACCACTTTTCTTAACTATATTAAGGTTAACTGCTAAGTCAAGCACATCACCTGATCTACTAATTCCTTCGTTATATAATATATCGAATTCAACTTCTTTAAATGGAGGAGCAACTTTACTCTTAACAATTTTAACTTTAGTCCTGTTACCGATAACATCCGAAGCATCTTTAATAGCAGCTACTCTTCGTATATCCAATCTTACCGAAGCATAGAACTTTAAAGCATTTCCGCCTGTTGTGGTTTCTGGGTTTCCAAACATTACTCCGATTTTACTTCTTAATTGGTTTGTGAAAATAACCATTGTTTTTGATCGACTTATCGCACCCGTAAGTTTTCTAAGTGCCTGAGACATAAGTCTTGCTTGGACTGCCATGTGTGCATCACCCATCTCCCCTTCAATTTCTGAACGAGGAACTAATGCGGCAACTGAATCAATGACAATCACATCTAAGGCATTGCTTCTAACTAACGTGTCGGCAATTTCAAGAGCTTGTTCACCAAAGTCAGGTTGTGATAAAAGAAGATTTGAAGTATCTACATTTAATCTTTTAGCATAATTTACATCAAGCGCATGTTCAGCATCGATAAATGCTGCCAGCCCACCGTTTTTTTGTGCTTCCGCAATAATGTGAAGACAGAGAGTAGTTTTTCCGCTTGATTCAGGTCCGAAAATTTCGATAATTCTTCCTTTTGGTAAACCACCAATACCCAACGCCCAGTCCAAAGAAATTGATCCGGTTGATATAGCTTCAACTTGATTGATTACTCCATCACCAAGTTTCATTATTGTTCCTTTGCCGTACGTTTTTTCAATTCCGGCAATTGTATCCTCAAGCATTTTGAGTTTGGAATCCCGTTCTGTGCTCATAATTAATCCTTCTTTTTAAATTGATAATTTTTAATTTCTTTGTAAATAGAACCTCTTGGAGTTAACCGACTTTCATATAAAGAAGCTTCGCTAATAATAAAATCAAATCTCGGAAAACTTGCCGATTTAAACTTCTCTAAAGATTTATCATCTTCATTCCCTCTCAACCTAAGTAAAGTTAGATGAGGTTTGAATGACTTTACTTCCCTTTCAATATCGATTAAGAAAAGTTTGTCGTTAACTTTTTTGACTAATTCATTAATTCGCTGTTCAATTTCAAATCCTTGCCAAAGGATTGCCGGAATTTTATTTCGATAGAAGATTCCGTAATTAGTTAATTGACAACTATAACTAATTTCCTCTTCTAGAAAATCTAACAAGGAAATAATGCCATTAACTTTGTTTTTTTCAACATCACCTAAAAACTTTATGGTAGCATGAATCTTACTTCGATTTTCCCATTTCCATTTTAAAGATTTCTCATCACACAAAGACTCTCGTCTGTTTATAATTTCATCTTTAACAGATTCATGAATCTTTAAAGCAATGAATAATCTATGCTTCAAATGGAATTCCTAAAATGTACTTTCTGATAGTATCCAATACTGCTTGTGCCGTTCTCTGCTTGTTCATTATTCTATCATCGCCAAATTGTAGTTTGAAAGCTGTACAAACTTTTTGGTCACAAAATCCAATATATACTGTGCCGACCGGTTTTTCAGATGTACCACCTAACGGACCCATGATTCCCGTTACTGCGATGCCAATATCTGTAACTGAAATTGCTCTTACACCGTCAGCCATTTGCCTTGCTACTTCAAGACTAACAGCACCATGTTGTGCGATTAAATCTTCATCAACTTTTAATAATTCAACTTTTGCAGCATTACTGTATGAAATTATTCCTCTTTCAAAATATTTGCTGCTTCCACTTACGTTTGTTAAAAGGTTAGCGATGTATCCGCCTGTGCATGACTCAGCAATCGATAATGTTAATCCCCTCGATACTAGTAACTTTGCAACAACTTCATATAGCTCTTCGTCTCCTCTTCCAAATATAAACCGCCCTGCAAGTCCCCTAATTTTTTGTTCAATTTCGGATAGTTTTGAATTTGCATCTTCTTCATCTTTTTCTTCTACAGTAATTCTTAGTTTAACGCCAAATTGACTCGGTAAGAAGGCAAGTTTAGCACCATTCAATAATTCATCAAGATTACCTAGTCTTTCAAAGAGTGTCGATTCAGCAATGCCTGTTGTTTGAAGTGTTGATTGTTTTTTCACTCTGGTAAGAGTCGGATCAACGATTTCTTTTAGTTTATCGATAACAAATTCATTCATCATTGCTTTCATTTCAAATGGAACACCGGGCATTACAATAAATATTTTCCCTTTTTCACTAATCCAATAACCGGGAGCCGTACCATGATAATTTCTGATTACTCTACCGATTGCCGGAACCATTGCCTGAGTTTCATTTATTTTTGCAACTTCCCTACCAAGTCTTGCAAAACGATTATAAATGTCTTCGAGTACCTCATCACTTTTTATTAAGTGAGTATTGAAGAATTCTACAACAGCTTCGCGAGTTATGTCGTCATGTGTCGGTCCCAAACCACCTGTAGCAATAATTATATCTGAATTTGCAAATGCTTCTTTAAATTCATTCAG
>JAHBUO010000033.1 GCA_019638025.1 Ignavibacteriaceae bacterium
CTGAGGAGACAGATGATTCAAAATCAAAAAAGATGTTTGGTGCCGTTGTTAGAAGTACAGCTGAACATCTTCTGGTTGAACTCCCCGTAATTTCATACTATGATGAGGATTCGATATATATTAAGTGGAATAGAGCAACTACCGATACAAGTTTCTTGCTAAAGTTTTTGAACTCAGAAAACCGAATTCTATATGTTCATCGGACACCTCTAAACAATTATTGGCTCGATATAAATAAAATGAAATTAAGAGCCGGAGAATCTTATAAATTAATCGTTAATTCAAATGGAAATAGGAGTCTTTCATCGGATACAATCAAAATAAAAATACCCGAGAGAAAAGTTGTTAATGATTTGAAATCTGACTTTGCGAATTATGAGCTGAACAATAATTCACCGCTTGATTTAATTCAGTCTGCACTCATATATGAAAAATCCGGATTTAATAACTTAGCAAAAAAACACCTGCAAGCTGCTAATTCTCTTGCCCCCGGAGTTGATCAATATACCCAAATTTATAATCTGTTTTTATTAAAAAATGGATTGGATTTTTTGATTGATACAAAAACTTTGGAGAGAAGATAGTGGTTAAGATAATTTTGACAATATCGATAATTCTGCTCTTCCTCAATAATCTGCTGTTTGCTCAAGAGGAATATGGATTGGGTGTTCTTCTCGATAAGGAACTTTATGTTAATTCACCTACAAAAGCTCCACTGATGAGGGGAGACTATAATAATTTACCTCCATCGCACTCACTAAAAAAATTCACTCCTACTCCAAAAAGTCAAGGAGCCGACGGTACATGTGCCGGGTGGTCTACTGCATATGCGGGACATACTATTCTCGAGGCTATAAATAAAGGCTTGCAGCGAGATGAAATTGATTCGAATGCTTTTTCTCCTTCATTTGTTTACAATCAAATTAGATTTACAAAAAATTGTAAAGGGGGAACAAGTCTGCTCGATGCATTAAATGTTTTGAAAGATCAAGGGGGTGTTAAATTCTCTGATTTTGGTAATGACTGCGACAGAGAAGTTGAAGAGTCAGATATCAAAAATGCTTCTGAATTTCGAATAATCGAATACCGCGAAATTTCGAGTTGGTCTGAAGGAAATCAAGGTCTTTTTGCTAAAAAAAGTCTTTCTGAAAATAGACCTGTAATAGCTGCTATGGATTGTCCCCCCTCTTTTTCAAATGCAAGAAGTGTTTGGACACCCGATTCATCAGAATATAAAACATGGAATAGAGGGCATGGAATTGCAGTTATCGGATATGACGATAACAAATACGGTGGGGCTTTTGAATTAATGAACAGCTGGGGTATTTACTGGGGCGAAGATGGTTACTCATGGGTTAGATATTCTGATTATGAATTTTTTGTTCATATGGCATTTGAATTAATTGATTACCCAAAACCTGAATTCAAGAAACCTGATTTATCCGGAAAACTTCTTTTTAGTGAAACCACAGAAGGGGCAATGAAATTTATTTTTAACGGTGAATATTTTGAAACTGTAAAACCATTTACATCCGGTACTCTATTTGAGCTATTCGTAACTAATCAACAGCCAGCTTATGTCTACGCTTTTAGCTCAGACCTAACTTACAAAGTCGACAAGATTTTTCCATTCAACGATAAGATGTCAGCTTATCTCCCCTATTCACAAAACAATGTAGCCATCCCTTCAGAGGAGAGTTTCAATATGTTGGATGATGTAAAAGGGATTACTTATTACTGTTTCCTTTATTCAAAAAACAAAATAGCAATTGACGAGAAGTTGTTGAAAATTAAAAATAGTGAAGGAAACATGTGGAATAGGATTAAGAGTGCTTTTGGTTCGGAACTTATTGAAAGTTCTAAAATAAAATATGAATTAGATGAAGAGATAAAGTTTAACGCGTTTTCTGATTCATCTACAATTATTCCGATAATTATTGCAATCAAACATGAGTAATGTTATGAAATATTTTAATCTCTTTTTGGTCTTATTTTTTGCTTCGATTGTAGTCTTTCCTCAAGGAAACATTGTAACTACTTATGAAACGCTCGAGGAAAAAATCTTGGTACACTACGAACTTAACGGTGATGATAGCAAAGAATATGATATCTCGTTAGTCGTAAAAAGAACTTCTGATAAAAAGTTTGAATACAAACCGTCAAATATTTCCGGTGATGTTGGTAAAGGAAAGTTTGCCTCCGGTAAAAGAACAATCTCATGGATATTATCTAAGAAAGAAATTGACCTCTTCTCAGAAGGGGATGATTTTTATTTTGAGGTGGGAGCCGATTTAATTAAAGGAGGAATCTCCTGGTATTACTATGTCGGAGGTGCGGTTTTAGCCGGGGGTGGTGCAGCACTGTTTTTATTAAAACCTAAAACAACTTCAACAACTGAAACTTTACCGACTCCACCGGGGAGACCATGACCATTAAGAATTTTATAATTGATAAAACACTAGGTGATTTATGAGACTATTTTTTTACTTTATTATCTGCTTTACAATTCAAGTAAGTGCACAGATAAAAGGGACTACACCGGCGGGGCGTTTAATCCCCAAGAAAGAAATTAAGACTGTCGATGTTGATAAACCGGAAATTCGATTGATTGAACCGTTTATTAATACTGCCACCGGTTTGACTGTCAGAGAAGCATTTCAGAGCATCATTTTAGAAGTAATTGATAAAAGCGGAATAGCATCTGTTAAGGTTAATAATGAAGAAGCTAGTATGCTTGAAAATCAAAAGTACTTTATAAATGCCTCTTTACGAGACGGTATTAATCCCTTCGTTGTTATTGCCGTTGATATCTATGGAAATATCGGTAGACTTGATTTCTCTATAAACTATTCATCCGATTCAGAACCCCCTTTCGTAAATATTGTTGAGCCAACCGTCTCACGCGGTGTAAAGATTGTCAGTAAAAAAGAAGTCCTTACAGTTAAAGGAAATGCTTACGATGAAAGTGGGGTTAAATCTCTAACCGTTAACGGAAGACGCGCCAATATTGAGCCAAATGGAAATTTTACCATCGATATCAACTTAATTGTTGGTGATAATCCTTTAATAGTAAGAGCAGTTGATAATAAAGATAACACCGGTATTGATACTTTTATCATAAACAGAAAGCTGGAAGACTTAATAACCGTAGGCAATTACTATGCACTTATCATCGGTATAGATAATTATAAAGGGAGTTGGACAAAGCTAAGAAATGCAGTTAACGATGCAAAGGCTGTTGAAAAACTGATCTCCACCGAATATCAATTCGATAAAATTATTTCTATGTATAACGAAGATGCTACTCGCTCAAATATTATTACTCAGTTGGAATGGTTAACAACTAATATCAAAAAAGAGGATAATGTACTTATCTTCTATTCGGGGCACGGAGAGTTTAAGCAAAATCTGAATAAAGGGTATTGGGTTCCCGTTGATGCTACTACAACTTCCACAGCCGGTTATATTTCTAATAGTGATATACAAACATTCTTAAACGGAATAAACTCTAAACACACTCTTCTAATCTCAGATGCATGTTTTAGCGGTGATATTTTTAGGGGAAGAACCGAAGAGACTCCTTTTGAAGATTCTGAACGCTATTACAAAGAAGTGTACAGAAAACCGTCCCGTTATGCCCTTACCTCGGGGGGTGTTGAGCCTGTTACAGACGGTGGGCGTGACGGACATTCTGTCTTTACCTACTACTTGTTAAATAAACTTAAAGATAACACTTCAAAATATTTTACGGCGGGACAGTTATTTAACGAGCTTCATATCCCGGTTACAAATAACAGTGAACAAAGTCCTGTTTATCAACCGATTAAAAATACGGGGGATGAAGGGGGACAGTTTATTTTTATTAAAAGGAATAATTCAAAAGATTCCTTGGAGTGAGTTATAATAATAGTTTTGTAGAAAAAAGTTAAGAGCAATTATGAAATCGTATTCTTTTATCGCAATCGCACTTTTAGTCCTGTTTGGTTGCAATTCCTCATTGGGACAGACAATGAATTTATCAAATGGGTTGGTGGCTTACTACCCATTTAATGGTAACTCAAATGATGCAAGTGGAAATGGATATAACGGTATTTCACAAGGGGATGTGCAATTTGACCAAAGTCGATTTAATGTTCCAAATTCATCTTTGTTATTGAATGCGACAAATGCGTATGTAGATATTCCTTATACCACTGTTACTCCGAGTTTTTCATTTAGTGCTTGGTTCAAGCTCCAAGAATTACCCACATATTCAATCTCCTATGCGATATTGTTTTTAGCTGAGCAGGATAGCGGGGGTTATTATATACACTATTCTTGTGACGATGATTCACTTTTCTATAGAATAGGAGTTAATTTTTGGAGAAATGACCATTGGGAAACTTATAATCACTTTATAGAACTTAACACAAATCTTTGGTATCACATTTCTGTCGTTTATAATAATGAGTTAAATAGTTTAGCAGTCTATCTTAATAACATTAAAATTTTGAATCAGGGAAACGTTCTCCTTCCATCCGGGGATGACTCTAGAACAACGAATGAAACACACATTGGACGTTATCTGAACTATTATCCTTCACCCCCAGGCTCTGACCTCTTTAATGGCAGTTTGGATGATATTCGAATGTATGATCGTGTTTTAACGGAAGAGGAGATTTCCTCATTATATTATGAAAATGGCTATAACACAATTACGTACGGAGGTAAAACATACCATACAGTTACAATAGGCACACAAACCTGGTTGAAAGAAAATCTTGATGTTGGGACAATGATACAAGGGAGCCAAAACCAGACTAATAACGGCACAATTGAAAAATACTGTTACAATGATATATCGGCAAACTGTGAAACTTATGGTGGTTTATACCAATGGGACGAAGCAATGCAATACAGTACAACAGCGGGAGCAAAAGGGATATGTCCCGATGGTTGGCACATCCCGACATTAGAAGAGTTACAAACATTAGTAAGTGCTGTAGGTAATAATGGTAATGCATTAAAAGCAATCGGACAAGGGAGTGGAAATGGAGCGGGTACTAACACGAGTGGGTTCTCTGCGCTGTTAGCGGGCCGCCGTAACTACGATGGTTTCTTCGACTCTTTTGGCAACATGACCGTCTTTTGGGCTTCTTCCCCTGATGCAGGTGGCGCGGTAGGCCGTTATATAGACAAATTTGATAGTAGTGTCGCCTTCACCTGGGCCCCTAAAAGTATCGGTTTTAGTGTGCGTTGCTTAAAAGATGAAACTCAAACATCAACATTTCAACTAAACTCCCCCAACGGTGGTGAGAATTGGCAAGTAGGTACAACACAAAACATAACATGGACAAGTGTTAATGTAGCCAATGTAAAACTTGAATACACAACAAATAATGGTACAAGCTGGACAAGTATTATTGCAAGTACCCCGGCAAGTTCCGGTAGTTATGCTTGGACTATTCCTAATACACCGTCAACACAATGTAAAGTTAGAATAAGTGATGCAAGTAATTCTGCGGTTGGAGATACAAGTGATAAATTTTTTGCAATTAGTTCGGTACCCATAAATCCATGCCCCGGCACACCAACAGTTACTTACGCTGGGAAAACATATAATACAGTTCAGATAGGTGACCAGTGTTGGTTAAGGGAGAACTTGGATGTAGGGACTATGATTCTTGGTACTCAAAATGCTACGAACAATGGTACTATTGAAAAGTATTGCTATGACAATGACACAGTAAATTGTAATATCTATGGCGGATTGTACCAATGGGATGAAGCCATGCAGTACAGTACTGTTGCCGGTGCAAAGGGTATTTGTCCGGATGGGTGGCATATTCCTACATTATCAGAGTTACAAACATTGGCAAGCACAGTGGGTAGCAATGGGAATACATTAAAAGCGGTAGGTCAAGGCAATGGAAGTGGATCGGGTACGAACACAAGCGGCTTTACTGCCTTGCTAGCGAGTGGCCGCTATCTTGGTATCTTCGACAATTTAGGATACGACGCCTTCTTATGGAGTTCTACACCGGACGCCACAACCGCACATTACCTTTATTTGCGCTACGATGTGAGTATTATCAGCATCTACAGCGACGATAAGTTCGAGGGATTTAGTGTTCGCTGCGTCCAGGATGTCTCAACTATACAACTTAACACTCCCAATGGCGGAGAAAATTGGCAAGTAGGTAGTGTTGATACTATTAAATGGACTAGTTCAAATGCAACCAATGTTAAACTTGAGTACACAACAAATAGTGGTACAAGCTGGATAAATATAATTGCAAGTACACCGGCAAGTACTGGTAGTTATGCATGGACAATACCAAATACACCCTCTACTCAATGTAAAGTTAGAATTAGTGATGTAAGCAATTCTGCTATTGGTGATACGAGCAATAAATTTTTTGCAATAGGTTCAGTGCCCATAAATCCATGTCCTGGTACGCCAACAGTCACTTACGCTGGGAAAACTTATAATACAGTGCAGATAGGTGATCAATGTTGGTTGAGAGAGAATTTGGATGTTGGACAAAGAATTAACGGTAGTCAAAACCAAACAAACAATAGTGTTATTGAAAAATATTGTTATGGAAATGATACTGTAAATTGCAACTTATACGGTGGTTTGTATCAATGGAATGAGGCGATGCAATATAGTACTACTGCAGGTACTAAAGGTATTTGTCCGGATGGTTGGCATGTGCCGTCACTTGTTGAATTCCAAACTTTAGCCAGTTCTGTTGGAAATAGTGGTAATGCATTAAAGGCAGTGGGACAGACTAATGGAAATAACAATAGTGGATTTTCTTCCTTACTGGGAGGAGGAAGATTTCATACAACTGAATATCATCATATCGGGGTTAACTCATTATTTTGGAGTTCAACTGCAAATGATACGTTAAACTCAGTGATTATGTTGCTGGGCCTCGGTTCTTCAATCGATAACTCAGATTTTGCAAAGATTGATGGATTCAGTATCAGATGTATTAAAGACATATCTCAAACAACTCTATTAACTCCAAATGGTGGGGAAACCTGGCAAGTAGGTAGTGTTGATACTATTAAGTGGACAAGTGTTAATGTAGCCAATGTAAAACTTGAATACACAACAAATAATGGTACAGGTTGGTCAACAATAATATCAAGCACACCGGCAAATACGGGTAGTTATGCTTGGACTATTCCTAACACACCATCAACACAATGTAAAGTTAGAATTAGTGATGCAAGTAATTCATCGGTTGGAGATACAAGTAACAAGTTTTTTGCAATAGGTTCAGTACCCATAAATCCATGCCCCGGAACACCAACAGTTACCTATGGCGGTAAAATTTATAATACAGTGCAGATAGGTGATCAGTGTTGGTTAAGGGAGAATTTGGATGTCGGCACAATGATACAAGGAACTCAAAATGCGACAAACAACGGTGTAGTTGAAAAGTATTGCTACAATAATAATATTGGGAATTGTAATATCTATGGAGGATTGTATCAATGGAATGAAGCTATGCAATATAGCACGACAGCGGGAACACAAGGTATTTGTCCAACTGGTTGGAGAATTCCAACTTATTTTGAATGGGAGATATTGGCAAGTTCAGTAAACAATAATGGTAATGCACTCAAAGCAATCGGAGAGGGTAATGGAGCTGGGGCAGGGACAAACACAAGCGGGTTTTCAGGTCTTTTGGGAGGAGGTTTTCATAGCGATGGTTACTTTGTCTCCGCAGGAGATTACGGGAGTTTTTGGAGTTCTACAGATAATGGTACTTCAACCGATGCATTTATAAGATTACTTTGGAGCGATAATAATTCCATTACTTTTCAGTTTGTTAATAAAAATGGAGGTTCTGGTGTACGTTGCTTGAAGGATACAATCCAAGCATTAACCATACAACTCAATACCCCCAACGGCGGAGAAAATTGGCAAGTTGGTAGTGTTGATACAATTAAATGGACAAGTACTAATGTAACGAATGTTAAGCTTGAGTACACAACAAATAGTGGTACAAGCTGGATAAATATAATTGCAAGTACACCGGCAAGTACCGGTAGTTATGCATGGACAATACCAAATACACCCTCAACACAATGTAAAGTTAGAATTAGTAATGCAAGTAATTCATCGGTTGGAGATACAAGTAATGGCTCATTTAACATTGTTGTTCCTCTCCCCCCTCAAGTTGAGTTAGTTGAACCGCAAAACAATATTGTTGGAATAGTTCAGCCTATAACCTTTAAGTGGAAAAGTGCGTTATGGGGAACAAGTTATAGAATTGAAATTGCTACAGATAGTTTATTTGTAAACAAGGTTTATATCGATTCAACTATTACCGACACAGTAAAGGTAATAGATGGATTAAGTTCACTTACTAAATTTTATTGGCATGTATCTGCTAAAAACAGTAGTGGCATGGGGCAGTACTCAACAATTCGTAATTTCAAAACATTAGGTGTCCCAACTACTGTTGCACTAATTTATCCATCAAATAACCAGACAAACCTTCCTTTGAGTATTCAATTTCTCTGGACAAAGGGAATTGACCAACAATTCAGAAACTCCTCAGAGGTTGGAGAAAGTGAAGTTGAATCGGATGTGGGAGTATTCTCTCCGACTACGGTAACAAAATACTGGTTTGAATTGGTTCGTGATTCTGTATCAATGACCGGACTTACATTAGATACAACTTTGGTTGATACTACAAAACTTGTAAGTGGATTAATAAATAAGACCAATTATTATTGGCGAGTAAAATCAAAGAATGAAGCCGGTTGGAGCGGTTTTACTTATTGGAATAAGTTCAGCACTAATGTTGATGTTGTATTAACAAAACCGAATGGTGGAGAAACCTGGATTGTTGGCACAACCGATACAATCAAATGGACAAGTACAAACATTGCTAATGTTAAACTTGAGTACACAATAAATAACGGTACAAACTGGTTAATGGTTTCAACAAGTACATCTGCAACAAATGGTAGCTATGTTTGGACAATACCAAATACACCGTCAGCTCAATGTCGTGTAAGAATTACAGATGTTAATAATAGCACGGTGAAGGATTCAAGCGATAATGCATTTACTATACAAGTTCCTGTTAATCCGGTGATAACAGTAGTTCAGCCTAATGGGGGTGAAGATTGGTATGTGGGGAGTTCCAGAAACATTACTTGGATTAGCAATGATGTATCAAATGTAAGATTAGAATATACAACAAACAACGGAAGTAATTGGCTAAACATTATTACAACTACTCCGGCGAGTACTCAAAGTTTTTCGTGGACAGTACCAAACACACCATCAACACAATGTAAAGTTAGAATTATTAATGTGAGTAACTCTACTATTGGTGATACGAGTAATGGTCTATTCACGATAAGTGTTGCTCCATCTCTCCAACTCTTAAAGCCAAATGGTGGGGAGAATTGGGTTCATACATCAACCGATACAATTAAGTGGACAAGTACAAACATTGCCAATGTTAAACTTGAGTACACAACTAATAACGGTACGGAATGGTTAAATATTATTGCCACCACTCCGGGAAACAGTGGGACTTATTTATGGATTATTCCTAACACACCATCAACGCAGTGCAGAGTTAGAATCTCTGATATTTCTAATTCAGCTATAAAAGATTCGAGTGATAACCCATTTACTATAATAAGACCAACCATCTCAATGGTAAGCCCAAATGGTGGTGAGAATTGGCCTGCCGGATACACTAAGACTATTCAGTGGACAAGTGAAAATTTACCTGTCGGTCAGCAGTTAACATTACAGTATTCAACAAATAATGGAGCGAATTGGCTTTCTGTTAATACGACATTCACTCCAACTTCTCAATACATTTGGCAAGTCCCAAATACACCTTCAACACAATGTAAAGTTAGAGTATATGTCTCCGGCACTCCTTCAATTGCTGCTACAAGTAATAATGTTTTTACGATTAGTGAAACTCCTTCTATTGCACTCACAAGACCAAACGGAGGTCAAAATTGGGTTGTTGGTTCCGTTGACACAATGAAGTGGACAAGTTCTAATCTCTCAGATGTTAAACTTGAGTATACAACAAATAATGGAGGTGACTGGATTACAATAATAGATAATCTCACTAATACCGGCTCTTACTTGTGGGATATACCAAATACTCCTTCAACACTTTGTTTAGTACGTGTGAGTGATGCAACAAATTTAGCAACTAACGATATAAGTGATGCAAATTTTACAATTTCATTGCCGATAGTAAAAGAAATAACCGTTCTTTCTCCTAATGGGGGAGAAAATTGGTACATAGGTGAAACTGAAACAATAACATGGACAAGTAGCAATGTCGAAAATGTAAAATTGGAATATTCAACCAACAGCGGTACGAATTGGAGTAATATAATTAGTAGTGTTGTTGCAACAAGTGGTTCTTATAACTGGACTGTACCTAATACTCCATCAGTAAATTGTAAACTTAGAGTTACGGATGTCACAAATTCTACAATCGGAGATTCGAGTAATAATCAATTCACAATTTCGGTTAAACCGAGCTTAACCCTTCTAACCCCAAACGGAGGTGAGAGTTGGTTGGCTAATTCAGTTCAGACTATTACATGGAATTCAACTTTTAGTTCAAGAGGTTCATCAAAGAACGTAGGTGATTCTGAAGAAGATGATTCCGGTGATATTGATGAAGGTTTTACACCTAATAATCCGTTATCAATTACTAAAGTGAAGCTTCAGTATACTACAAATAATGGAACTGCCTGGATTACTATATCGGATTCAACAGATAACGATGGTAGTTATGATTGGACTGTTCCTAATACGCCATCTAATTCATGTAGAGTAAAAATCTCTGATACTAATAATTCAAGTACAAAAGATTCAAGTGATAATGTATTCAGTATTACATCTCCTCCAGAACAATACATTCTAATAACCTCACCTAACGGTGGGGAGAGTTGGGATGTAGGTTCACCTAAAAATATTACATGGACTGTTAGTAATGTCAATAATATAAAAATCCAATACACAACAAATGGTGGAACCGAATGGATTACAATCACAGAAAACACTCTCGCAAGTTTTGGAAGTTACGGCTGGCCGATTCCAAATGCTGTCTCAACACAATGTTTGGTAAGAATATATAGTGTTGCAAATAACTCAATCGGTGATACCAGCGATAATTATTTTACGATTAAAGCAGTAGTAAATCCACAGATTACAATTACTGCTCCTAACGGTGGTGAAGTGTGGGATGTTGCAGTTACAAATGAAATTAGATGGACATCTCAAGATATTGCGAATGTTAGGATTGAGTATACTACAAATAACGGAACGAGTTGGTTACAAGTAGTAAGTTCTATTTCTGCGCAATCGGCAAGTTATAATTGGATGATTCCAAATTCTCCATCTACTCAATGTAAGGTGAGAATTCTAGATGTCAATAATCTTTCAATAGGTGATTCAAGTAATGCTTTATTTACAATAAGGCTACCTCAATCGGTTACTCTAATATCTCCGAACGGTGGTGAAATGCTGCGATCCGGTGATATTCATCAGATAAAATGGGTGAGCCAGAATGTTACTAACATTAAACTTGAATACTCTACTAATGGAGGAAGTAACTGGTCATTAATAGCGAATTCAATTTTAGCATCACAAAACGAATTCGATTGGACTGTGCCGAACCATTCATTTACTCAAGCTACAGTAAAAGTATCGAGTGTAGAAAATCCTTCTATATCTGATGTTAGTAATGGGGCATTTTTGATTATCAATCCTTCAATTACCCTCTTATCTCCGAATGGTGGAGAAAATTATCGAATTGGTCGAGTAGCTCAAATTGAGTGGACAAGTTCAGACATCGATAATGTTAAGTTGGAATACTCAACTAACAATGGTACAAATTGGAATGTAATTATATCTCAAGTATCGGCATCTCTCGGTAATTATAGTTGGACTATTCCGGGGACTCCAATTGCACAGTGCAAGGTTAGAATAAGTGATGTATCTAATCAATCAATTAATGATATCAGCGATGAATTTTTCAGTATTGTTGTTCCGACTATATCACTATTAACACCCAATGGTGGAGAAGAGTTAGTTGGAACCTCGGTGATTACAATCAGTTGGAATCTTTCATATGTTGACACTGTAAATGTTGATTTGAGCAGTGACGGCGGGACTACATGGACATCCCTCTATCAGAATTTGTTGAAGACACAGGAGAGTACAAGTTGGATTGTTCCTCAAAATATAAATTCAACTCAATGCAGAATAAGAGTTTCGGAGAAATCAAATTCAGCACTATTTGATGTTAGCGATGCTAATTTTAGTATTATAAACTATCCGCCGACAGTTAACACAAAGTCATATAGTGTAACTTTTCCGGATGCCAATAAGCAATCCAGTTTCAGAATGGTTGGAGTTCCCGGACAATCAACATCAATTAAACTCTCATCAATTATGGGAGGTGCTCACAAAACTGATTGGAATGCTTATTTTGATAACGGAGCTGCCGCAAATTATTTTGTAGAATATGATGGTTCATCAACATTCAACTTTGCTCCGGGTAAAGGTTTTTGGGTAATAAGTAAAAACACCATAAACTCCGATTTGAATTTATCAATGCCTCAGCTTTCGGGTGAAGGTTACTATGCTGTCCCTCTTCATAATGGTTGGAATATTATTAGTAATCCGTTTGATATTACCGTCCCTTGGGATGCAGTGAAACAAATAAATAATATAACAGCCGCCGGAGAGGTAATTCACGGCTGGACCGGTCAGTGGGGAATTGCAAGTGAGATGAAGGTTTTCGAGGGTTATTATTATAAGAATGATAATAATAGGGCATCGTTGAAAATCCCATATAAGAGAACGTCAAATATGGCTAAGATAAATTTAACGTCAGCAAATTATTTCCCCAATTCTGATTTGATTGAGATATCTCTCTATAATAATGAGAAACTCTTAACTCCATTGGTTGCCGGGTTTAATGAATTAGCATTAGAGAAATTTGATGATTATGATATTTACGCACCCCCCGGTGATTTTGAGGAAGCCGGGTTAAGGTTTGTTAATAATAATATGGATAATTGGAGAGAATTATTTGTTGATCATCGTCCATATAATGATAATGGACAATCGTTTGATGTAACTTACAAAAATACAACAGAGGACGATTTAACGGTAGAAATTAAGTATGATGAAAATCTAAGTGAGAATGAGATTTATTTGGTTGATGAAAGAATAGCGAAGTTCTATAATATCAAAGAGAATAATAAGCTGAGATTTAGCAGTTATATTAAAAAAGCAAATCTTAAACTGCTTGTCGGTAAAGAAGGGTTCATTCAATCAGAAAGAACTAAACTCCAACCGAATGAGTATATGTTATTCCAAAACTATCCGAATCCGTTTAATCCAAAGACAGTTATTCGTTATTCGATACCTTACAACAATGGTACAACAGAAGTAAATGTATCCCTCAAAATCTATGATATAGTAGGAAAAGAAATAGTCACATTAGTAGAAGGAATGCAATCCGGTGGTTACCATGAAATAGAATTTGATGGAACAAAACTGGCAACCGGAATTTACTTATATTCATTAAGTGCGGGAGAGTTTAAGTCAGTAAAAAAGATGATATTAATGAAATAAAATTAAGGGAGCTTCGGCTCCCTTTTTTATTAGAGCTAAAAAAAAACTACGCCAAAAAATTCTAATCTGACTTATAGGGGGGCGTATTTTATTGACCTTTATACCCGGTTTTATTTGTTAGGGGTGATGTATGGAACCTGAATCGGCTATAATCTGTGAGGTTTTTGTTCGATGCTCACTCCCCTACTCATAATTTTCTATAGTTTCTTTGGCTAATTGAATAACTCTCTCTTTCAGCTCAATCGGTTCTAAGACTTTGCAGCCTTTACCACGACTTACTATCCAACTTGCAATTTCGTGAAGTGTGTTTACTATTACGCAAAAGATTACTGTTCCATCTTCTTGAAGTTCAAATGATTGGTCTTTGATTAATGTATGTAACTATATTGCACCAAACCTAAAAACCATCGGTGGTGATTTACATTTTGCCGGGAATAAAGATATGAGTGAGAAAAGTTTCCCTATGTTAGAGTATGTCGGTGGAAATTTGATTATTGTAAACGCAAGCTTTACAAAACTTCCCGAAAAATTAAAATGCATCGAAGGGGATGTGATTATATCGGAAAAAGATCGTCAGTAATTATTTGTATCTGTACAGAAAGCAAATACTGGTGATTTATAAATATTATAAGGGAAAAATACTCTAAACATTGTTAATTTTCTATAGTATCAGAGAAGTTCTGAGATTGGAGAGAAATTTTAGAAATAAAAAAAGTGCGAAAACATTTAATCTTCGCACTTTCAAGTGAGCTGGCTATGGGACTCGAACCCGCGACCTGCTGATTACAAATCAGCTGCTCTACCAACTGAGCTAAGCCAGCAAATTTTTAGACCACAAATATAATATCTCTTTTTATTTCCCGCAACATTTAAAGCTCTTTTTCAGATTTTTCTACTACTGCAAACTCCCCTTCTCTTGCTCTAAATCTGAATTGTAACATTTTCTGGCGTATCTTTTTAATCAATTCGATTTCTAAGCTGTTGTATTCTATTTTCTCACCGGGATTCATAATTTTACCCGATTGAAATGCCGCAAATCCGGCAATAGTTGTATATTCTTCAGATTCGGGTAGCGAAACACTAAATGTTTCGTTAAAATCATCGATTGTCATCGAACCAAAAATCATGAATGAGCCATCAGGGAGTTTTGTATAATCAAGAATTTTGGCTTCCCCTTCCGTGTGTATCTCTCCGACAATTTCGCCTATAATATCTTCTAAAGTCAGCACTCCTTCTGTTCCACCATATTCGTCAGTAATAATGGTCATTCTAATTCCGCGTGTCTGCATCTCTTTTAGAATTTCTGAAATAAGTTTTGACTCGGGGACAAAATATGCGGGTCTAATCATGGAACGAATAGTTAAATCTTTCTTTTCAGCCAAACCTCTAAATACATCTTTTGTATGAATTATTCCGATGATATTATCTAATGAATCCTGATAAACCGGAACCATAGAGTGTCCGCTGCTTAAAAGTTCCTTCAACATTTCTTCATTATTATCGGAAAGTTCAACTCCCGACATTTCGGTGCGCGGAACCATAATCTCGTTTGCACGAAGGTCATTAAATTCAAAAACATTTTGCAGAATTTCATGTTCTGTTTTGTTGATAGCACCATGCTTTAATCCTTCAGAGATAAGTGCCCGAAGTTCGTCTTCCGATTTACTGAAGTGTGAAAAACTTGTTTTTATTTTTAATGGTTTCAGAATAAAATTTGCAATTCCAATTATTATCTCAATAGGAATGAATAAAATCGAATAGAGGAAAACATATAATCCGGAGAATGATTCACTAAGTTGATAAGAATATTTCTTGGCAATCCCCTTCGGAATCAGCAATCCGAAGATCCAATAGAAAAATATTAATGTTAGAATTCCGACAATCTTAAAGGAGACTGTATAACCGGCAATTGAAAGTTCGTGAGCCATTTCCTCGGCAATCAGTAATACCGCTGTTGAAGTTGCTATTAAAGTAATTGAAATAACAATTTGAGTAATTGCGTGCAGGCGGTCTAAGTCATTCAATATTTTTTCGAGATGGTGTTTCTTTCGGGGCGAAATATCATTTTCAGCATCGGTTAAATCGTCTTTATTGATGCTACTAAATGCGGTCTCGGCAGCTGTAAAAAAACCGGTTATAATTACTAATATCAAAAGTGTTAAAATAAACATATACTCTTAACTGTTATTAAAAAATCAAAGTGATGTCGTTGGCAAAGATAAGTGGTGAATTTATCTTATCGGCTGAATAGTAGTTTGTAAGATTTGATAAGTGGAGCAATCTTGTTGTGTTATAACTGAATGGAAATAGTGGTTCCTCAATAGAGCATCGCTCTAAAGGGTCTAAGTCACTAATATCTTCGTTTTTGTTGGGCATAACCTTTTTTCTAAAAAATATTGATTTGCTACTAAAAATATAATGAGTTTTTATTGAAAAATCACCAAAAATTGTAATGTAGAATTCCTACTATTTTTGGAGTGGTTGCGGTTAATATTAATGACAATGAATAATTGTGTGGTTTCAATTATATTTGGAGTAAAAATATAATGAACATGAGAAATCCAAAACAAATCAAAATAGCCGATTCATCCTTAAATATTGGGTGGAGTGATAATTCATCAAGTTCGATTAAATTAAAATATCTCCGAGATGAGTGCCCTTGTGCCGGATGTAAAGGAGAAACAATTTTACTAAGAACTTACCGACCTCCGAAATTAAATGTCCTTCAACCGGGGATGTATGAGATCGCCTCAATTAAAACTGTAGGTTCATACGCGATACAAGTTGTTTGGAAAGACGGGCATGATACCGGCATCTATTCTTGGGAATATTTAACCCGGTTAGAAAATGACCAAGACACTTCTACACAACAAAATTATGACACACTTATATGATTTCGAAAGCTTCACTCAAATATTACTCCTCCCTGTTACAGAAAAAATTTAGAGTTGCCGAGAATAAGTTTTTAGTCGAGGGGAAAAAACTAGTTCTAGAAGGAATTTCTTCCGGATATATCCCGGAGATTGTGCTGGTCTCATCAGCTTTTAAGAACAATGCTTCTGAATTGATTTCCGATTTATTAAATCGAAATATTTTAGTCGAAGAAGTAAAAGATACCGATTTTTCTAAAATTGCAGAGACTGAGAATCCTCAAGGAATAACGGCTGTTTTTAATAAAAAGGATTTTCCGAAGTACAGAGAGTTAAAAACCATTTTAAAGGCTGGGAAAAACTTGATTGTATTTTTAGACTCTGTTTCGGACCCGGGAAACTTAGGAACAATCATCAGAAATGCTGACTGGTTTGGTATTTTGACAATCGTTTTGAACAAAAATTGTGTTGAAGTCTTTAATCCAAAGGTAATTCGTTCATCAATGGGGTCAGTATTTCATGTAGATATTTTTGAGCAAGTTGATGAATCTACTTTTTTTGAAGATGCAAAAAAGCACGGCTACAAATTAGTCATCTCAACTTTAGATGGTGTTGATGTTTTCACTTTCGAAAAGAGAGAAAATTATATTATTGCTTTGCATAATGAATCACACGGAGCGGGGCAAATGCTGAGGGAGACTGCTGATTATAAGATTAAAATTCCACAAAAAGGAAAAGCGGAATCACTAAATGTGGCTTCCGCTTCAGCTGTAATTTTTTCAGAATTTACTAAGTAAATTATCTAACTGTTCCGCCAAAACTTAAACGTGCTGAACCATTTGGTCCTGTTGTTCTAATAGTTATATCGACAGGTCTTGAAATATTAGCAGTATCTTTATCCGTAATTGAGAATGAGAAGAATGTCCAACTTTTACTTTGTGTATCGGGGAGACTACTGCTAACTTCCCCTCTGGTTTGAATATTTTCACCTTCTACAACAACAGAAATAGATTGCCCTTTTGACAAAGGATTTGCATTCTGGTCAGAAACTATATAATCAAATGTTTGGCTTCCACCATTAGGAATATCAAAAGAGAGTGGAGAAGCCTGAATCATCGGGACACCTGAAAATAGAACAAGGACATCTTTTGAAATTATGGCATTATTCTCATTGACTGTTGAAGCAGTCACAGTTGCAAATCCGGGTCCAAAGATTGGATGATTAGGTCTAGGGTCTGATGAAACCAAAACTGCAGTGGTATTTCCCATATCATCAGAAGTAGCAGAACCCTGAATGATTCCGCCATCAGTCGTAAAATATGCTGATGTTCCGGGTCTCACAGGATTACCATATTTGTCCCCTAATATAGCAGTAATTGGGTCTTCAACACCATTTATGTTGTAACCCGGAATGTTTACTGCTTCGGGAGCTAAGCCAAAGTGGTCTAAATCAGGCAAACCGCCATGGATTGCATAATTAACAGGTTGAGAAAAAACTGTTCTTCCGTTTATGGTAAAATCTGCAACAATTTGAACTACACCAGCTTTGGTTCCACTTGTTAAATAAACAGAGACTCTTCCCTCTTCATCTGTAAGTTCGGAGGTTGTGTGAAGATATTCACCACCATTAGGTCTTCCGCCGAACCTAAAATTTACTAAAACTTTATGAGCTGAATCGATGGGAACACCCGTTGAGTCTTGCACTTCAAAAGTGATTCTTCCGGTCTCAAGTGAGCCGGCTCCTCTAACTCCTAAACTTGATGATGATTGAGAAAGCAAATAAATTGAAGATGCAAAGCCTGTCCCTTTAACCGGATTAGGCGGATTAATCACTGTATTTGACTTCTGTAACTTGAAAGCTTGAAAGTTATAAATCTTATTCTTCAGAGCAAAAAAAGTTGAACTATCTGTTACATAACCGGTTTTAGAAATTGTAATTGTAATTGTTCTGTTTGTATCAATTGTGAAAGAAGTTGAAAATATTCCCTGAGAAGAAGTACTAATGGTTTTCTTTCCTACAACATAATCAATAACTACCAGAGCACTATCAAGAGGTGAGTTTGTTGATGCATCATAAACAGAGCCGTTAATACTGATGTTATTGACTGAATCAAGTCCACCTGTTCCCGATGTCGGTTCAGTAGGTGCCTTACAACTATTTAAAAGATTAAGGAGTGAAAAAGCGGCAATCAGTAATAGAAAGTTTCGGAGTATTTTAATTCTAGAAGTACCCATTTTATAGCTCGTTAAATATTATGAATCAAAGTTAATTTCTAAGACTTTGATAGTCAAGTAATGTAATGGCACTAAAGTTCTAAATCACAACAATACTTATTCCCCTTCAACTGAAACTTTCGAATAATTATTAATCCATTCATCATAAATATTCATTTTAAAGAGATATTTTTACTATAATTAGCCACTCAGAAAATTAAAGGTAGAAGGTTATGAAGAAAGTTCTATTTCTCATTTTAACATTTTGTGTCTCTCTTACAATTGCTTATGCACAGAAAGAGATGCGACTCTTACGTTTCCCGACTATTAATGGGAACACAGTAGTTTTTACTTATGCGGGAGATTTGTATTCGGTTGACTCCAAAGGTGGAACCGCAAGAAAATTAACAAATGATGTGGGGACTGAAGTTTTCCCAAAATTTTCTCCGGATGGAAAGTACATAGCTTTTACCGGACAATATGATGGCAATACAGAAGTTTATTTAATACCCGCCGAAGGTGGAACTCCTAAAAGATTAACATTTACACCAACTTTGGGGAGAGATGACGTCTCTGACAGAATGGGTCCCAATAATATTGTAACCGGGTGGAAAGATAATAAAACAATTGTCTTTAGAACTCGCGGTTGGGAGTTCAATGATATGAAGGGAAAATTGTTCACAGTTACCATTGATGGAGGTGACCCGATTCAAGTTCCTCTTCCGAGAGGTGGCTTTAACAGCTATTCTCCTGACGGAAGTAAATTAGCTTACAATAGAATGTTCCGTGAATTCAGAACATGGAAACGTTATCGCGGAGGTCAAGCTGATGATGTTTGGATTTATGATTTCAAATCGAAAAAAACTGAAAATATAACTAATAATCCTGCTCAAGATATTTTCCCGATGTGGTCAGGAGATAAAGTTTATTTTATTTCCGATAGAGATAGCAGAATGAATTTATTCTCCTATAATCTTACTACAAAGGAGACAAAAAAATTAACAGACTTTAAGGACTTCGATATAAAGTTTCCTTCACTCGGAGATAAAGCAATTGTTTTTGAAAATGGTGGTTACATTTATTCGTTTGATTTAGCTACCGAGAAAGTTTCTAAACATACTATTTCAATAGATGTTGATTTTGTTTCAGGAAGAGGCGGATTGATAGATGTTAGTAAAAATGTAACCAACTTTGAGATTTCTCCGGATGGAAAAAGAGGACTCTTTGGTGCACGAGGCGAAATTTTTACTGTTCCTGTTAAAAATGGTCCTACCAGAAATTTAACAAACTCTTCCGGAATACATGAGAGAAGTTCAAAATGGTCACCGGATGGTAAATGGATAGCATTTATTTCTGATGAGTCAGGTGAGGATGAAATATATATTATTCCGCAAGACGGTTCAGCAAAAGCAACAAAACTTACATCGGGCGGAGATACTTATAAATATGGATTTATATGGTCACCGGATAGCAAAAAACTTTTGTGGAATGATAAAAAACAACGTCTTCAGTTTGTAGATATCGATTCTAAAAAAGTTACAATTGTTGATGAAGCAGAAGCATGGGAAATTACTTCGTTCGATTGGTCACCCGATAGTAAGTGGATTAGCTTCTCAAAACCTGAAGTTGAAATGATGACCAAAATTTATTTGTACTCACTTGAATCAAATAAATCAACACCGATTACAGATGGTTGGTACAATTCAACTTCACCCACTTTTAGTGATGACGGAAAGTATTTATTCTTCACTTCACAAAGAAGTTTTTCACCGAGTTATGGTTGGACTGAGTGGAATCATATTTACCAAGATATGTCAAAAATTTACCTTGTTACATTATCAAGCGAAACCAAATCACCGTTTGAGCCAAAGAGTGATGAAGTAACAATAAAGGAAAAACCGTCTGAAGATGATAAAGGTAAAAGCGATAAACCTAAGGATGATAAAAAATCTTCTTCAGATGTAACTGTTAAAGTTGATTTAAATGGAATCGTAAATAGAATTATTGAACTCCCGATTTCAGCTTCAAATTATTTCAATTTAACATCTGCGGGAAGTAAACTTTATTATAATCGAAACGGAAGCAAAGACCAAAAATCAAAGTTGATGTTTTACGATTTCGAAAAACTTGCCGAAACTGAAGTCGGTGAATTTGGTGGATTTGAAATTTCATTTGATAATAAAAAATTATTAGTCTCTCAAATGAATAGTTATGCCATAGTTGACCTCCCTTCAGCAAAACTTGAAATAAAAGATCGGCTAAATATTTCTGATATGAAGATGACCTTAGACCGCTCCGCCGAATGGAGCCAAATCTTCAATGAATCTTGGCGTCAAATGCGAGACTTCTTATATGACCCAAATTTGCATGGCGTTGATTGGGAAAAAATGAAAAAGAATTATTCGCAATTACTCCCTTATGTTAATCACAGAATTGATTTGACTTATATTATCGGCGAGATGATTGGTGAATTGAATATCGGTCATGCTTATGTGGGGGGTGGAGATTTCCCTAAACCTGAACGAATAAAACTCGGCTTATTAGGTGCAGAAGTTGAGCGCGATGCATCATCCAAGTTTTATAAAATTACAAAAATCTATAAAGGCGAAAACTGGAGTAAAGAGAGACGCTCTCCCCTTACTGAAATCGGAGTTGAAGCAAAAGTCGGAGACTATATTACGGCAATCGACGGAACACCGCTCAATAAAGTTTCGGATATAAATGAGTTGTTAATCGGAAAAGCCGGAAAGCAAGTGACTATTAAAGTAAATTCAGCTGCTAAACTTGATGGAAGCCGCGATAATGTAATTGTTCCTCTCGAAGATCATAGTGAATTACTCTATTACAATTGGGTTAGAGAGAATATCGAAAAAGTAAACAAAGCTACCAACGGTAAAGTCGGTTACATTCACATTCCGGATATGGGCCCTAACGGATTGAATAAGTTCGTTGAATTCTATTATCCTCAACTTAGAAAAGAAGCTTTGATAATTGATGACAGAGGTAATGGGGGTGGAAATGTTTCTCCAATGATTACCGAACGATTAAACCGTCAATTAGTGATGATTGATAAAGCTCGTAACGGTGCAATCGGTGCAAATCCGGGGGGAATGCATGTCGGTCCAAAAGTATTATTGATGGATGAATACTCAATGTCTGACGGTGATATTTTTGCTTATAGATTCAAACACTACAAAATTGGTCCTACAATAGGTAAAAGAAGTTGGGGTGGAGTAGTTGGGATTAGAGGTTCACTCCCATTTGTTGATGGTGGTTCATTAAACCGACCTGAATTCTCCCGCTACGATGTAGAAGGGAAAGAATGGATTATGGAAGGATACGGAGTTGACCCTGATATTCTCATCGATAATGACCCTGCTTTAGAATATGAAGGTGTTGATCAACAGCTCAACAAAGCTATTGAAGTTGCATTAGAACAATTGAAAAAGAATCCAAGTAAATTACCGGCTCCCCCAAAATATCCGAATAAGAGTAAATAGTAGTTTTTACTATTGTCAATCTATCCGCTTAGGTGGATAGATTGACAAACTTTAAAACCTCATCAAATCACCACAAAAACAATAACAAATTTCATGATTATTTTGATTTTTATTAATACTTATTCATATTTATAAGAAGAAGAGTAATTTTATATCGATTAATAACTTTTAATTGAGAGCATAATATTCAGATAATTTTGCTTCTAAATTGGGATTTATATAGGTTTACGCATATAAAAAATTAAAATAGTAGGATTTTCTATTAACAAATAAAATGGAGGATATAATGAATGATTTTAAAAACAAAAAAGGAAATGAATTCATTGATTTTATTGAAAAAACTACAGATGTAATATCTGATGTTGAGAGTAATTTTAAAAATGGATTAAGTAATCTCGTCGAAAACAATACCGGGTATAATGAAAATCAATCAAAAGAGATAATAGAAGAGATTTCAAAAACTATTGATTTAATTCAAAATAATTTCAATGATTTGCGTTTGGCCAAAGATGAAGGAAGGTCAAGAATTGAGTGGTTTAAGGATAAAATAGATACTACAATTAAAACTTATAGCATTGAGAATACAACAGAATTAATCTCTGAAATAAAAGAAGGTTTATCTGATTCAAACAAACAAATTGGATTGGAAATATTCGGCAAAGAAATTAATATTTCTGAACCACTGCTGAATCCTGAATATGATGATTTGAACAAAACTGCAATTGTTAATGATTTTCAAGAAGAAATAAAAAACAATACCTTGCTTGGGGCAATCGTTTTTGAAAAAGGCAGCATTAAGTTAAATGAGACCCACAAAGAGATTCAGGCAGTTAAAGACTATTTTAATGCACAACTAGATTCGCCCAGGGATCAAGCTTTTAAGAAAGCGATCTCAACAGCAACTGTAATAGCACAAGAAAATGACCTCCTCCCAAAACAACTTAAGGATAAATCTCCTGATGAAATTTCAATGATCGTCGATAAAGGTGTAACCGCTGCTAAAATAGCCTATAAACTTGGGAATGGTGAGCTTTCGCCTTTAGATGCTGTTGAATACACCATTGATAGAAATGTTGCTGTTTTAAACTCTGCAATCACTAAAACTTGTACAAGAGTTGGGGGAACAGTTGGAGGTAAAGTTGGTGCTGCGATTGGTTCAATTTTCGGGCCGGCTGGAACTGTAGCAGGTGCTGCAATAGGAACGGTAGTAGGTAAAGTTGGAGGATTTATAGTTGGCAAAGTTATTGGCGAAGGTGTGAAAAAAGTCGCAAGTGCTGTTAAGTCTGCTTTTAGTTCTGCGTGGGAAGGTGTAAAATCAATAGCGAGTTCTGCGTGGGAAGGTGTAAAATCATTTTTTGGGTGGTAGTAGATGATAAAAAAACAAATATTGGAGAGATTAAATGGATCTTAATACATTAGGAATAATTCTAAGTTCAGGTGTTATTGTTTCATTAATTACAGTAATTTTTAAAAAATTATCTAAGGATAAAACCGATAAGCTTCAATATATTACCAATGAGAGAAAGCAATGGCGAGATGATATCCTAAAAAAACATCGTGACCATGAAGACATAAAGAAAATAATTGAAATAAACAAATAGGAGGCACAAAATGGCAAAGACAATTAAATTTAACCTGATTTTGGACGGTAAACCGGTAAGAACAATCGAAGAGTTACAGGAAAATTTCTGCATTGATGATATTCTGGAATTTTACCATAAAGGACTTTTACAAAAATGGCTAAGAGTTAGGGGCTATGAGAATTATTTGAAAAAGGTTGAGGCAATTTCTAAAGATAAATCGGCAATAATTGAAATGATCAAAATCTTTGGACTTGAAAAATCAGAGAAAGAGATTAGAGAAGCTGTTTATTCTCTTGAGTTTTGGGAAGTAAGAAAGATAGAAATTGAAGAGTGGTATAAAAAAGAGTTAAAAATCAAGAAAATAATTGCTGATTATCATAATGGATACGACGTTTTAAAAGCAAATATTCTTGAAAACAAAAAAGATATGCCTTTTATGAAAAGTGCAGCAAGGGAAATTTTTGATAAGTATTTTGAGATATTCAAAGTAAACTTTTTAGAATTTTTTAATGAAATGAAAAATTCTGCCCCGCATATTTTATTCGCTATGATGATGCAAAAACAATACAGGGAATCAGAGTTGTTTTCTGCTCAACATAAAAATCAATTATTTAACTTAATCCCACAACCAATGAATGAAGGAAAAATTCAAAAACATCAAGAAGATACAAACTATACATGGAAGAAAATCACTAGCAAGATGGTTATGATCAAGAATATCAATAATTCTTCAGGAAAGGTTAAATTGAAGGGTGAAGGTCAAGAATATATCCCCCAAAAAGCAGTAAATATTATTTTTAAAAAAGGCTTTGAGTTTTATTCATACTCCTCAAGTGATTTTGTAGAATTTGCAGAAGTTTCAATAAATAATCTACCAAGTCCCTATAAAACTTTTTCAGGTGATACCGAAAAGTATTGGAAAGATTTAGAGCCTAAAGGCAGTAAATTTATGATACTAAAAATGGAATCTGGTAATTTTATTAGAAATGCTGGGAAAAGCGGAGAGGAATTAAATGCTGATAATATCAATAAAAATTTTACAATTTTAGATGGAATTGATTATAAAAGCAATAGCGATTCCGATCTCCTAATTTATATGGAGGTTTAGAGTGAAAAATAATCCCAAAAGCAAGCTCGCTTCCTACATAGAAGCATTAAGGCCAATTATCTATATTCCGACTTTTGACTTTAATGCTTTTGATAAAATGATTGGCGAGATTAATGAAACTACAAAAATTTATGAGTTCAATGATGGATTGGGTTATGTTAATTCCAAAACTAAGCTACCCGAAACAAATTACTCACTAGAGCAATTTTTATCCTTATTTACTTCATCCGACAAACAATCTGCATTTGTTGTTTTAAAAGATATTCATCATCATTTGAATAACCCAAAAGTGATCTCACTTCTTAAAACAATTTCTCTGAAAAATATTTATGACGAAAATTTTTCTGTAACGATTTTTATTGTTGCAACTAAGTTGGTTATTTCGGTCGAACTTGAAAAACTAATTACCGTTTTCGATACACCATTACCGACAAATGGTGCTATCATTAAACTGATTAATATATTTGCTGCAGACAATCAATTTGAAATAGACAATGCTCTAATAGATGAACTAGCTCTTTACTTAAAAGGATTTAGTGAGTTTGAGATTATTCAAATTTTGAATCTTGCATACCAAAGTAGCGGGACTATAGAAAGAAAAGATTTGAAACTGATCCTTGATGAGAAAGAGCAAATTATTAAGAAAACAGGAATGCTCGAAATTCTCAACTATAAAGAAACCATTGATGACATTGGTGGTTTAGAGATACTAAAATCCTGGCTCTCGAACAAGGGCAAAGTTTTTAAAAGACTTGATGAGGCGATAAAATATGGTGTTGATATTCCAAAAGGAATAATGATAGTTGGCATGCCGGGATGCGGTAAGAGCTTAACTGCAAAAGCAACAGCAAATTTATTTGATGTTCCTTTATTAAGGTTAGATGTCGGTAAACTGATGGGGAAATATGTCGGTGAAAGTGAAGAAAATATGCGAAGAGCAATCAAAATTGCCGAAGCAATAAGTCCTTGTGTTTTGTGGGTTGATGAAATAGAAAAATCCTTTTCTGGAGTGGGTGATACTGGTGGAAGCCATGAAGTCACAACAAGGTTGTTTGGATATTTATTAACTTGGATGCAAGAAAAGGAAAACTCTGTTTTTGTGGTGGCAACTTCTAATGATATTGGAAAACTGCCACCGGAATTTTTAAGAAAAGGTAGATTTGATGAAATATTCTTTGTTGATTTTCCAAACGATGAAGAACGAAGAAAAATCCTTGAATTACATTTGAAAAAACGAAAAAAATGGCACAAAGATATCGACACAATAAAGTTACTGAAAGAGACACAAGGCTATAGTGGAGCAGATATAGAAGCAGTTATTAATGAAACAATAGAGAAAGCATTTTTATCTAACCAAATTCAAATTACAACAGATAATATTATTACGGAGATTAAAGATACAAAACCTATGTCTGTATCGTTAAAAGAAAAAATAGATAGTTTGAGTAAGTCGTTGGAAAAGATAGATGTAAAAAAAGCGAGTAAAGAAGAAACGAAGTGATATCCATATATTAAATAATATTGCAAAATCGACAAGCTATTTTATAACATTTTGAGTGAACTGCTGTTAGTTGTAGTAAATTCCCAATGGTAAATTAAATTCAAATAATTTTTGTTCTAGTTGTCTGATTAGGTAACTTTGTGTACATTTGAAAACAAAAAAATGGATGAATTTAAAAGAACAATTAGTGTTTATAAAAATTATTTTTGGGATTTTTATAATTCACAATCGCCTAAAGTGCAAGCCAAACTGGACTGGACAATTGGGTTGGTTCGTATATTAAAAATTGTTCCGAAAATATATTTCGACCATTTGACAGGAACTGATGGATTATGGGAAATAAGAACTCAAGTTGGGAGTAATATTTTCAGGGTGTTTTGTTGTTTCGATGAAGGGAATTTAGTTATTCTTCTTAGCGGATTCCAAAAGAAAACACAAAAGACACCTCAACAAGAGATTGATAAAGCAGAACGATTAAAAAAGGAGTACTTTAATGAAAAAGCTAAAAAATAATTTGACTTCATGGGAAGATCATCTTGATAATAAGTATGGTAAACCAGGAACAACAACTCGCGAAAAATTTGAGCAGGAATTTGAAGCTTTCAAAATTGGAGTTCTAATTCAAGAAGCCAGAAAAAAACAACATTTGACACAAGAACAGCTAGCAGAAAAGGTGGGGACTACTAAGAATTATATTTCTCGGATTGAGAACAATACAAGCGACATTCGATTATCGACATTAATGAGGATTATTAGCGAAGGTTTGGGTGGACAATTAAAATTATCGGTAGATATATAAAATTCACTCTCGCTATTAAGCAATATGGACTCTTAGTCAGTACTTCAATTTTGTAAGGTAAGAGATTCTATTTTACTAGTATACTCTCATCCATCCTGTTCTTTTGAAACACAATTAAAAAAGAATCCAAGTAAATTACCGGCTCCCCCAAAATATCCGAATAAGAGTAAATAATTATAAAAAAGGCTGTCAATATGGCAGCCTTTTTTTATTTAACTATCTCAAATAATTTTTTGATAACTTAAACTTTGCAATCATTGAATGAAGATTATCAGCGAGACGATTTAAATCTTCTGTAGCTTTTGCAATTTGCTGAACACCTGCAGCAGACTCCTGTGCAATGGAACTCATACTTTCGATATTTCTACTTATTTGTTCAGCGGCAGTCGATTGTTCTTCACTTGCAGCCGCAACTTGAGCAATATTATCAACTACTTCAGATGAACTTGTAATAATCTCATTTAATGCATCACCTGCTTTTTGAGCTAATTCTTTTCCGCTGTTTACTTCATCCGTCCCTTTTTCAATTGATTCAACAGCTTGGTTCGTATCTTTCTGAATCTGATTAATCATCGAAGCTATTTCTTTTGTAGCTTTGGTAGTTCTTTCGGCTAATTTTCTGACCTCATCGGCAACTACGGCAAAACCTCTTCCGTGTTCTCCTGCTCTTGCGGCTTCAATTGCGGCATTTAGAGCGAGTAAATTTGTTTGATCTGCAATGTCATCAATAACCTGAA
>JAHBUO010000034.1 GCA_019638025.1 Ignavibacteriaceae bacterium
TCAGCTCGATACTCAATATTCCCCTCTATTCTTCTTTGCACAAATGAAGAATCTTGAATTTTTTGATTAAGTGAAAAAGTAATATCAAACGGAAAATCGAATATCCATGGCTCTAAATATTTTATTTCAAGGTCTTGAGATTTTCTATCAATTTTTTGCCATCTAAAAGCAGCAGCTCTTCCGGTGCCAAAAAGATTTCGCATTGATATATTTACCATTCCTGTTACATATCCGCTTTCGTCTTTTTGTTGAGAGGGGACATAGCCAATAATTCCATCAAAATTGTTAGTCTGCTTTTCTTCAACTTTAATTTGAAGAATTCCTTTACCTTTTGATGAGGTTAAAAATAACGGTTCGGTTACCGGTTGAAAAAATCGGAGTCGATTTAATCGTGAAGGAATAGCATCGATTTTTTGCTGGTCATATATGTTACCGGATTTTATACTTATTTCTCTTAGAATTACCTTATCTGACGATTCAGTATTACCCAAAATCTCGATTGTATCAATGATAGTTGGTTTAAGTGTATTCATAAAATCGATGTATATATCAACTCGGTTTTCATCTTTCTGTGATTTGTAAAATGAAATTGCATCCAACTTCATTTTTGTAAAAGGATAACCGACTCGCTCAAACTTATCTAAGGCACCGGATATAGTTCTTTCTAATTCTGATTGAATGAAAATCTTGCCCACTAAGAATTCAAAATCACGTTTAATAAATGAAATGTTTGTAGAGTCAATCCCACTATAATAAATTTCCTTTATATAAGTTTCTTGATTTTCCTGAACATCAATTTCAAATCGTATTTTGGACGAATCATTAGTAATATAAAAATACTCATTCCTCAATTCCGAATTATAAAAACCATTTTCTTGCAGCAGTGATGTGACTTCCTCATTTATAATATGAATGAGTGAATCATTATAAGACTTGCCGATATATTTATTAATCAAGGAATCAAATTGCTTGACTGATGTTTTCTTTAATCCGGTGATTTGCACATCAGAAATAATTTGAGAGAAGCTAAATGTAGATAGGAGTATAAAAAAAGGGAATATTATTTTAAGCGACTTCATTAGTTTTTAACTTTTTACCAATCTCAACTAACTCGAGTGAATTTTTTATTTTATCAGCTTCAGATAATTCAACAGTGCAAACATTAAAACTTGAGGCATTAATAGTTCCAAGGGATACAGCTAATTTTACTGTCTCCTCGAAAATTAAATCATGATAATGTCCATAAATAATTCCGGCAGTAAATGCGTCGCCGCTTCCTGTAGAGTCGTGCAAATCAATTTTCGGTGGGATAATTTTGTAGTGAAAATCAGCTTTATTACAATAAACGCTCTTGTCTCCATCAGTAATGAATGCTTGCTTTATACCTTTTGTATAAAGAGAACTTAGAAACTCCAAAATCTCCGATTCGGAAGTTAAATTTATATTTAGTGATGTAGAGATTTCAGAAATATTATTATGAATTATAGTTGGAGCAGCATTAATACAATCGATAAAGTGATTTCCGTAGGTATCTAAAACCGATATTTTATCATACTTATTAGCTAACTCAATTAACTTCGGGAAAATTTTATCACAATTTTTTGAGGGAGAACTACCGGAGAGGACAACAAATTCGGAGTTCTGAATCATCTTATCCAATTTCTGAATTGCTTCATCAACCTCAATATCTGTAACTAAACTATTTTCGCTAAAAAATGTTGTTACATTTCGATTATCGGTTTCAATTATAACTGTAGCATCGCGTGTTTCAAACTTTGTCTTAACTGATGAAAAATTTAATCCTTCTTCAGCAAGCATAATTCTAATAGTTTTTCCCTTATCACCACCAAGGAAAGTAAAATTTAATGAATCGATTTTCAGTTTCTTCAGTTGCCGACTTACATTAATTCCTTTACCGCCTACAGAAAATATCGGAATCACTCCTCGATACTCTTTTCGTGCGACAAATTCATTTATAAAATACTTTTTTTCAAGTAACGGATTAAGTGTAACTATTAAAATCATTAAGGATTGCTTTCAACTATCGAAATCGATAATTATCCCCGTAGAAAGGTGTTGCAAGTCTGTAATCTCCAAAACCGGTTCTATCAACAAAAACAAATTGTCGGTTAATGTTGTAATATTCCCAAATTTCATAAGGCTTTGAGTCATAATCAAAAGGATGTCGATCGACATTATTTGGTGCTCCAAGGATGATATAAACCATCCCCATATCACTTTTCCACCCCTCTAAATAATTAGAAAAAGTTTTATTTGCATATTCAATTCGACGGTAATATTCATTGAAGATCTCATTCTCTAAAGTTACGGGATTTGGGTCTCGTTGTTTCCAAAAAGCTAAAAAACGATCAAGTTTAATATCATAATCATTTGTGTCTTGAATAAATTTGATATCAGTATTATTTGCAATATAAATCATTTGTTCGATAGCTTTATCTAAGTCTTTAATTGACGCTGGAATACCATAATTACGTGAGTTAAACTGTTTGGTTTTTCCGGCCAGCAAATTGAACTTTTGGTCTTTAACAAATACATTCAATTGATACTCACCCAAACCCACATCAAGTTCGTCTATTTGATAAAGAATTTGATTCCTACCTGAAACAAGGTTATAATCTATTGTATTAGAGTAAAGGGTTTCTTTCTGCTTATTGATTACAGAATAATTTAGTACAATCGATGTATCAACTGCTGAATAAATTTCAAAATAATATGCGAGCATCCCTTTTTGTTGCACAATGTTACCTGAAATATTCGGAATAATTTTATTACTTGTACTCGAAATATTTTGAGAAGCAATCAGTAGAATACTACTAATCCCAAAGTTGGTAGAAATTGAATCAACAACAAATAGGGTGTTATAGGTATAAAACTTTCGCGAGTCTTTATCTTCGACTTCAACCTTAACACTATATTTGCTCGGTTCTAAATTAAAAGAACGTAGACTTAAATGGGAACTGTTACGCGATATGGTTAAATCAAAATTTGAAGTCTCTAATTTTTCCGTCCAAGATTTTTCGGTGAGCATTCTAATTTTATGCTCGTCATAAATACTTACAGTAATAACGTACTCGGATACAAATTTATCTTTGGATTTAACAAATTGTATTTGATTATAAGGGACTTGGATGTAAACATCAACTCTTGTCTTACCCGAATCATCAGATGCATAGTTTAAAATATCATAATAAAATAGGGGTAATGAAAGTATGGAGCGGTCTTCAGTAGCATTTTCTACTTGAGATTGACTGAGTACTGTCCAAAGAAATACTATTAGTGAAACCCAAACTAATTTCATTTTTATACCGATTATTTACATTCTAAATTTGCAAAAAGATCAAATTCATTACAATCATAAATGCTCCCCATATAAAAGTTTCCAAGTTTCAATTTTTGTTTTCCTCTTGGAATCAGGACTTCTCCATCAACTTCAGGGGCATCTCGATATGATCTGGCTACATAATAATCACCTTCAATAGATTCGACAAGAAGTTTTAATTGTTTCCCAATCATTCCCTTGTTTTTCTCTAATGATATTTCTTGCTGAATTTCCATCAGCTTTTGCTTTCGAAATTCTTTCTGTTTTTTGGAGACAGGGTCACCCAATAAAAAACTTGTTGTATTTTCTTCAACTGAAAAAGTGAATACCCCTACTCTATCAAACTTAAAATCTTGAATAAAATCACACAATTCTTCGAAATGGTTTTCTGTTTCCGCAGGATACCCGACAATGAATGTAGTCCGGAGTACCAATTCGGGAATTTCATTTCGTAATTTCTTTATAAGAGATTTTGTTCTTCGTGAAGAAATTCCTCTCCGCATTGATTTTAATACATCATCACTTACATGCTGAAGTGGAATATCAATGTACGGAACAACTTTTGGATTATCTCTAATAACTCGAATTAAGTCATCCGGGAAATGAGATGGATAAGCATACATCAACCGAATCCATTCAATTCCGTTTATCTTGCTCAATTCATTTAACAATTCGGCAATGTTTTGTTTTGAGTATATGTCTTTACCGTAATCGGTTGTATCTTGTCCGATAATAACTAATTCTTTCGTATTGTTTCTTGCTAAAAACTCTGCTTCCTTAACAAGATTTTCAATCGGAATTGATTTGTGTTTTCCTCGCATTAATGGAATAGCACAAAAGGAACATGGATGATCGCATCCTTCTGAGATTTTCAAATAAGCCGTATGAGAAGGAGTTGATAAAACACGCTCTCCAAGCAATTCATATTTCAGTTCTCCACCGAGTTCTTTAATAATTCCCTCATAGTTTTCTGTTCCAAAGAACACATCTACTTCTGGAATTTCTTTTGATAAATCTGAAGAGTATCTTTCGGAAAGACAACCTGCAACAATTACTCTATTTATACTACCACTTTCTTTAAGACTTACAGCATTTAATATTGTGTTGATAGACTCCTTTTTAGCATCTTCGATAAATCCACAAGTATTTATTATAACTGTATCGGCATCTTCGGGATTATCAGTTAGCTTACAATTATTTAGTTTCAGTTGATTCATTAATCGTTCTGAATCAACTGTATTTTTGGAACAACCTAATGTGATTACACTTACTTTTTCTTTTTTTCGCATCAGAATCTATTTGTCTACAAAATGTTTTAAATAAAAGAATACGATTGGAGAAGAAGCTAAAAGAGAATCAAATCTATCGAAAATTCCTCCGTGACCGGGAATCAAATTTGATGAATCTTTTACTCCTGCATCCCGCTTAAATAATGACTCTATTAAATCACCGATTTGTCCAATAGTACCAACAATTCCTCCAATTATAATTGCTTGTTCAAGAGATAAAAATGTCACAAAATAATTTTTCAAAACTACCATTGCTACAACGGAGAAGACAAAGCCAAATACTGCCCCTTCCCAACTCTTTTTAGGACTTACTCGAGGAAATAATTTATGCTTGCCTAAATTTATTCCACCAAAGAAAGCTGCCGAATCACAAACCCAAATAGTTATTATCATCGAAATAATTAAGAATCCGCCATTATCATAAAAGTTGAAGTATTCACGAATTGAAACAATAGTTGATGAAAAAAAACCTGTGTAAAAAATCCCGAGCAATGTAACACCAAGATTATATATGGCCGAACCTTTGTTCCGAAATAATTCGATTATCGAATGTGATATGATTATTAGAATTAATAAATCATAAAACTCAAGTTTATTGAAGAATGAATTTAAAATGATTACAAATACCGATACTAATCCAAATGTAATTTGTGGATTATTCATTTTCAATTTGGAAAACTTCATAAACTCATAAAATGAAAGCAATCCGATACCGAGAATAAAAATCATGAATGGAATTCCACCAAAGTAACACAAAGCAAGAATTGCCGGAATGAAAATTATAGAAACGATTACCCGTTTGAGTGTGTTATTCTGCGACATTATTCCTCTTCAAAATCAAAATCTGCCTGCTCCGAATTATTGATAAATTCTAAAGCTGTTTCCGCATCTTCATTTTTTACGAACAATTTGATAATTGCTAAATCTCCTACCGACGGATAATTACTATCTTTTTGTGAGAGAATAAAGCTTTCGATATTAGCGCTCTCAAGGTTTGCTTTGATTAACTGAGCTTTATAAAGCTGGTCACATTGATAAATTAAGGTTAAATCTGATTCCGTAATCTCTTCAGCATCGATTAATGAATCTACCAGCTCAATATCACAATCGGCACAAATTTTTATCTCATCAAGATATTCAGCACGACAATTCGGACAGTATTTCATCTCACCCTCCGTTTTTTTGAAGTGTTTCGGTTAATAAATTTCGTTTTTTGTAAAACTGATAAATTAAAATTAAAATCGCAACAAAAAGAACCAACTGAAATGCAAAGGTAATCCAAGCACTATTAAGTTCAGCAGCTTCAATAACTTTATTTTGCTTTAATTCTTCATCCCCAAAAATGAAATATAGAATTACAGCAGCAAAATTATTGGTAAAATGGAGAATGATAGGAACAAATATTGAATCAGTTTTGTAAGCAGCATAACCAAAGAACAATCCCAAAGCTATTAACGGAATAAGAGCATACGGATTAAAGTGGAACATGCCAAAGAAAACAGCTGTTAATAATGCCCCAACAAACTTATTATACTTAAGCTCAAAACTTTTTTGAATATATCCTCTAAACATTACTTCCTCACAAATTGCAGGCGTAACAGCAACAACCAAAACTACAATTATCCCTTCTATAAATGTATTTGGTGTTAGAAGACTACCATAACTCTTTTCAATCATTTCATTCAGTTGATCGAATACTTCTTTGAACTTCTGAAGAAAATAAATATCCTTCGTTAAGGCATCTACATAATAATTTTGAATGACTAAGAATGTCTGTAATAATGCAGTAAGAGATATAATACCTAAAATAAAAATTCCAATTTCTTTGAGTTCAGGAATTTTAACTCTTATAACTTTTGAAACATTTTCATAAATCATTTTTGAAAAAACTAACGCAGGGAGAAGAATAAACAAGACTTGGCCTGCCATTGTCAAAAGTCTCATTGCATTTACATCTGCATTTTCAATGTCCGTCCCAAATATCAATAGAGTTAAAAGACCACCAAATAACTGATAAAAAACAAGTGCTCCAAATAAGCCCAATAATCCGGCTTTGAATGGACTCATTCTCGGGAACAATTCTTCATCAAATCTATTTGATTTGGAGATTGGTTTAAGTCTTCATCATTTTGAGAATTAAAATTATCCATTTTATTTACTTCACTTTTGCCGAAAATTTACCGGCTAAACCTTCAAATGCTGTTAACTCAGCATCAATCGACCCGATTACTACTTTTGTTTTAACTTTCACAGGAACCTTTAAGTTGTCATCCGAAAGCCAAATGACAATATTCCCCTCACTTTTAAATAATCCTCCTTCGAGAACTAATGGTTCAACAATTACGCAATCAAAAGTTCCTGCCGGGACAGTAATTCTTTCTTTTCCTAAATACTTTACATCAAGTTGATGGACTTTATCTTTATAAAAGTTTTGAAGTTCTACTTTATCCCCAACTTTCATTTTGGAATAGTCAATTGTTCGGGCGAAGTAAAAAGCAGAAATAATATCGTGCACATTCTTAGGAATTGGGTACTCCCCTTCAGAAGTTTTAGCTCTTCCTTTTCTGTGGTCAAAAAATGCAGAAAAATCTCGCGAATAATTTCCTTCTCGTATGTGTTGTTCAAATCTCCAAGGAAAGATTCCCTCAACATCGATATAACTTTCATATTTATCGCGCACTTTGAAAACCCAATCAAAATTTGGGACTGAATTAACCTCAAAATTTACATGATATGCATTTCGCCCAGATATTTTTCTAATTCGCGGAATTGACATTACGGCAACCCCTGCAGTTACAAACCCATACTTAACATCAAAGGTCAACTTCTCCCCTTCTCTGAAGGCATTATTTTCAATTTTTCTGAATTCAGAAGTCTGTGCGTTAGTGGTTAAAATACTTAATAAGATAAAAGTAAAGACAAATTTCAAAACAGATTGAATATTATTCATTAAAATCTCCGTTATTTATAAGTAACTTATAAATTTTTTGAATATTTGCAAAGACGGAATCAATATTTATCGTATCCATGCAATTAAGTTTTGTACATTGTTCTCGAGTACAATTTGCACAATCAATTTCAGGAACAAATACTAATTTGTTCTCAGTGTACGGTCCCCATCTATTGGGTGAACACGCTAAAATTTTGGGATAAAACCCAATTACATATTTCCCTAGTGCAGATGCAATATGAAGAGGCCCGGTTGAATTTCCAATAAAGATATTTGAGAATGAAATTAGAGTTATTAGCTCACTTAAATTCAGTTTACCCGCAACACTTTTAATATTATTACTAATCTCAAATTTTGCGCAAAGGTCACTCTCCGATTTACCCCCGGTAATAAGAATGTTGCAATCGAGACTGGAAATTTTTTCAACTAATTCTTTCATTTTAGGGAGAGGCAAATCTACAGCACTTCCACCACTTCCGGGATGAACTATTACAGTCAATTTGTCAATTGAGAATCCTAATTCTTTAAACAAATCATTAATTTTAGTTCTGAGTGTATCAGACAAGTTGAAATTATAATTCGGCTTTAAGTCTTTATAGTTGAAATCGATACCGATTTGTTTCAACATACTAATATTGTATTCAAGTTCGTGCTTTTCAGCTGTCTTTCGGTGCTCGTATACTTTTTTATTGAAAAAAAATGAATACCATCTATACCCACTTCCAATTCGATTTTTAATTCCTGAAAGAAAAACTATAAGAGAGATAATAAAAGTTGGATAAACAACAATTGCATTTTCAAATTTTTTATTTCGAAGCAGTCGTAAATTACTAATGAGTTCAGCTTTACTACTTTTTTCTTTTAGAATTAATACTTCATCGACACCTGTATAGTTTTCAACTAAATCTGCTGTGTAATTTCTTACCAAGAAAGAAATCCTGCATTTGGGAAAAGATTGTTTAATAATATCAATGAGTGGTAAAGAAAGCACTACATCGCCAATTCTATCGGTTCGAACGATTAATATGTTTTTCGGTTGGTTCATCTTTTCGAAACAAATTTAGAATTATTTATATAGAATCTCCTAATTAGATTTTTAGATTTTGATATGCCGATTCTTTCAGTAGAAATAATTTCTTCACGTAGCGAGTAATTCTCTAAGATAAAAATATTCTCTCCAAGTAAATTTTCTGCATCATGAGTCAAATTTATATTAAATGCTTTGCTAAATTTTCCTGGTCCGTTTGTTAAATCTCTATTCATTTCTTTAAATACTACATTATTTGAAGTTCTATTTATAGCCATTTTAGAAACTCCATAAACCGGCTCAACAGCTCTAATTAGTACAGCATCGCCGGCTTCAATTTCGCCGGTTACAATGTTTGCACAATAATTAATTCCATAGGAAAGATAAACATACAAATGCCCTCCTCCTAAAAACATCGAGGCATTCCGTTTTGTTCTCCCCTTAAATGAATGTGATGCTTCATCATCAATCTTTGAATATGCTTCGACTTCAACAATTTTTCCAATTAAATAACTACCGGATTCCTTGTGAACAAAATATTGATTCAATAAATTTTGAGCAACTGTTACAACATCTCTCTTGTAAAATTCAATATTAAGTTTGGGGCGTGCTAAAAATTCAGATAATTCCATTTGGAATAATTAAAGTTCTAATCTTTTTTCAAGTTCAGAAATCTTAGATTCAAAGTAGGTTTTTCGATCAGGTTTTAATAGGACAAGTTTTTTGTAAATATTTATTGCTTCTGAAAATTCACCCTGAGCAATAAATATTTTGGCCATTGTTTCAGATGTGATTGATTTTTCTTTAACATTTTGTTGTTTGATTTTCAAGGATTCATTTTGTTGTGAGCGAGATGAGTCATTCAACTTTATAGAAGAGATTTTTTGAGCAATCTCTGATAATCTGTCATCAATTGAGTCAGATTTTGGAATACTGTGATTTTCAATTTCGTTCTCAATTTCATCAGGAATATCGACCCATGTCGAAAGTCTTTTATTAATTTCAAAAGCTGATTTTTGCTTTTTGATATTTTCTATTTCTTGTACATAAAAATTGAAAGAATCTTTCGACTGGCAAAGTTGGTAAACTGTTTTAAAAAGTTTAAGGGAATTTGAATAATTACCTTTTAATGCTTGCGCCCGTGCTAATAAAACCTTAGCAGTTAGATAAGTTGGAAATTGCAATAAACCGGATTCAAGAATTAAAATAGCTTCATCTATATTGTTATTAGAAATCTCCTTATTTGCCTGTTGAACAAATAAAGGAGATTTCTTATTAAATTCATAGATTAGACATGCTTTATCCTCAAACAACTCTCTTTTGGATTTTGACACACTGCATTTCTACTTTTTTGATAACGCATGTTTTAGTGACGTAATCGAAACGAAAGAAAAACAAGAAAAGCAATAATTGGAATGGGTAGGCAGCTATCTCAACAAAATAAATTGAAGATGCAATTCCAATTAAGCAATAGATTGCCATTATTAATTCAACTATCACACCCGGTTCAATCTTCTTATTAAGATACTTATTCCCCTCAACTTTATCTTTTCCATCTACAACCTTGAATTTCGGAGTTCGTACAAATTCACTTTTTCTGCTTAACAAACCTTCGATAACAGCTCGTGAATTGTTTACAGCAAAGCCCATACTCCCTGCCATAAAGAGTGGGAACAAAACGATTTTTTTTCTCCAATCGGCTCTGATATCTTTTTGAGAATAAAGATAAAACATAAAAGAGCTTATAAACGCCAAAACGAAAATTGACATGAACCCAAAATAGAGCTCATGCGAACCACTGTTCTTGATAAATGTAAGTGGAACATTAAGAATTGCTGCCAACAATATGAACGGGAAAACGAAATTACTAGTTAAATGAACTGTAGCTTGCATTTTTATACGAAGTGGGATTTTTGATTTCCAAACATGAGGCAACATTTTTTTTGCTGTTTCAATGTGACCTTTTGTCCATCTGAATTGCTGTGTTTTCAAAGCTGTAATTTCTGCCGGTAGTTCTGCCGGTGAAGTATAATCTTTTAGATAAACAAATCTCCATCCATTTAATTGAGCACGATAACTTAAATCTAAATCTTCGGCTAATGTATCTGCGTGCCAATTACCGGCATCTTCTATACAAGCTCTTCGCCATACTCCACCTGTTCCATTAAAATTAATAAAGAAACCGGCTTTATTTCTTACTGATTGCTCAATTACAAAATGCCCATCGAGTGCTAAGGCTTGTGCTTTTGTAAGAAGTGAATAATCTCCATTAAGATGTTCCCATCGGGTTTGTACCATTCCGACTTTTTGATCTGTAAAGAATGAAAGAGTTTTTTTAAGAAAATCTTTGTGTGGTATGAAATCAGCATCGAATATTGCGATATACTCTCCTCGAGCAGTTCTCATCCCTTCTTTAAGCGCTCCGGCTTTGAATCCTTCTCGAGATGCTCTTCGAACATGCTTAATATCAAAACCTAGTTTAGCTTTTTCATTTACGATGTTCGCTGTGATATTAACTGTTTCGTCAGTTGAGTCATCTAATACTTGAATTTCAAGTTTGTCCTTAGGATAATCGATTTCACAAACCGCGTTAATTAATCTTTCTACAACATAGAGCTCATTATACAGAGGAAGTTGAATGGTTACAACTTCATCATACGAGATGCTTTCTTTTGGTGTAGGTTTAACATTTTTATATTTATTATAATAAAAAATCATTGTAAATCCGTGTAACCCAAACACGAATAATATAAACAATGAAATAAAATATGATATAAGAACTATATCATCCATAAAATTCTTCTCCGTTAAAATTAAATTTTACCATCCTGAGACAGTTTCTAATAAAATGTCTTCAGAAATATTTTCTATTGCTAATTCGATTCCTTTTGCCCTTTCAGTAAAGCCACCATCAGAAGCATAATCACCATAATTAGAAAATTGTTTTTCAAAAATCGTGATGCGTTTAACTAAGTCTTTGTAAGTTACTTGAACAGTTACTGAAATTCTTCTGGTTGCTACAGACTCACCTGAAATAACAACTGCTGGAGCATCATTAATATTAACAATTACACACTCAAGCAAAGCATCAGCACTAGTTCTTTCAGCAATTAAAAGACTGTTATCATCAATAAATTTTTGTGTTAGCTTTTCGGTTAACATTTCCCGTAAACCTTGCTCACCACTTCCACTTCTATCGTCAGCATAAGGAATTGCTATTGTTTTGAGATGCGGAGGTACTGAAGCTCCGGTAAATGAATAGGGACATCCAAAACAGCCATTAAAATTAATTATAAAAGGGATACTAAACAATAAACCAATTAGGGTAATTTTTAAATTCGATATTTGCTTAATTTTTACTTTTTTCAATCTTTTCTCACATTCTGAACATTCTAACTAAGTTCATATTCCTTTATTTTTCTGTAAAGGGTACGAAGACTTATTTTGAGAAGTTTTGCCGCCATCGTTTTATTTCCCTTACTTTTTTCTAGAGCACTAATAATGTTTTTTCTCTCAACTTCGTCAAGTGCAAATGACTCATCGGATTGAACTAAGACCGGATAGTTTGATCTATCTTGATTTATAACTAACCCTTTTAATTCAAGGATATCTTTTTTAAGTTCAATCAGTGCTCGGTAAATTAATTCTCTATCAACTTCTTCGGGGGATTTTCTTACTAGTACCGGAACCGACTTACTTTCATTTATGCTTGATATTGACTCCTTACTCAGCAATGCCTCAACAGCAAGTTCGTCAATAATAATTGATTTGCTTAAGGCAATAGCACTTTCAACAACATTTTTTAATTCTCTTATATTACCGGGCCAGGAATAATCGTACAAAAGTTCAATAGCTCTTGGAGAAAATTCATACAAAACAGTTTTATTTTCCTCACTGAATTTCTTTAGAAAATGATTTACTAACAGTTCAATATCTTCTTTTCTTTTGCGAAGTGGCGGGATACTCAGAGTAACAGCCTTTAATCTGAAGTATAAATCTTCCCGGAATTTTTTCGACTCTACTTCTCTTTGTAAATCTTTGTTTGTAGCTGCAACATATCTGACATCCACCTTTGTGAAGGACTCAGAACCAATCCTTAAAAATTCTTTTGATTCTATAGCTCTAAGCAATTTAACTTGAGTGGTCAATGGCATTTCTGCAATTTCATCGAGGAAAAGAGTTCCATTATCTGCTAATTCAAAATAACCTTTGCGCGATTCTATTGCTCCTGTGAATGAACCTTTTTTATGTCCAAATAATTCACTTTCTAAAATACCTTCCGGAATTGCTCCACAATTCACACTTATTAAAGTTCTATCTCCTCTTCTACTCGTTCCATGAATAGCTCTAGCAAATAGTTCTTTCCCAACTCCACTTTCTCCGTATATAAGCACAGAAATATCAGTAGTTGATATTTGTAAAATTGTTTCGCAGATATCTTTTAATTCACGTGAACGGCCAATAATTCCGTACTTATTTTGTAATTCCTCTACCGTCATAATTCTATTTTTTTAGATTATACAAATATACATCTAACTTAAAAGGATTGAAAGTGTGAACTAAACTTGAAAGTTCAATGTTAACCCATCTTCAGCTAAAAGGATTTTATCTTCAAATTCATCAGGAAGAGATAAAATTGATTTTTTCAGCTCCGGGATATCTTCATCTGAATAATGAGTTAAAATGATTTTATGTGGGAATGGTAATGGAAGCAATTGTTTAATTTCTGAAAAAGTAATATGGGCTGTTTCGGCAATTAATAATGTAGGGTTAAATTTATCCATCAACTGCAAATCTGAAAAACCACCAATGTCTCCGCTATAATGAATTCTGTTGTTCCCAAAGTTTAGTAGAAGACTTGATGAAGTGAAACTCAATCTTTTTTTGACATCAAAATCGCTATACTTTTTAAGATGTGAATTGTTTATTGAAACAACTTTAACATTTTCGGAAACTGAAAATTCTACATTGACTTCAGTAGCAATAAAATTTATTTGAAACGATAACCGTTTCAAGAAAATGTAGGAGTTGTATAGAAAGTCTTGAAGATTTTCAATTAATGTAATATCGGCGTAAATATTAAGCACTTCTGTTCGGTTATCAAGATGCATTTGAGTAATCAATGCGGGAAGTCCTGAATAATGGTCAGCGTGCAGATGAGTTATTATGATGGAATCAATTGAATTAAAATAAATATATTGACTAAGGAGGGCTTTGGTTACGGCTTCACCGGTATCAATTAATATTGATTGGTCTTTATCCTTTAATAATACAGAAGAATGAAATCTTTTAAGTGAAGTTTTCGCTGAAGCAGTGCCAATGAATTGAAGTTTCATAAAAATCAATTTTCAATTTGGACAACTCGACCCGAGATATTAAACTTATTAAAAATCTCGGTTAATTCTGTTCTTGCATCAGAATCTGTTATAAATTGCCCGACTAATACTATGTAAAAAGAAGCTCCGGCAACATTTTTTTCTTTTATAGAAACCGGATAATTATTTTTTTCGAAATCAAGTTTCAATTTTTCAGCATTTGTCAAAACTGAAAATGCCCCGGCTTGAATCGTATATTTGTATACTTCCTTTTGCGGAGCAATTTTCTTTGTTTCCGGAACACTGACTTGTGGCGACTGCTCTAACTCATCTTCATCAGATAAAAGTGATACATTTTGGAACGCACTTTTCAAATAAGGAGATGTAGGATATTCGGCTTTTAATCTCTCGAAAAATTTTGATGCTGTTTGATAAGAACCAATTGCATAGTAGTAAGAGTATAATCGAAATAGAGATGCATCAGCATATTTTGATTGAGGATACTTATCCACCAGACCGAGAAATTTCTTTGATGCAGTTTCACCATTTTCTGTCAACAAGGCATCTAAGAACTGTAGAGAAGGGTCGCCGGCATTTCTGATTAATAATCTCTGAACTTCTTTTTTTACTGAAAGATATTCACCACTTTCAAGCTGTTTTAATAGTGGTGTAATGTTATATTCTTGAGCAATTGTTTGTGATGAAAATATAATAATGAGTAATAATGAAACTAAGTTTTTCATTTGTCACACTGCAATTGAACTTGGGCTATCATCCAAACTATAAAGGGACTCAACTAAATCACCAAATAGAGTTGCTGAGGTTGCTCTGTTAATTTTAACTTTAACATAATCACCTTCAGAAATATTTTCACTTTTTGGAAATACTACTATTTTATTTGAGTCGGTTCTTCCGGATAAAAATAAATCTGATTTTTTACTATTTCCCTCGACAAGAATAATTTCTTCTTTCCCGATGAGTGATTGATTAATTTCATACGAGATTTGCTGTTGGAGTGTAATAATTTCTTGAAGACGTTTGGCTTTAACATCTTCAGAAACATCATCTTCCATTTTATATGCTTTAGTTCCTTCTCTCGGAGAATACTTAAACATATACGCTCCATCATAACGAACTTTTTGCATAATGTCTAAAGTAGCAAGATGATCTTCATAAGTTTCTGATGGAAACCCGGAAATAATATCAGTTGAGAAACTTACATTCGGCATAAGTTCTCTAGCTTTATCAATGATAGTAAGATAATGCTCTACCGTATAAGTTCTATTCATCGCCTCTAAAATTCTATTTGATCCACTCTGAACAGGGAGATGAATATATTTACAAATATTTGGATGTTCAGCAATGGTTTGTAATAATTTCTCCGATAAATCTTGTGGGTGTGAAGTCGTAAAACGGATGCGTAAATTTCTGTCAACTTCCGCACACGCTGCTAATAGGTCTGCAAAATCATTTTCAGCATCTGAATAAGAATTTACATTTTGTCCAAGTAGGGTAACTTCTTTAAACCCTCGTGATGAAAGAAGATTAATTTCTTCAATTATTGATTTTAGCTCACGACTCCTCTCGCGTCCACGAGTAAAAGGAACAACACAAAAAGTACAAAATTTGTCACATCCTCGCATAACTGAAATCCATGCTTGAAGCCCATCTTCTCGATATGGAATAATATCATCATAAGTTTCAGTTCTAGATAACTTTACACCAATTCCCTTTTCACCATTAAATGCAGAGTCAATAAATTCAGGCAATCTTCTATACTCGTCCGGACCAACAACAATATCTACAATTTTTTTATCCTCTATCAGGTCTTTTCGCAGCCTTTCAGCCATGCACCCCAGAATACCAATTAGCATATCAGGTCTCGAGGATTTGAGCTTTTTCAAATTGCCTAATCGCCCGTAAATTCTTTGCTCTGCATTATCTCTAATACTACAAGTATTTAAGAGAATAACATCGGCTTTTTTAATTTGCTGAGTTAATTCATATCCATTATTGCCGAGAATACCCATTACAATTTCTGAATCGGCAACATTCATCTGGCAACCATAGGTCTCTATATATACGCTATTTTTTTTCATTCAATTCTAAAATTCATTGAGAAGGGAATTTATTGGGAGATAGTTATGAATTAGATATAAAATATAATACGACATTTAAAATGACGAAAGCAGTAACTCCAAAAACAATATAGAAATAGAGTTCCCTTTTTTTACGGTCTTGCTCAATTTCACCTATCTCGTTTTTATCTTTTTGAGAATTCACAAATCCAAACATTAATAATCCTTAATTTTTATAGCCAATATACAAAAACAAAATAGTCTTGTCTGTGATATTGGGCACAAGCTGTATCTTTTTAACGGAGCAATATAATGATTTATTGAATAACAATTAATCCATTTTTTTAGTTCTATCTTCCTAGAACTTTACTTCAACAATAACATTTTTCTTGTTTGAACAAATTTGTCTGCTGATATTTTATAAAAATATATTCCACTCGGAAGCTGTGCTGCATTAAATGTGTAGGAATAAACTCCTTCGTTCAATGTCTCATTGACTAATACAGATACGCTTCTACCTAGAATATCGAAAATTTCTAATTTTACTTTAGCCTTTGTCGGGATTGCAAAACTTACCTGAGTTGTTGGATTAAATGGATTGGGATAATTCTGATGCACTACAAAATCAGTTGGAGTATTTCTATAATTACTATTACTATTAAGTGAAGTAATAATAATTGTTGGATCGGGAACTCCATCACCATTAGTATCGGGAGTTATTGTAACTAAATTAATTAAGCTGTCTGGACCGGAGTTACCATCTGTATCAAGATTATCAGGACACGAGTCTCCTGCTCCCCAATTGAATCCACCTGCAACTACCGTCACCAACTTAATTATTACATTTGGTAGGACAATACCTGGTCCTAGATTATAGACATCATTCCACGCGATAGCCATTTCAGCACTTCTTCCACCTATGCCTCGTCTTGTTGTAGCAAACTGATTGTAAAGAATCCCGGAACCGGTATCAATTTTATAAAATGATGGTTGCGTATTAAAATAAGTTGCAAAGAAGAAATCAATATTATCCTCATTTCTAAATCTGAAGTTTTTTGCATAATCTCCATTATAACTACTCGAGTGAAAATTAGTTATTCCATTTGGGAAACCGGCATCGATATAAAGCATCATTGTGTTAAAATTGTCATTAATAACATAATCAACTCCAAAGTATAAAGAGTCCGCATCCCAGGTGGCAAAAATGCCCAACAATTCATTATCGAGAATCGTTAAAGGTCTCCAAAAACTGTCAGAATCCGGGTCAACTGCAACTTGCCATTCAGCTAACCAATCGTCACTCCCTATTGAAATATTCCCATCAATTTTGGGTTTTCCATATGTAGCAATTAGAGTATCGATATTTTTAGACACATTAATAAAAAATGAAGCTGAATCAAATGCCCCCTTGCCGTCTGTGGTAAGCAGTGTGACTTTAAAAAAACCTGTATCAGTCAAAGTCGGTGTCCCGACAATGAAACCGGTTTGAAAGTTTACATTTAACCAACCGGGGGATTCACTGAAGAAATATCTTAGTGTATCGTAATCCGGATCAAGTGCAATTGCTTGATATTCAAATCTGCTTGTAGCCTTTAATGAAGTATCCGGAATTGAATTCATAGTAGGTGGAAAATTTTTCAAAACATCCAAATAAAAAGTATCTTTATCCGATGCTCCCTTAATATCTGTAACAGTTATGACCAACTGTGTTCTTCCTGTATCAGCAAAAGTAGGCTTTCCAAAAAATCTCCCATTTTGAAAATTTAACCAAACAGGTTTACCTGAAATTGTGTAAAATAGTTGATCATTATTTGCATCACTAACGTTAACTTTTAGTTCGAAGTTAGAATTTGTCCATGAGATTTGATTTCCAATTTTTTCTATCACGGGGGGATGATTTATAAAAGAAGTTGTATCGGGAATATAAATTGCATACCCACGAGGAGGGGCATATAATTCAACTCTCCCATCAGCTGCAGCTGTTTTATCGATTGCTTTTCCGGTGAAATCTCTAAAAACTTGATTCGGATGATTTGAACTTACCCAAACACCTCTCCACTCTGTCGGGTGATTATTGATAACAATAAATGATTGAGGTTTACCACTACCGCCTTCACGTCGTGCTACATATATTTTTTTTGATAAATCAGTTTGAGAACCACTTCCTGTATAAAAAGGATTCAAACCATTTCGTTTTGTTGTTCCACCATGCAAAAAATTTTGTCGTATCCAAATAAGTGTATCAATTTTTCCGCCGAATCCGTAATCGAAATAATCTTTAAAAAATACTGAGGGTCTCCCCTCAGAAAACATTATGTAAGCATACGCCATATCTTTATTTGTCATAATTGGGTCGTGACCATTATCAATTGACCCATCCCAACCTATTCGATCTACATCATGATTTTCAACCCAGGTTGAAACATTAAATCCTGACATTCCGGAATTAATTAATCCGGCATTGTCTAAATTGTTCATATCCCAAGTACCTGAAGTATTATTGCACATGTCTCTGAGTGTGAATCTCAAAGGGAAATCAAACATGGAAACACTTCCCCCATGAACATTTGCAGTTTGATTATACCAGTACATAATTCCACCGGTATCACCATAATATTCAGCCACAGCATATCCATTTTGATTTACTGAATGTAACCAGGGTCCCATAAATGCAGGGTCAATTCCTTTTACTGCATCGATTCTAAATCCATTGAAGCCAATTACATTTTTAAGGTATTTTCCCCATTCTATTAAACTGTCGCGCACAATTGGTCTATCGTGTGCTAACCATTCACCAAAAGCAAAGATAGGGTCATCGGCACCATGATATGGTGGATTAACATTACATGTAACACTATTCGGATAAAAATGTCTTGCATCTTTTTTAAATCTTCCCGAACCATTTGGATAATTAAATAACAAGTATGCTGAATCAGGAAAGGAAGGATAAGGTTTACATTCGTAAGGAATTTTTTCTTCACCACCTATCATATGATTCATAACGGCATCTGCAATAACTTGAATTCCTACTTGATGAAAAGTTTTGATAGAATTTATTAACTCTGAGCGGCTTCCGAAGCGGGTTTCACGGCTTCCTTTTTGATAAAACTCACCAAAATCATAATGGTCATAAGGATCATAACCCATAGACATTCCGCCCCCTGCACCCTTTGCCGGAGATGGATACCAAATCGCACTGAAACCGGCTGAAGCTAAACGAGGTGCAATTCGTGCAAGCGAATCCCACCAAATACCTCCTGGAGGTGAATTCCAATAAAATCCTTGGAGATAAACATCAGACTTGGGTGATGTGAGTAGTGAATTGTAATCTTGACCATTTAAATTAGCTGAAAGCAATATCATTATTATCAGCGAAAATATTTTCATTTGTGCCCCAAATGGAATTTCTAAGTTTATATTCAAATAGATGTCTAAAATAATGGATATACTTCAGAAACAAAATAATTAAGTTTATAACATTATTTTTACTACATTGAATTAAATCATTTGGATATTGTTGTATAAAATTCATTATGACTGCATTAGATACTCTTAAGAAATTTTTTGGTTACGAAAATTTTAGACCCGGGCAATCTGAAATTATTAACACCATAATTTCAGGAAAACATGTTTTAGCTGTTCTCCCGACAGGTGCTGGCAAATCAATTTGTTATCAAATTCCGGGATTGGCTTCAGATGGTTTTTCCATTGTCATCTCTCCCCTGATTGCTTTAATGAAAGATCAAGTTGATTCATTAAATAAGAATGAAGAAATAGCCGCTTTTATTAATAGTACAATCGAGTTTTATGAAATTGAACAGATATTTAGAAAAATTCAGTTCGGGCAGATTAAGTTGTTATATGTAGCGCCTGAACGTTTGGAAAGTATTTCTTTTGCTGAAAAAATTAAACTGCTCTCACCAAATTTCCTTTTTGTTGACGAGGCTCATTGTATTTCGGAATGGGGACATAATTTTCGCCCGAGTTACAGAAAAATTTCTGAGTTTTCAGAGTTTGTAGGAATTAAAAAAATTGCAGCATTTACTGCAACAGCTACTCCTGAGGTTGTCGATGATATTCTCAATCAGTTAAAAATGATTGAACCAGCTATCTTTGTGAAGGGATTTGAAAGAGAAAATCTATCTCTTTTCGTTGAATCTGTAAAGCATAAAAATGAAAAATTACTTGAGCTATTAGCACGGCACAAAACCCCTGCCATTATCTATACGGCATCAAGAAGAAAAACTGAAGAGGTTGCTGAGTATTTAATTGTAAATAAAATATCTTCAGCCTATTATCATGCAGGGATGTCTAGTCTTGAGAGGAAACTAGTTCAAGAAAATTTTCTTAACGATAAAATTCCGATTATCGTAGCAACAAATGCTTTCGGGATGGGAATTGATAAAAAAGATATTCGTCTTGTAGTTCACTATAATATACCGGGTTCAATAGAAAACTATTATCAAGAAGTTGGCAGAGCCGGACGAGACGGCAAAGAATCATCAGCATACCTTTTATATGATAATTCAGATGTTTCAATTCATCAGTTTTTTATTAATAATACGTATCCAAGTAAAGAATTAATTCCAAAAGTTTATGATGCAATTTGCAATTACGCACAAATTGCAGTTGGTATGAATTACGAGAATGATATCCCGATTAACTATGATTACATTTCAAATGTCGTCGGTAGTGGCATTAGTAAAGGGTTAATTAATTCGACATTAAATTACCTTGAACAATCGGGATTAATTAAGAATTTAAATGAACTTGAAAAAAAGTTTTATACTCAGTTTTTAGTAGAGCCGGAGAATCTTAAAAAATATATAAAAAATCTTTCTGATGGAAAAAAGCCCGACCTGCTTATTTTTTTGTTAAGAAATTTTGGGGCTTCAATATTTCAGATGAGAAAAGCGATTTCAATTAGTGAAATTGCATCTGCAATCGATACCACCGAAGAAAATGTTGATGAAATTTTAATTCAATTAAGTAAGAGCGGTCTAATTTCATATGACAAACCTTCCGCACAAGATTCAGTTAAATTAATTCTTCCAAGAGTTGATACAAACAGATTTGTTTTTGAGTACAAACGGATTAGTGATGGCTATATCAATGCTCAAAGAAAACTTGAGCAAATGGTGCAATTCACAACTTCAAATGAGTGCAGATTCAAATATATCTTAACTTATTTTGGCGAAAAAGTAAGCAATTATAAATGTGGTAAATGTGACAACTGTCTCTCAATTCATCAATTGAATGACCACTCGGTTGAATACATTCAAGAATTAGTTTTAAGAACACTGTATCAAACCGAGGAAGGGCTTTCTGAAAACAATTTATATTCAATTTTGTGTGGGACTAGTAAATCTGAAAATTTCAGAAAATTTACAACTTATGCTACGTGTGCAAATTATACAAAATTTGAAATAGGACGAGTTATTGATTTTTCATTAACAAAAAGATTAATCAAAATAGAAGTGGATAGGAAGAAAAGATTTTTCTTAACCAACTCCGGAAAAAATCTTTTAATCGAGAGAGGACTTATTGATGAACAAGTTAACGAACAGCCTGATTATGAGCTTGATTTACAGCTCCTTCATTTACTAAAAGAAGAAAGAGCCAAAGCTTCATCAAAGTATAGTCAACCAAAATTTTTAATTTGCTCAGATGATGTGCTTCAGGAAATTGTGAAGAGAAAACCATCAACGAGAAATAGACTATTAAGCATAAAAGGTTTTAATGAACGTACATTTACTAAAGTAGGCGAAAAATTCTTAGCTATTATTAATGATTACAATGATAAAGAATTATTTTCTGAAGAGAAAGATGCTCCCCGAGAACTCAGCATTCCAAATACAGTAACAGAAACTCTCAATCTAATTAATAAAGCATGTACACTTAGTGAAATTTGTGAGATTCGGGGACTAGCTGAAGCAGTAATATCAATGCAAATCGAAACTTTGATTGAAAATGATAATACAATTGATATTTCAAAATTGTTTGACGAAAAAATTTATTCTTTGATTAAAAATAAGTTTGAAAAGGGGATTGTCGATATTAAATCATTAAAGGATAGCTTACCAACTAGCATTAATTATTCGATGATTCGAATTGTATTAGCAAAACTTAAATCAACGAGCAAGTGATTTTCTATCCTCTTCTAATTTATCCATCACTTTTGATAAAAAAGAATCCCACTGTTTTGGATTTTCATGAAAATGTTTAATTGTTTCGTTGAACATTTCTTCTGAAGTACCGTACTTCTTGTGTAATTCAATTCTGATGCTCTTAAGAGATTCAGTGTCAAAACCTATACTATCAGATGCTAGAGACATGTCAGCATAAAAATCAACGAATTTTTGTTCATCAATAATTCTTGATTGATTACATCCCGAAAGAATTAAAAGAGAAATAAGAATTGACGAATAAAAAACTTTTATCATTTCATCCGCTTACTTGCTTCAAATAAGATTTTCTTCTCACGTTCTGATAATCCTGAATAACCGCTCTGACTTATTTTATCCAGAATTTTATCAATCTCTTCCTGAGTTATTTCTTGGTTGGGCGGGATTTCATAATAATCTGCATCTTCAACTTTATTACTAGGTGTTTTGTAAAAAGTAGAACTAGAATAAGATGTATTAGAATAAGTATTATCGAATGGATTAGAACGCTTCTTCTTAAACATTGTTTTAAATTGAACGTTAGTATTTTTGTCAAACATTATATAAAGAAATCCAACCAGTGCCCCACCAAGATGTGCAAGGTGTGCAACTCCGCTTGACGCACTATCAACAAGCATAAACTCCATAATAATTAAAAAAGTTATTAGATATTTAGCTTTAATTGGAATTAGGAAATAGAGGTAAATTAATCTTTCAGGGAACATCATTGCGAAAGCAATCATAATACCATAAACAGAGCCGGAAGCTCCAATTGTAGGGGCACCTACTCCGGTAAGGATTGGTGAGACAAACATATGTAATAAACCTGCACCTATCCCACTTATTAAATAAAAGGTCAAAAACTTTTTTGAACCCCAACTATTTTCAATCTCGACACCGAACATCCAAAGTGCAAACATGTTAAATAATATGTGAGAAAACCCGCCATGCAAAAATTGATATGTAACCAACTGCCAAATTTGAAAATTCCCACTCTCAATTGGCATTAAGGCGAAATAATGTATGATTACTCTCTCTGCAGGAACACCTCGAAATAAAATATTTTGCATTAACATCATCAGAAAGAATACGGCACCGTTTATAATTAACAAATTCTTTATAACAGGAGGGAAAAAACTAAATCCACCAAAACCACTGGGTCTATAATAATCTCTATCGTAATAACTCATTCAAACTATCCTTAAAACTATTTAATCAAAAATCACCTAAAAATAACGAAAAAAAATCCTCTCTTACAAGGAGAGGATTCATAAGTTTTCTTTTCTAACTACTTTAATCGTTTAGGGCAGCAACACCGGGAAGTACTTTTCCTTCCAAAAATTCTAATGATGCTCCTCCGCCGGTCGAAACGTGAGAAACTTTTGTTTCTAAACCTGCTTTGCTGATTGCTGCTGCAGAATCGCCTCCGCCAATTACTGTAACTGCGCCATTAGACGTAGCTTCCACTAAAGCGGTTGCGATTGCATTTGTTCCTTTAGCAAAATTATCGAATTCAAAAACTCCCATTGGTCCGTTCCAAACAATAGTCTTTGAGTTTTTGATTGCTTCACTGAATAATTCAACTGTAGCAGGACCAATATCTAAGCCCATTTTGTCAGAAGGCATTTCAGTTGTTTTTTTAATTTCTGATGGAGAGTCATTATTGAATTCAGGTGCAACTACAACGTCCAAGGGTAACAAGAATTTTATATTTTTTGTTTTAACTTTTTCAAGTAATTCTGAAGCTAATCCAATTTTTTCGGTTTCAAGAAGTGAAGTCCCAATCTCTAAACCTTGAGCCTTATAGAATGTATAAGCCATTCCACCGCCAATAATAAGTGTATCGACTTTATCCAATAGATTATTGATGACATCAATTTTTCCAGAAATTTTTGCTCCACCAAGAATAGCACAATATGGTCTGGCAGGTTCTGACAAAGCTTTACCTAAATAGTTCAATTCTTTTTCCATCAAATATCCGGCAACTGAAGTAGGAATAAATTTAGTTACACCTTCAGTTGATGCATGAGCTCTATGAGCGCTTCCAAATGCATCATTAACATAGATATCACCCAGTTCAGATAATTGTTTTGCAAATTCTTCGCTGTTTTTTTCTTCTTCTTCATGGAAACGAAGATTTTCCAAAAGAACAACGTCACCCGGTAACATTTGGTCTATAAGTGCTTTAGTTTCAGCACCTATACAATCCGGCGCAATTTTAACATCTTTATTTATCAACTCCGATAGCTTTATAGCACATGGCTTTAATGAGTATTTGGGATTGACCTTTCCTTTTGGGCGTCCCAAGTGACTCATTAATATAGCTTTTCCACCTGCTTCCATTATCTTTTTAATTGTCGGAAGTGATTCTACTATTCTTTTGTCGTCTGTTACATTTAAGTTTTCATCCAAAGGGACATTAAAGTCAACTCTAACTAAGACTCTTTTATTAGAGAGTTCTACACTATCAATTGTTTTCTTATTCATTTTTAATACCTTTTAGGTTTCTATTTTTAACGTATCATATTAAAGCAAACCCCGCATAAAGCGGGGTTTTTGCGAAAAGCCAAATTATGCTTTAGCAATTTGGAGAAGAAGATCTACAACTCTACAGGAATATCCCCACTCATTATCATACCATGAAACTACTTTAAAGAATCTTTTTTCTCCCTTAAGATTATTTTGCATTGTAGCTAAAGAATCATAAATAGATGATCTCTCATCGTGAATAAAATCGGTTGATACTAATTCTTCGTTTGAATATCCGAGTATTCCTTTTAAATAAGTTTCTGAAGCTTTTTTCATTAAAGCATCAATTTCATCTATCGAAGTTTCTTTAACAGTTCTGAAAGTTAAATCTACAACCGATACATCTGCTGTTGGGACTCTGAATGACATTCCGGTTAATTTTCCTTTTGTTTCAGGAAGAACTTCACCTACAGCTTTAGCGGCACCGGTTGAAGATGGAATAATATTAATAGCTGCGGCACGTCCACCTCTCCAATCTTTTTTAGAAGGACCATCAACTGTCTTTTGTGTCGCTGTGTATGCATGAATCGTGGTCATTAAACCTGTTTCAATTCCGATACCTTCTTTTAGGAGAACATATACTACAGGAGCTAAACAGTTTGTTGTACATGAAGCATTAGAAACAATATCATGTTTAGCAGCATCATATTCATTATCATTAACACCGACAACAATTGTTTTAACCTCACCCTTACCCGGAGCTGAGATAATAACTTTTTTTGCACCGGCTGCTAAGTGTCCTTTTGCTTTTTCTGAATCAGTAAAAAGACCTGTTGATTCAATCACATAATCAACTCCGTATTCTTTCCAGGGAAGTTGAGAAGGATCTTTTGTAGCCGCAACACAATGAGTTTTATATCCGTTCACAACAAGAATATCATCTTCAGTTAATTCAGGTTTACTTTTTTCTGTTGTAATAGTCCCCTTTGATTTTCCATGAACTGAATCATATTTTAATTGATACGCAAAATATTTTGCATCGGTGCTAACATCAACTACTGCTGCTACTTCAACTTCAGCTCCTAACAAACCTTTATCGATTAGTGCGTTAAAAACTAATCTTCCGATTCTACCAAATCCGTTAATACCTACTTTAATTGCCATAATGGACTCCTAATTGTCATAAAATTAATAGAAAATTACCGTGCAAATTTAGAAAAGTTGCAACAGATTATCAATTGACTATTAGAATTAATATTTGTGTGACCAACACTTTGATTTTTTGGCCTTAATTAAGAGCCATAATCCAAGCCACAGAAAATCATCACTTGAAAAAGATTTAACTATCAAATTGCTGCTGAATCATTTTTCTTGACAATAAAATTATTTTTACTATTTTAGCAAGAAAAAAAAGGAATATTTATCGTTCGATTTGCTACAATCTACTAATTTACTTTACGACTGCTGTTGAATTAGTCTGGATTACCGGAGTAGCAAATTATTACCGATTTAGGGAATTTCTCTGGTCGGTTTTTTGTTTATTAATTATGAGGTACAAAGGGATTTTTTCGATACTTATGTTAAAGTTATGCGTCTAATAAAACAACTAAGAAAGAAAGGGTAAGCTATGAAAACCATAATAGCAAAAATCAACAATCCTTTGAGCGAATTAATAAGTGACGATATTTATGAATTATTGAATTCGCACGGATTAATCGATGAAAAATCTGTGAGAGATTATCAGATTAGAAAAAAGTTTAAATCTCTTCGTTCAAGTAAGATAAGTGCGGGTGATGCAATCGATGCAATACGAGAAGAATATCCATATTTACAGTTTGATACCATCAGAAAAATCGTTTATCAAATAAGTAAATAATTTTTTTTCTGAATACTTGACAAATAATATCAGTTCGTTTATATTTCCAATGTCTTTCTCGTAGGTTTCTCCCCTGGCTTACGAGATATAACAGACAGCCCAGTGTTTCCCCCAGCACTGGGTTTTTATTTTAATAACGGAGTTAAAATGGCAGCTAAAGTAAAAAAAACGACTAAAACAACCCGAAAACAAACTGTTTCCCCATTCAATATTTATTGGGATAAGAAAAATTACTTCCTCCTGATTGCAGGTGTTGTTGTTAGTGTTTTAGGTTATTATTTATTGTCAGTCGGTGCATGGGATAGTACTGAATCGTTAGTGTTCTCTCCGATTCTACTATTTATTGCTTATATACTAATTTTTCCGCTTTCAATTTTATTTCGAAAAAAAGAAGTTGTTGAGAATTCTAATTCTGAAGGTTAACTTTTGTTATTAGCCAAGGTTAAAGGTAATGTAGTTTCGACGCAGAAACATAAAGAGCTAAAAGGTCACAAACTCCTTTTGGTAAATGAAATTGACCTTGAAGGAAATTTTAGAAATAAACAAGATATAATCGCTATTGATTTAATAGATTCCGGAATCGGTGACACAGTTTTAATTACACAAGAAGGTGATGCCGTTCAGCAAATCCTCGGTCACAATAAAGCCCCAGTTCACACAATAATTGTTGCAAATGTTGATAAGATAGATTTTAAATAACTTCAGAACATTGCTGTGACAAAATTATCTTATGAACAATTAATCGACTTACAAATTCTTCTCTCCATTGATGGTATCGGGCCAGTCAAAATTAAACACTTAATCCACAAGTTTAAAAAGTTTGAGACAATCTTAAGTTCTGATTTGCAAACTCTTTCTCAAGTTGAGGGAATTAACGTCAACCTTGCAAAAAGAATAATTAACGCTCAAAGAGAAAGAGTTTCTTCCGAATCAGAAATAAAAAAACGATTTGATAAACTTTTCAAAATGAATGGACAAATTATTACTATCTGGGATTCAGAATATCCGCAAATACTTAAAAAAATCTACGACCCGCCAATCATTTTATATACCATTGGAAAATTTG
>JAHBUO010000035.1 GCA_019638025.1 Ignavibacteriaceae bacterium
GAATAGAGACTCTTTCGCTACGCATTTGTTAGAGAACGGATATGACATTAGGACGATACAGGAATTGTTAGGACATAAATCAGTTAAAACAACGATGATTTACACACATGTTTTAAATAAAGGGATTGGTGTTAAAAGTCCATTAGATTGAAATAGACATGGAATGATATCATGCAGCCCCTATTTTAAAATATTGTGATTTTAGAATAAAAACAAAACAATTGGAATGATATCACGCAACTGCACGCTGGATATCATTCCTAAATAAATAATTCGGTGCAGTATAAGTAATAGTTATATGGCGCGCTTAATTAACAATATCAATAACAAATTCATTGGAGGTACAATGAAAACTTTAAATTTCTTTTTCGTACTCGTTCTTTTTTCTTCAGTTCTTTTTGCACAAGAAGAATTAATTCCAGACAAGCAATTTATGCTTGGCTGTACAAATGTGGGTTCTTCTGAACAAGTAACACACTATATTGATGCAGCCGGAGAAGTATGGCAGTATAGTGGTGGTTCTTTTGTTACTGGTGGTGTTTACAACAATTCACTCGTAACAGTTGGTAATGCAAACTTTCAAAGTGCTGATTGGCCTGGTTTTAATTTCAATTGGTTATATGGTGGACCCTATTGGTCATTAGGCTTATACAAAGTAACTAACTCAAAGCAAACTGATAAATATTTTTATCTTGATGCGAGAGATAGCGACTTTGGTGGAGCTGTTTATAATCCAGACTTTTTTGTGGTATTCAATAATTCGCAAGGAGTATACCAATACAAAAATGTAAATCAGAGTTTAACAACTATACCTCAAGGTAGTTTAGTTTCCGTATGGCAAATAAAGAACCAATCAGCAAATACTGCTGGCTTACAAAACTATTGGAGTAATGTTTTAGTTGTTGTCCCATCAATTGCCCAACCATATACCCCTCGAGTTATTTGGGGACCAATTTCTAACTTTTCAGCAACCGGCTATAAAATTTATTGGCGTTATGGTGGTAGCGGTAATTTCAGTTTGCTTGCAACTGTTGGAGCAAATACTTTTGAATATACTCACGAAGGATTAGCAATTGGTAACGGATTAATTGCTGAATACAAAGTCCAAGCGTACAACGGATCATCCACTTCCGATTTTAGCAATACCGTTTCAATCGGAACATCCGGCTGGTTCAAACAAAACTTTGGAGTCGAGAATAATACATTCAATTATCAGCTAAATCAAAACTATCCAAATCCTTTTAATCCGGCAACAGTAATATCATTTTCTGTTGCTGAAAATTCTTTTATATCTCTTAAAGTATATGATGTTTTAGGAAATGAAATATCTGAACTTGTAAATGAGATAAAAGAACCCGGTACATATTCTGTTTCATTCGACGCTTCTAAACTTTCGAGTGGTATATATTTTTATACGCTTAAAGCAAATGGTTATTCATTAACCAAGAAAATGCTTTTAGCAAAGTAAAATTTTATAATTATATCACCGACAATAAAGGAGTTGAAGATGAAAAGAATAATTATTTTGCTTTTAATGATGTGTTTTTTTTCGAAACATATTAGTTCTCAAAAACTAATTTGGAAGCATACTGGCGGCCCGATGGGGGGTATTGGCGGTGATATGGCTATTAATTCTTTGGGTGAAATTTATGCCGGAGTATATCCTTTTTTTATTGATTACTCCGGCTTGTATAAATCAACTGATAGTGGTGATAGCTGGTTTAAAGTTGAAACGCAGTTTGATGATTTTGAAGTATATGCAATTTATATAACTAAAGAAGATCATATTTGGGTTGGAACAAATTTTCAAGGGAGAATTTATCGTTCAACTGATAACGGAATAACGTGGGAAAACAAAAGAAGCGGTTATAATACTGGAGAGTGCTGGGCATTTGGTCAAAGTAAAGATGGAGTTATGTTTGCCGGGGACGGACAATATGTAAATTTATATCGTTCAACAGATTATGGAGAAAATTGGGTACTTTCGGCTAATCTCCGACCACTAGTATTTGCTACTGATTCAAATAATATAGTATATGCGGGAACGCACGATGGATTGTTTGCCACAACAGATAATGGACTAACCTGGGCACAAAATAATTTTCTTTCAAATATTCCTGTTTCGTCAATCCTTATAGATTCAGCTAATAATATTTACTGCGGTACTGGATATTATAGCAATGGTAACGGGGTTTTTTATTCAACTGATGGAGGATTAAACTGGACACAATTAGGATTAGCCGGGAAAATTGTACTATCGTTAGCATTTGATTCACAAGGAAATTTATATGCGGGAACAAAACAAGACGGGTTGTATAAAACAACAGACTTAGGGCAGACCTGGGTTCAGTACAACCAAGGACTTTACAAAAAAGATGTTTTTAGATTAAAATTAAATAATGAAGATATGATCTTTATCGGTTCTGAAGGAGACGGAGGATTTTCTTCGGGTGGAGGTGGCATATTTAGATCAATGAATAATTCTGATTTTTTTGAACACATTGGTTTACCAATTTCTAATGTAAAGAATATTGTTTTTAGCGGAGATAGTTTAATTTTTGCATCGACACCTTCTGGTGTCCAAAAGTATAATAAAAAAAATAGTAAATGGTCAAATGTAGGTTTACACGATGTTTTTGGAGTTACTATTAGCCCTGATGGAATTTTATTTGCCGCTACTTTTGGTGAAGGATTATTTAAATCCACCAATTTAGGAGAAAGCTGGATGATTACTAATCTAACAACTGATAGCATTATGTCTACTTATAATGTGTTAGCGTTAAGCGATGATACAGTTTTTGTAGCAACAGAATTTAATCTCCGTAAAACATTTGATGGTGGAATTAATTGGATTGTCACTCCAATCAAAACTGGTTTCTTTTCAAGAAATCTTTATTATTTTGATAATATATTTTGGGTAACTGGTTTTGAAACACCTAATTATATTTTGTATAAATCAACCGATAATGGCAGAACATTCGACTCGGTTTATTACGGCACTGGAGGTATTGGTGGTAACAGTATCTATGCGACACAAAACGGAAATATTTTTGTTGCTTCACCTGATTTTTATATGGGAATCTTACATTCAAGTAACCTCGGATTAAATTGGTCTCAAGTTTTATTTGATAAATATGTATTAAGTGTGTTTGCAGATGATGTTGGATTAGTAATAACTGGTTCTGATACAATATTTATTTCTACAAATTTTGGAGATAGTTGGAACAGTTATCCATATCCTGATAATAAATACAATTATCTCACCGATATTAAAAAAGATTACAATAATTATTATTTTGGAACAATAAAATCCGGTTTATATGAAGTTGATATAATTACAAGCATAGAAGATGAAAATAATTTAGGAAACAATTATCATCTTTCACAGAATTACCCAAACCCCTTCAATCCAACAACAAAAATAAAACTCGTAATTCCAAAATCAGAAATGGTTCAAATAAAGGTTTATAATATACTTGGAAAAGAAGTAAAGACATTATTAAGTGATTATACAAAAGCTGGAACTTATGAAATTGAATTCGATGCAAGTAATTTACCAAGTGGAGTATATTTTTACAGAATGATTAGCGGAGAATATTTAGAAACAAAAAAGATGATATTGTTAAGATGAGAAAAAGCCATATAACCCGCCAATCAAGCGGTCGCCGTTTTCGCATTCGGCATTTTAGTAATTATTGGCTTTGTTTTTCCGTGTATTGTTACTTTGTATAGTAGTTCTGTTAAATAAATTTTTCTAAAATATTGGTAGTTGTTATTCAAGCGGCATCGTTGTTCTGGGGCGCCGCTTATCGGCAAGTTGTTATTCAAGCGGCATCGTTGTTCTGGGGCGCCGCTTATCGGCAAGTACGTATGTTTAAAACATAGGTAAATTATAATATGAGATTTCCGAATTTTCGGTGTATTTATATATACAATATTATTTGGAGGTCTCATCATGAAAAAGGAAATGATTTCTAAGACTGAAGATGTCTCTGTGAATCAGAGTATCTCTCAAAACAACATGTTCTTTGAAAATAAAGATTTGTTCGTGGGGATGGATGTCCATAAAGCTAAATGGGTTGTAACCGTAAGAAGTTATGACCTCGAACTGAAAACATTCAGTATGCAACCAATAGCCGAAGTGCTGGAGAAGTTTCTTCTGACAACTTATCCCAATGCAAAATACAAAATAGTCTATGAATGCTGCTTCAGCGGATTCTGGATATACGATTACTTCTCTGAAAAAGGTTACTCAATAATAGTGACTCCAACCAACCGAATCTACAAAGATGGAAGCAGCATAAAAACAGATAAAATTGATTCCCGAAAACTTGCTTTCCAACTATCACGGGGGCTGTTAAGAGAAGTAAAAGTTCCGGTGAAGAAGGTACGGGAGTATAAGTATATATTCAGAATCTATGACAAACAGAAGATGAGGAAGGGACAAATACTCAGACAAGTAAAGGCAATCCTAGAGCAGAAGAATCATCCGTATAAGTGGGAGAAATGGAATAAAGGATTGTTAGAGAAGCTGAAAGAATTAGAGTTTGAAGATAAACTGTTTGAAATGAAGTTTGGTAACCTATTAAAAGAATATGAATATGTAGTCGACCAGATAAAAGATTCCGAAGAGCTCTTAGAGGAAATAAAAAAAGATGAAATACTTGGCCCACGCATAACCAGAATAGAAAAGATAAATGGGATAGGGATAATCAGTTCAGTAAGGATGAGTGTTTATTTATTTGACAGAAAAGATCGGTTTGAAAGCAGTGAGAAACTGAATCATCATTTAGGCTTAACCCCCTCGGAGCGAAGCAGCGGAGAGAAAGTCAGCAGAGGGAGAAGCGGAATGTGTGGGAACAGACAATTGAGATCAATAATAATCCAGTTAGCCTGGAAAACAGTAAGGAAAGACGTGGCATTGCTTGATAAGTTTGAAAGGGTTTACAAAAGGAGCGGGAGTAAACAAAAAGCAATAGTAGCAGTAGCAAGGAAATTGATGTCCAAGGTTTATGCGATAATAAGGAAAGAAGAATCGTATAGAGAGAACCTTGCGGCATAAAAAAAAAGAAGAAAGAACCCAAACAAAAAGCGACCGGTGACCGCGTCTAACGGCGTGCTTAAATTAAGCGAAAGCTGAAAAAAAAGCGTAGAGCAAGTTTGCGGCCCGGTCCATTAAAATGAAGACGAACATGCTGCTCTAAGACAGCGAATAACAGGATATCTCGATATTAGGGATAAGAACTTCGTCACATTGGGTATTGAGAGAATTAATAAATACCAACTCGTTTTGGTGAACTAAAACGGGAATGGAAATCTATAATTAATAATTAACACGGTGCTTGTGTTTTAACATAACACGCCGTTAGGCTGATAATTTTTGGAGATTAGGATATGACAAAAAGTAAAATAATTCGGATAATAAATGATAGTGGTATTTACGTAACGCAGCAAAAAATAAAGGATGGCATTATTACGTTTGTTTCGATAGTGGCTGGGTTAGCAAGCATTCTTGGATTAGTCATAAATATCCTCTATACCTATGACGCAATGAAGAATAAAAATCTTCTTGAATATCAATCTGTTATAGTAACTTTGGGTATAACAACATCTCTCTTACTTGTATCAGTAATATTTCTAATATTTTTTTATAGTCGTAGTTTATCAAAATTAGGTGGTTTACCCGGCGAGTATGATAATATACGTCGTAAACTCTTGGATACAGAAATTTTATTAAAAAATTCCGCTGATTATTATCACAACATATTTCATTACTATAGAAATCTTTTAGAAAAATTAACCCAAGCAAGTTCAGAACTTGAAAGTCTAAATGAAACTCGACTAAAGATTATTTTCAATGAATTTGATAGCTTTATGAAAACTCTAACTTCTAATCTTCACTCTTACTTTACATTATTGACAAATGACAGCTGTTCAGTTTGTATTAAAATTTTGAAGGGTAAGAAAATAAAAACATTTTATCGTGATCCAATAAGTTATAGGCTTAGAAAAAACTCAGATAAAAAAATAGACGAAAACGATTTTATCTATAACTACAATGAGAATACCGCTTTTCAAGTAATATGTAGTGAAGATCATAAAGATGCTACTTTCTTGTGTGATAATCTGCGTAAGCTAAAAGAAGAAAATAAGTATAAAAACAAAAATGAAGAGTGGGAAAAATTTTATAACGCAACAGCTGTTGTTCCAATTAACATAAAATATCATAATGGTAAAAGGAATGTAATAGGTTTTATATGTGTAGATAATTTTAAGGGTGGTTTAGATACATCCTCAGTTGAGAATTTCCTTTGTGCAATAAGTGATCCGTTATATAATTTATTTGTTCAGTATTCAAAAATAGCTGAGACAGCCATTAAGAAAGGAGTTACTGATGAAAGAATTGAATCCTATGCAAATTGGGATAATAATTGATAAAACAAATGCTTCAAAATCATTTTGTGCACCTGCATTTCCATATTCAAAAGATTCCATAATGATGAGTGAAAATAATTATGGGCACAAGGATTATCTTGGGTTAACATTCTTTGAAGCCATCTCCAAAAACATTCCCAGTAATATTTTTGAGGATAATAGCTATCGCAATCTTCCTGGTTTCAATTTTTGGTATCCATTTAAGAAATAAAGTTCAGCCTAACCTGCTCTTCCACCCGACCGCTTCTTTTCAGAGCGGTATTTAAGAAGTTATTGGGTTTGGTTAACAAGGTTAAGTAGCTATTAAAGTTGTTCTAAAAAAAATAAATTAGTTAAAAAATATGGCAGTGGTTCTTCGTTGCATCATTGCTGTTTTAGGCGGACGGGTGAAAAGCCACTCCGTTAGGTGCTTATCAATATGGATGAAAATACAATATCAAAAAATTGGGGAATAATTCCTGAATTCTTTTACGATTTAATTTCAAGAATCCCACCTGGAATTTTATTATTTACTATGCTATTGTTTGAGTTCAATATATTTTCTTTGGCATATATAAATGAATCATTAAAAATAGAAGTTGGTTCTGCATTTATTATTTTCTTCACCTTTTTGACTTGTGGTTATGTATTGGGAAGTCTTTTAAGCATTGTGGGAAGTTTTATTACTAAAAAGTTTTACACACCTACACTTTTAAGGAATGTTATAAAAGAAGATACCGAACTTGTAAAGAGTTTTATATCACTACGAAAAATTACAAATATCAATTTGGATAATATTGACAGTTTCACTGACAATGAATTTTACAAAATTTATAGGGAAAGTCACGATTACATCAAACTAAAGGATGAAAGAATTAAAACTTTACTTCCTAAGCTAAGTGCAGAAGCGTCATTACATACAAATCTTGTTGCTTCTTTATTTATGCTTTTAACAATTCATTTAATAAATAGAATATGCTATTCCTCTTTCCCTTTTTTGCATTGGAGTATTTATGTCTGGGGAATTATTACTATAATATTTTTAATTTGGATAGGAAAATTGCAGTATAAAAAATTATTGAGATTTCAATTTTCTTTTTTAAGATATGTTGTTAATAATAGCAGCACCTAACAAGTGCATATTGACGACGCATAACTCGTTAAAATAGCTGATATTGAAAGAGTAGGGTTATGGAAAATGAAAAAATGAATGTAAATATCCCTTGCTCAAAAAGAGGTAGTAAAAAAGGTAACAAGTCCGATGGTATTTAAAAATTAGAATACTCTATTGAACGGGGTAACTTCTGTTCGGAAGAACAAACAGTTCCACCAATAAAAAATACATTAGCGCTAGTCTGGTTATAGTTTACTTGTTACGATATTTGAAATGTCAAGGTCGCACTATAAAAAATATAAAGCAAGTCTTTATTTGTGGGCTGCTAATGAACTCAAACTTGTAGTTTAGGAGTAAGGATGAGACTAAAACGGGAATGGAAATCTATAATTAATAATTAACACGGCGTTTGTGTTTTAACATAACACACCGTTATACTTACTCTTGGAGAAAGATGTATTTTGTAACGGTTATTTTTATAGTTTTAAGTCTTGAAAAAAACATTTACTATTTTATTAAGTGTAAATGCCAAATCAAAAGTCTATTAGATTTAGATATTTATTTTTCTGGTTTTGTTTGAATTAAACTTTAATAATAAGAAATTAACTAATAACTAAATTTTTAATTAAACATGAGAAATATCATTATACTTTTTGTTTTTATTAACATAACTGGTTACTGTCAAAATTTAACTGGTTATTATCCTTTACAAATAGGAAATGTTTGGGAATATTGGGATCCTTGGGATTCACTTTTCATTTATAGAGATACAATAATAGGGGATAGTATTGCTAAAAATGGAATTACTTACCAGGTTTTTCGTAGAGAATACTGGAGTGGTGAAATTTATCATAGTCTTCTGCGTTTTAATAATAATATCTTATATGGTCATGGCAGTGATTCAGACGGAGTTTATTATGATTTTACAAAAACTATTGGCGATACAATACAGATCGAATATGGTGAATATGATACATTGATTTATAGAATAACTGCAGATGGTTATGCTTTCTTCTATGGGAAATTATTAAGATACATTGATTTCTATACTGAATTTACCGTAAGTAGTTATTATAATGTCGACAGAGTAGTAGACAGCATAGGACTTATTTATCAGGCTTTTGAACCTGGCTTTCATTATTATTTGCGTGGAGCCTTGATTAATGGTGTTAGGTATGGAACGATTACAGATATTGATGACGAACAAATTCCCCCGGGGAATTTCATTCTTAAACAGAACTATCCAAATCCATTTAATTCAACCACCAGAATAGAATTTTTAATACCTCAGAGAAGTTTTGTAACATTGAAAGTTTATGATATTCTTGGGAGGCTAGTAAAAACTTTAATAGATCAAGAAAAAGATTCTGGACATTATAGTATTGGATTTAATTCAGAAGGATTGTCCGGTGGTATTTACTTTTATACCATTAGTGCTGGTAATTATAAAGAAACAAAAAAGATGATATTTCTTCCGTAAAGGAGAATTATAATGAGACTCAATAATTTTGTTCTTTCAGTAGTATTTTTATTCATATTTTTTCCTCAAGTAAGTAGTGCACAAGAGGAATTTTATTGTCCTGTAGATAGTCTAAGCCCCGAGTCGCAAAATCTTAAATTTCTTAACAGTACCCTTACACTTAAGATATTGTTAGTTGAGTTTACTGATGTAAAACATAGAACATCTCCGTTTGCTTATACAAAATCTCATTTCGAGGATTTGTTAGTGTCTCAAGGGACTTATGTAACAACAAATCCTGATGGGATATCTGTGTTTGGTAGTATGAGGGATTATTATGAAAAGATGTCAAGCGGTAACTTAACAATTGAAGGTAATGTAATTAACAATATTGGAAAAAATAATATTCCTGTTTGGGTAGAAGTTCCTCATACTAAGGGATATTATAATGAGTTGCTTTTTTCATACAGTAGTTATTTTTTTAGTGATGCCATAAATGCTGCTAATAGTGCCGGTCTGAATACCTCAACTTCAAGTTCAGTAAAACTAGTAATAATTTATGCTGGAAGTACGATGACGAGATACCAACCTAATCCACCATATGGTCCAATATATGGGGCGCTGAATCCACAAGCTTCAAGTAACAGATATATAATGGGAGAAAGAAATGGATTTCCATTTCAAACAATACAAGAAAACCCAAATGATAAATTTTCAAGAATAGGTGTTCATTGTCATGAGTTTGCACACTTACTTGGAATAGGGCATGCAAGCGGTTCAAGGGCTGACGTAATGGATAGTCCAAGAAACGGAGATTATGCAGCACCGGCTCCATTAAATCCGCTTCATAGAATACAAAAAGGTTGGATAACTCCTACAGTTATAACTGGGCAACCCGAGTGGAATGTTCATTACTCACTCACGAATCCTCCTGTTTATAGAATTAACAGCAATTCAGGCAATGATTATTTTGTTTTTGAGAACCGACGTTTCAATCAAAATATGATAATTGGCAACTCAACACTTCCAGATTATAATAATTCAGCATTTTTTCCACCAGCGTGGCCGCATGGAACTATTTCACAAGGTATCTTTGTTTGGAGAAGCATTGATGGTGCAATAAGTGATTACAGCAATAATGGTCTTATCTATGCGAGTGGAAATTATGGAGCAACCTGTCCTGATGGCATTCCTTCTCAAACTGATGATGGAGTGTCCTTTCCAGGTAACTGTAATATTAGAGTTCTTTCCCCCTGGTCAGATTCAAGAAACCCCACTCCCTCAATTCCGCCTCAGTCTGGGCCTTTTGTCCCTAATACCAGATATTCAAGCAATGTAGGTATGGAGGTATTAACAGTTAATGATCTTCAAGGTTATATAAGAGTTAAATTGTTCGCAAATGATCCACAAGATGCATCCCCATCTAAACCACAAAATCTGCAGGTAGGACCAAGTGCGAATAATCACCCATTATTAACGTGGGAAGCAAATATTGAACCGGATTTAGTCAGCTACAAAATCTATAAAAAAGTGACAGCTGAATGGGGCTGGCAGTATTTAGCAACAACAACAGCAACCTCGTATGTGGATTTAACTGAGACTTATTTAACCGGTGCTCATCAAGCAAATGAACATAATATTGATTATCGAATTACTGCCGTGGATAATCAATCATTGGAATCAATTCCATCTGATAAAGTAACTGCAAGAGTTGCCGGTGCACCATTGGATAAAAAAGGAAGTGGAGATTACTTGACTGAACATCCTACTGATTATAAACTTTATCATAATTATCCTAACCCATTTAATCCGATTACTAATATAATTTACCAAATACCTAAGAGTGGATTAGTTCAGTTAAAAGTTTATGATTTATTAGGGAGTGAAGTAGCGGAACTTGTAAATGAAGAAAAAGCAGAAGGTTCTTATTCGATAAACTTCGATGCAAGCCATCTACCAAGCGGAGTATATATTTATTCATTAAGGGTAAATGACTTTGTTCAAAATAATAAGATGACATTACTGAAATAAAAGTAAATAGAAAACAAGGGCAAATGTTTTAAGTTTGCCCTTTAATTTAAGTCCGTAAGTATAACCTGCTGCTCAACACCGACCGCCATTTCAATGTGGCAGTGCACTAATTATCGGCATTGTTAAAGTATGCGAGTTTGTTGTTCGGCAGTGTTCATTAGAAATAGTATTAAATAATTATTGGTTTTGTGGTTTTAACTTAGCCGTCAGTTCTTGGCGGCGGGTTAGCAGCCACGCCGGTATGTTTAAAACATACGTAAATTATTAAATGAGATTTCCGAAATTTGGGGTGTATTTATAAGTACAATAATAAAAGGAGGTCTCATTATGAAAAAGAAAATGATTTCTAAGAGAGAAGATGTCTCTGAGAGTCAGAGTATCTCTCATAATAACTTGTTCTTTTTGGGTTATTAGAATTTTACTATATAACACCTCGTTTGGGTGAACTAAAACGGGGATGGAAATCTATAATTAATAATTAACACGGTGCTTGTGTTTTAACATAACACGTCGTTATATGCTTAAAAATAAATTTAGGGAAGTTTTATGCTTGGAAAAATAAAAACAGTTCCACTTAGAAATATTTGGAAGAATGAAGCTTTAGATTTTACTCCTTGGCTGGCAACAAATCTTGCAGAACTTGGTGATGCTGTTGGATTAGAATTAGAATTTGAGGATAAGGAAGTTTCCGTTGGACCTTATTCAGCAGATATATTAGCTAAGGATACTGGAACTGGTCAGTTTGTTGTGATTGAGAATCAATTAGAAAAAACAAATCACGACCATCTTGGAAAGTGCATTGTTTATTCTTCAATCTTAAATGCCTCAGCTGTTATTTGGGTTGCTTCTGATTTTACAGAAGAACACAAAAAAGCCTTGGATTGGCTAAATGATCATACTTCTGATGATATTTCATTTTACGGTGTTAAGATTGATTTACTGCAAATTGATGATTCACCTCCCGCAATTCAGTTTAATGTAAAAAGCACACCAAATGAAATTGTCCGTCAAGCAGCAAAGAGAAAAGATCAAGGAGATTTAACAGAAACTAGAAAATTACAATATGATTTTTGGACTGTATTTAAAGAGAAATTAAAACTAACAAACAAAATTAGCGCACTTCAGACACCTCGCCCACAATATTGGTTTGATGTAGCTTTAGGAAAATCTGGAGTTCATTTGTCAAATACTTTTAATACATGGGAAAATAAAATTGGTGTAAGAGTTTATATAGGGAATAAAGAAGCAGATGAGTGGCTTCCATATTTTGAAAGTCATAAAGAGAGAATCGAAAAAGAAATAGGTTCAAAACTTGAGTGGAATCCAAATCCAGAAAATAGAGACAAAGTTATTGTTCTAACAAAATTTTACAAATTAGATGATAAAGAAAAATGGGAAGAACCAATAAGCTGGCTTGTAGAACAAACAATAAAATTTAGAAATACTTTTTCTAAACTTATTAGAGAAAAAAAGAGGGAAATTTAAAATCGCATATGACAAGCCCTTGCTCATCAACTCAAACTTGTAGTTTAGGAGTAAGCATGAGACCAAAACGGAATAGAAATTTTAGAAATTTATAAATTATAATTAACTCGGTGCTTATGTTTTAATAACTTGTCCCGATTTTCGGGATAAGACGGCTAGATGTGCTTTATTTTAACAAGTGAGGTGTCAAATGAAAATTGTATCAAATGTTTTCTACGTCCTTATGGTTTTTGGCAATCTTTTTTCAGCGAGTATTTTTCCTCAGTCAGAGAGTAATCAATTAAGCAAAAAAAGTAAAACGGATGTTGTAGTTAATGATTCAATCAAATTTGTTGATAGTACAGAAAATCTACCTTGGGCGCGTTCTCTTTATTTGTCCGGTGGATTTGGGACACCACAAGGTTTAAGATTCGAGCTTGGATATAATTTTGGTTCTGAGATTAGTTTAGCTGCAACTTTTGGTATCAAGGACAATTGGTCTCGTAATCCTGAAGAAGGTACCCTGGGAATAATCGGAAAGATTCACTTCTATAAAGATAAATTGATTTCCGGTTATTTTCTTATCGGTACCGGTAGCACATTAGCCATTATGGGGGAACCGGATACTTATTGGTTAATCCAAGCAGGTTCAAAAATTAGCCTATCTAATTGGTTGCAGCTATGTCCTGAATTAGGCTATGCTTTAATTTCCAAGCATATCAGCGGTGGCGTAAGTCTATTTGGGAAAGATACTCCCGAAGTAAGAGAAAATGTAAAAAGACTTGGGTTTAACGTTTCATTTGAGATAGATTTTCGTCAAATATTTTGAGTTTCACAAATAGTCAAATAAATCATCAGAACATCCCGGATGAAACTTTCTGTTTATTCGCTTTATTAAAAAGGTGTTTTTTATTAATTTTCGAAATGGAAATAAAAAGACAAGAATCAGGTAAATACGAAGAGCTAATCGATACAGCTGAAGAAGTTAAACTTCTAAGCAGAGTTATTTTATATAATGACGATTGGCATACATTTGATGAAGTGATTGATCAACTTATAAAAGCAATAAAATGTTCATTCGAAAAAGCAAAAGGTTTTGCGTTCGAAGTTCATACAAAAGGATTTGCAATCGTATTTGAAGGGGAGATGAAAGATTGTCTACGTGTTTCATCAATACTAGAAGAGATAGCACTGCGAACAAAAATTGTAACGTAAAATAATTTATTCAAAAGTATTGCATCGGGAAAAAGTTTTCCATAAATTTGTAAGACGTTTTTGAAAAAACGGGCAGGTAGCTCAGTCGGTAGAGCAAAGGACTGAAAATCCTTGTGTCGGGGGTTCAATTCCCTCCCTGCCCACAAAACGGTAACCCGCTAACCGAAGCGGGTTTTTTTATTTTAAAGAATTACTCTCTCCAAATCGATTTTTAATAAATACAAAACAGAAAACATCGGGAATATCTTAAACAAAGAGGTTCTAATGTTTTGCATTTAAAACGGCATGACACTATATTTGAAACTTAATTTTTATACGAAATTTTAGAATGCACAAATTATACATATCAAATCTATCGGAACATGTTGGGGAAGAAGTCACCGTTAAAGGATGGGTTTTCAACAAAAGATCAAGTGGAAAAATCAAATTCTTAATCCTAAGAGATGGTAGCGGTTATCTCCAATGTATTTATTTCAAAGGGAATGTTACTCCCGAAGTTTTTGAACTTGCGGACAAGATTGGACAAGAATCTGCCGTTGAAGTAACAGGAAAAGTAAAAGCTGAGCCACGTTCTCCGGGGGGTTTTGAGCTTGATGCAACAGGATTATCAATCATTCATGAAACACACGATTATCCTATTACTCCCAAAGAACACGGCGTTGAATTTTTAATGGATAAACGACATCTCTGGTTACGTTCAAGTCGCCAGGTTGCAATCATGAAAATCCGTCATAGAATTATTAAAGCTATACGTGATTTCTTTGATGATCGTGGTTTTACTTTGATGGATTCACCTATACTTACACCTTCAGCATGTGAAGGAACTTCAACACTATTTTCGACAGATTATTTCGACCTTGGCAAAGCATATCTTACTCAATCGGGACAGTTATATGCGGAAGCAGGTGCGCTTGCACTCGGTAAAGTTTATACATTCGGACCAACCTTTCGTGCAGAAAAATCTAAAACTAGAAGACACTTGACAGAATTCTGGATGGTTGAGCCTGAAGTTGCTTTTGCCGATTTAGATTCTGACATGGATTTAGCAGAAGAGTTTCTTGAATATATCGTTCAAACTGTTCTTAAAGATAGAGCGGAAGAATTAAAAACTCTTGAAAGAGATATCACATCACTTCAAAAAGTTGTTAGACCATTCCCACGTATTTCTTATGATGAAGCTGTGGATATCTTACATAAAAACGGTGTTGAGTTTGAATGGGGGAATGATTTCGGTGCCCCTGATGAAACTGTTATCTCAAGTCAGTACGATAGACCTGTAATGGTTCATCGTTATCCTTCAGAAGTAAAAGCTTTTTATATGAAACGAGATCCGAACAATCCAAAAGTTGCTTTGGCAGTTGATGTACTGGCACCTGAAGGTTACGGAGAAATTATCGGTGGAAGCCAAAGAGAAGATGACTTAGAAGTATTACTCGGAAGAATTAAAGAGCATGAATTACCAATGGAAGATTTTGAATGGTATCTTGATTTAAGAAGATTCGGTTCGGTTCCTCATGCCGGTTTCGGATTAGGTGTTGAAAGAACAGTAGCGTGGATTTGCGGCTTAGAACACGTTCGTGAAACAATTCCATTTGCAAGAATGATTTATAGAAAAACTCCATAATAAATAAAGTATAAAAATGAGTTTAGAATTAATTCTCTTTATAGTATTTGCCACAGTTGCAGTAGTTTCCTCAGTGTTAATGATTACACGAAAGAATGCAATAATATCAGCCCTCTTCTTAGTCCTCAATTTTGGGGCATTATCCGGAATTTATCTTACGCTTCACGCTCAGTTTATAGCCGTAGTCCAAGTGATAGTTTATGCCGGGGCGATAATGGTTCTATTCTTATTTGTAATCATGTTATTGAGACCTGCTGATGACAAAAGTATTTTTGATGATAATCCGAAGTTAAAGTTTTTAGCAGTTAGCATCGGAATATTCATTTTTCTTCAGATTGCATTCATAATATTGTTTGGTTCAAATATAGGTGCTATTGAAAATTCGGGAAGCGGAACAGAAATTGGTACAATACAGGCAATAGGAAAAGAACTTTACACAACTTACTTGATTCCGTTTGAAGCCGCTGCATTTTTACTTCTGGCAGCTGCAATCGGGTCAATAGTTTTAGCAAAAAAGAAATTCAATTGAGTAAAAGATGATTCCAATAGAGTATTATTTAATCTTAAGTGCGTTTATGTTTTTCATGGGAGTAATAGGAGTATTAACCCGTAGAAATGCAATAATTGTTTTTATGTCGATTGAGCTGATGTTAAACTCAGCAAACTTAACATTAGTTACGTTTTCATCATATTTGGGAAATGTAGTCGGTCAGTTGTTTGTATTTTTTGTGATGACTGTTGCCGCCGCAGAAGCTGCAGTTGGATTAGCAATAATAATTGCACTATTCAGAAATAAGCAGACAGTGAACATAGACGAAATAAATATATTAAAATGGTAATTTTGAATTAATTCAGTAACCAAATGACACAACTAATTTACTTAACAGTTCTTTTGCCACTGCTGGGCTTTTTGATTAACGGGCTCTTTGGCAGTAAAATCAAAAATGAAAAAATTATCGGGGGAATCGGTTCGGGAGTTATTGGGCTCTCGTTTTTAGTTTCGGTGATGTCGTTCTTTGAGCTATTATCATTGCCAGAGGAGAAACGAGAAATTATAGTCCATTTATTTACCTGGTTAAAGGCAGGCGGACTAAATGTCTCTTTTGCTTATCAAGTGGATCAACTCTCTATTACGATGGCATTAATAGTAACCGGAGTTGGTTTCTTGATTCACCTCTACTCAATCGGTTATATGCATGGAGATAAAGGTTTCTGGCGATTTTTCGCATACTTAAATTTATTCATCTTTGCGATGATGAATTTAATTCTCGCAGATAATTTTGTGTTGTTGTTTTTGGGATGGGAGGGAGTCGGTCTCTGTTCTTATCTACTAATTGGTTTTTGGTATGACAGAAAATTTGAAAAGAGTACAACAAGCGATGCGGCTAAAAAAGCATTTGTTGTGAATAGAATAGGCGATTTCGGATTTTTACTCGGGATGTTCTTAATCTTTATGACATTCGGTTCACTTAACTTTTCGGAAGTATTTTCAAGAGTAAGCGGCATGAATGTTCCGACTTATGTATTTAATTTTATAGCACTCTTCCTATTTATCGGGGCAACAGGAAAATCTGCACAGATTCCACTGTTTGTCTGGTTACCGGATGCAATGGCGGGTCCGACACCGGTTTCAGCATTAATTCATGCGGCTACAATGGTTACTGCAGGAGTGTATATGGTTGCAAGAACATCAATCATATTTGCATCCGCACCGGCAATTATGACTGTTATTGCCGTTGTTGGTTTATTGACTGCTTTTTTTGCGGCTACAATCGGACTTGTACAAAATGATATTAAGAAAGTTTTGGCTTACTCAACGGTTAGTCAGTTGGGTTATATGTTTTTGGCATTGGGAGTGGGGGCATTTGGAGCCGGAATTTTCCACGTGATTACTCATGCCTTCTTTAAAGCTCTTTTGTTCCTCGGTGCCGGTTCAGTGATACACGGAATGCATGAAGAACAGAATATTCAAAAATATGGCGGCTTAAAAAAATATATGCCGACTACATATAAAACGTTTTTAGTCGCTTCAATTGCTATTGCGGGAATTCCTCCATTTGCTGGATTTTTCAGTAAAGATGAAATTCTTTGGTACTCATTTGCAAACGGTGGTTTCATTTTCTGGATTATTGGAGCAATAACAGCGTTAATGACTGCATTTTATATGTTCCGTTTACTTACACTCACATTTGACGGAACTCCAAGATTTGATGTTCATCATAAGCATCCGCATGAATCTCCTTCTATAATGACGATTCCATTAGTTGTATTGGCGGTTCTTTCGGTTATTGGTGGTTTTATCGGAATACCGGAAGTATTTTCCGGAAGTCACGGAAATTTATTTCATGGATGGTTAGCACCTATCTTTAAGAAAGCTGAATTAAAATTAGCACACTATGGAAGCCATTCACACACTACCGAATTAATCTTGATGGCAATTTCAGTAACCGGTGCGGCGTTAGCAATCTGGTTTGCACGAAAGGTTTATTTACAAAATCCGCAATTTGCAGTTAATACCGCTAACAAGTTTAAAGGTCTTTACAAAATATTATTTAACAAATATTATGTCGATGAAGTTTATGACACAACAGTCGTAAAACCGATACTAAAAAGTTCCGAATCATTTCTCTGGAAAATTGCAGATGTAAAATTAATTGACGGGGCTGTAAACGGATTAGCAAAAGTTGTAGAAAACTCTTCTGAATATATAAGAAAAATTCAAACCGGTGTAACTCAGTTTTATGCTGTTATAATGACGCTGGGAATTGCTTTAGCTTTATTCTGGATAATTTTAAGTTTATAAATTATGGAAAATACTTTATTACTATCTTACCTTTTACTTGTTCCGTTGGTTGGGGCAATTTTATTACTCTTCTTCCCTAAGAAAAGTGAAAATGGGGTTAAATATTTCGGATTACTGATTTCAGTTGTCACGTTTGTGATATCATTAATCGTTTACGGAAAATTTGATTCTTCTTCAGCTGCATTCCAATTGGTCGACAAATTTGTCTGGATTGAAAATTTGAATATCTCTTATGTAGTCGGTATCGATGGAATTTCAATGCTGTTGATACTACTGACAACTTTTTTAACTCCGCTAACTCTATTTTCAACATGGAATACTATTAAGCATAAAGTAAAAGAATTCACATTCTTCATGCTGTTACTTGAAGTTGGTATGTTGGGTGTATTTGTTTCGTTAGATTTATTCTTATTCTATATTTTCTGGGAAGCAATGCTGATTCCCATGTACTTTATAATAGGTGTTTGGGGGGGTAAGAGAAGGATTTACGCATCGGTTAAGTTCTTTATCTATACGATGGCAGGTAGTTTATTAATGCTTGTTGCTATTATCTGGCTTGCAGTATATGCCTCCGAACCGCTTGGAGTTTTTACAACAAATCTTTTAGAATTATATAATGTAGGACCAACAGTTCCGCATCAAATTCAGAACTATATGTTCCTTGCATTTGCATTAAGTTTTGCGATTAAAGTTCCGTTATTCCCACTGCACACATGGTTACCGGATGCACACGTTGAAGCTCCAACAGCAGGGAGTGTTATACTTGCAGGTGTTTTACTGAAAATGGGAACTTATGGACTTGTTAGATTCTGCCTTCCGTTGTTTCCACAAGCGGCAATCAGTTTCGCTCCATTGTTTTCTGTATTGGCAGTAGTTGGAATTATTTATGGTGCACTTGTCGCCATGGTTCAAAAGGATATGAAGAAGCTCGTAGCCTATTCATCGGTATCGCACTTAGGATTTGTAGTATTAGGAATTTTTGCATTAACTACTGAATCGATGCAGGGGGCTGTTATCCAGATGGTGAATCATGGTTTATCGACAGGAGCGTTGTTCCTTTTAGTCGGATTTATTTATGATAGAACACATACACGAGAAATTGCAGATTATGGCGGAATTGCAAAGATTGTCCCGATTTATTCAACTGCATTATTAATTGCATCTCTTTCAAGTATTGGGTTACCCGGGTTGAATGGGTTTGTAGGTGAATTTTTTATTTTGTTGGGTGCATTTCAATCTAATGTACTAAACAATTGGTTATATACGGTTTTTGCCGCCAGTGGAGTTATTTTTGCGGCGGTTTATATGCTATGGATGTATCAAAGAGTTGTATTTGGTCCGGTTAAGCATGACAGACTTAATTCATTGAAAGATATGACTGCTTCTGAAATCGCAATAATGGTTCCGATTTTTGTATTTATTGTCTGGATTGGGATTTATCCTTCGACATTTTTATCGATGACAGAAGTTGCATCCAATTCAATTGTTAAAACGGTATTATCGGTTTCGGTTAATGTAATAAAATGAGTTTAATGTGAAGCGATATTCCTTTTTCTCGTTTTTGATTCTTTTATTATTGAATACAGTTACATTATTTGCTGATACTCATTCTGAAGTATCAAATAATAATCAGGCTGTTGAGCATTTGCTCCCCTCAGCTTTTATGGTAATTCCGTTTGTAGTTTTATTGCTGATGATTGCATCCGGTCCGATTTTGTATCATAAATTTTGGGAACATCATTATCCGAAAATTGCAATAGTATTAGGTCTCATAACCACAGCCTATTATCTTATTTTTCTGAATGATTATCACAGCATTCTTCATACACTTGCTGAATATATATCATTTATAGCTTTACTTGCTTCGTTATTCGTAGCGAGCGGAGGGATTCTAATTAAAGTTGATAAAAAATCTACTCCGTTAATAAACGTTCTTTTTTTATTGTTCGGTGCAGTAATAAGTAATGTTATCGGAACAACAGGAGCTTCAATGCTTCTTATTCGACCCTTTATTAAAATCAATAAGGATAGAATTAAGCCGTTCCATATAATATTTTTTATTTTTATTGTGAGTAATATTGGGGGAGCATTAACACCGATTGGAGATCCTCCTTTGTTTCTTGGATTTTTACGAGGGATTCCATTTTTCTGGGTGATTCAAAATGTTTGGTACATTTGGCTACCTACAATAATATTCATGCTGATAATGTTTTATATATTTGATTCAATGAGTCTGAAGAAAGATTCAGGACAAAAGTCGAATGTAAATTATTCAGGTAAATTTGAGATAAAAGGGACAAAGAATTTAATCTATTTGGCTGTAATAATTATTTCAGTTTTTCTTGACCCCAATGTATTGAGTTTTGTGCCAAGTCTTGCACCGCTCCCATTCGGAATAAGAGAAATAATTATGTTTTCGGTTGTGTTTTTATCTTATAAAAATGCCGACCAAGATGTTCTTAAAGCTAATGAATTTGATTTCGAACCGATAAAAGAAGTTGCGTTTTTGTTTATAGGAATCTTTTTGACTATGATTCCGGCTCTTCAGCTAATTGCTCATGAAGCAAAAGTCTATAGTAATATTTTAGAGACCGGAACATTTTATTGGGCGACCGGCTCACTTTCAGCTGTATTGGATAATGCTCCTACTTACTTAAACTTTTTGAGTGCAGCTATGGGTAAGTTTGGATTAGACGTGAATATTAAAGCTGATGTAGTACATTTTGTTTTGCAAGATGATGTCTATTTAAGAGCGATTTCAGTAGCGGCTGTATTTTTTGGTGCGATGACCTATATCGGTAACGGTCCAAACTTTATGGTTAAATCAATTAGTGAACGGGCAGGAATTAGAATGCCGAGTTTTTTTGTTTATATAGTAAAATATTCGATTCCAATTTTACTGCCGGTATTTTTTATTGTTTGGTTAATATTTTTCCGATGAGGAAGTATGTATAGCTTAGATGAAGTCCTTAAAAATAAAATACCCGGTTTATACTACGGCAACCGAATAATTTTACCGTGTAAACTCCACTTTCTGAAAGTGATAGTTGAGAAAGATGTTATAACTGATTTCTCAAACAGTTCAAAGGGTATTCAGGTCATCGAAAATGAACAATATACAGATGTATATTTTTTGGAATACAAAGTTTTAAGAGATGTTATCTCGAAATATGAAGCAATAAAAATGCTCGTGGTTGAAAAAGGGAATAGTATTTTTAACTACGAAAATCACAAAAAATTGAATCTTTATTTTGAAGATAATCACAAATTAGTAATTGAAGAAACTGACTCAGACATATTATTTATAGAGTAATTATGGATATCACAGTACAAGATTATTTAAACATTTTACCATTGATTATTGTAGCGGCCGGGATTCTTATCTCAGTTATTATCGAGATGTATTCGAAAGATAGTGAGAGAATTCTCCCATGGTTTTCGATTATAATATTTTTCTCAGCAGGTTATTATGCACTATTTACGGTAAACTCTCAAACTATCGCTTTCTATAATATGATTTCAACAGGGGGAACATCAAATATATTTTTCTTCCTCTTCTGCTTTGGCGGTGCAATAGTTACTTTGCTCTCTGTAGATTATCTAAAAAAAGCCGGCATTTATTATGGTGAATATTACATCATGCTTCAATCGGCGGTTTTAGGTATGATGTTAATGGCTAATGCCCGTGATTTAGTTATGATTTTCATTGGTTTAGAGCAGATGTCAGTTTCATTTTATGTCCTTGCCGGATTTAACAGAAAAAAACATCTATCAAATGAAGCTTCATTAAAGTACTTTTTGCTTGGTGCGTTTGCTACCGGATTTGTCGTTTACGGTATGGCTTTGATTTATGGAACAGTCGGGTCAATGTCAATTGATGTGATAATAAGTAAAATAAGTGTTGTCTCATCAAATCCAATATTCATAATCGGTTCACTACTTTTCTTAATCGGTTTTTCATTTAAAATTGCAGCCTTTCCGTTCCACATGTGGGTTCCGGATGTTTATCAAGGGTCACCAACAACAGTCAGTGCAATTATGTCTACAGGGGGAAAAGCGGCAGCGTTCAGTGCTCTATTTATAGCTTTTACACCATATTTTAATTCAGTTGATTACAAAATCTTCCAACCATTTATTTCAGTTATTGCTGTATTATCAATGCTTTTCGGTTCGATAGTTGCAATTTCACAAACTGATATTAAGCGCATGTTAGCTTACTCTTCAATTTCTCATGCCGGTTATATGCTAATCGGATTAGCATCCGGATTAAGTTTAGGAACTTCAGGAGTTATCTTCTATTTAGCAGCCTATACGTTTATGAATCTTGGCGCATTTGGAATTGTTTCGATGTTGGAAGGGGAGAATGATTCAAAACTGAAAATTGAAGATTACAAAAACTTAGGGAAATCGTATCCATTATTAGCCGGATTGTTATCGATATTCATGTTTGCTTTATCCGGTTTACCACCATTCGGCGGATTCTTTGGAAAGTATTATGTATTCATCTCTGCAGTCGAATCCGGAATGACCTGGTTGGCGATTGTTGGTGTGGTTTCTAGTGTAATAAGTGTTTATTTTTATCTCAGATTGATCGTCGTAATGTATTTCAAAGACGGCGATGAAATACAATCACATTCAGTTTCAAATTCAGCATTACTTGGCGTTGTAATTTCAGCATTGATAATTATTTTGATGGGAGTTTTCCCCGGTTCAATTATTGAGTTGATTTCAACATTTGTTGCTTAATAAATTAGCAACGGATTAGAGTTAATTTTTCATTACAATAATCCGAGTATTATGAAGTCTCTTTTTACAACCGAACAAATCCGAAATTTAGATAATTTCGCAATTACCAAAATTGGTTTTCCGTCAATCGTGTTGATGGAGAATGCAACAAATTCCATTCTTAATATCATCTCTGATTTTTTCAAAACTCCATTGTCAAACAAGTCTTTTTCAATCTTTTGCGGAAAAGGAAATAATGGAGGTGATGGAATTGCCCTCGCAAGAAAATTGGTTCTTGAAGGAAGTTACGTTAATCTTTATCTATTATTCCCCGAGAAAAATCTTTCCCCTGATGCTGCAACTAATTTGAGAATTCTTAAAAGTCTGGGAAAGGAATTCAAAAATTTCAGAATAATCTTATTAAGAAATCAAATAAAAAAAATAGAATTCCAAAAAACTGATTTTGTCATAGATTCTATTCTTGGTAGTGGTAGTACAGGAAGTTTAGATAGTTTTCTGAAATCTCTAATTGAAAAAATGAATTCCTCCTTCGGAAAGAAAATCGCAATAGATATTCCGACCGGTTTAAATTCATTGAATTCAACAGGGGATGTTTTATTCAATGCAGATTTAACAGTCTCTCTTGGTGGATTAAAAGATTCTCTCTTTTATGGAAAAGGATACGAGTGCAGCGGAGAAGTCCGATACGGTGACATTGGAATTTCTCCCAAGATTATTGAGAAGTCAAGTAAAACTAAATTAGTTGAGATTGAAGATTTAATTAATCTAATTCCTAAAAAAAGAAAAACAATTAATAAATATTCTTCCGGGAAGTGTAACATAATTGCAGGTTCTTCTGACTATCCGGGTGCTCCTGTATTGACTGCCAAATCGGCAATGAAGACAGGAAGTGGAGCAGTGACCCTCCATATTCCTGAAATATTAAAGATTCAAACCATTAAAAGTTTTCCGGAAGTGGTTGTCAAATCTTATTCAAACTCAAATTTTCTTACTTTAGAAAATCTCTCCGAAATTCAGGATGGATTAACTAAATCAGATACTGTTGTAATTGGTCCCGGATTGGGGAGAAATAGGGAAACTTTTTTAGCAGTAAATTATGTCATGTTGAATATGCAAGTTAAAAAAGTAATTGATGCTGATGCCTTATTTGCATTATCGCAGTTCGGTTATAAAAATTATGATTTGAGTAACGCAATACTTACTCCTCATTTAGGTGAATTTGCTTGTTTGATAAATGTTGAATACGGGTTCTTGGCTGAAAATCTAATTAAATTTGGGAAAGATTTTGTCAAGAAAACTAACTCTATCTTAGTCTTGAAAGGACCTTCCACTTTAATTTTTAGTGGGGATGAATTGTTTATCAGTTCTCTTGGAAATAGGGGATTAGCAAAATTCGGGACAGGTGATGTCCTTGCTGGAATGATAGGAAGTTTTTCAGCACAAGGAGCATCGCTTTTAGAATCTGCTTTAGCAGGAGTAATACTACACGGTTTTTGTTCTGAGTTGATTAAGAATAGTGAATCATCTTATACGCTAACTGCGAGTGATTTAATCAGAACAATACCTAATGCATTCAAGAAATTGGGGATTTAGTGTTAGAACTACTCCGGCGCAATAAAATATTTTTAGTTTACACACCCTTAGTCCTCTATTGGCTTTTAATTTTGACATTGACATCTCTTCCTTCTCGAAGTCTTCCGGATGTAGGTATAAGTGATAAAATTAGTCATTTTTTGGCATTCTTCGGGCTTGCAGTATTGCTAAGTTTAACTTTTCAGTTTCAAGAGAAGTGGAATAAACTAAAAATAAATTATAAGATTTATACGTTTTGGGTTGTCACCTTATATGGTTTTCTCGATGAGTTGCATCAATTATTCATTCCTGGTAGAAGCGGTACTTTGGATGATTGGGTTGCAGATATTATTGGTGGTATCATTGGGATATATTTTTTAGAATGGTTTGCTAAAATCGATAAAAAGTATTCATCATTTCAGAAATAATGGAACCTTTTTGAAAAATGAAAGTATAATGAACTGAAATAGTGATTGACAAAGGATAGAGCATTTATTAATTTTGATTCGGCAATTATCTTAAAAAAGGAGCATTTATGCCTTTAGTAAAATCGGCGAAAGCAGATTTGAGAGCAAAATACAAAAGAGTATATGAGATCAGTTTGATTCTCTCACTCGCAATTCTAATTGTAGCTTTCAAGTTTTTCCCTGACCTTCAAAAGCAAGAAGCACAGAATGAAGGGACACAGGAATTATTCACTGTTGAGGATATTCAACACACCAAGCAAGAGAATACACCTCCACCTCCTCCAAAACCCCCAATCCCGATTGAGGCTCCTTCAGATAATTTGCTGGATGATGTGGAAATTGGAAGTACGGAAATTGATATAACCGCAAATGTGGAAGCACCACCTCCACCTCCAAAAGAAGAGAAGAAAATTATTGAAGAAGAACCGACATACTTTGTGGCAGTAGAAGAAATGCCTGAACCAGTTGGTGGTATCGGTGCAATACAAAGTAAAATAGTTTATCCTGAAATTGCGAAAAGAGCAGGTGTTGAAGGGCGTGTATATGTTCTTGCTTTTGTTGACGAGCAAGGTTTAGTTATGAAAGCTCAAGTTGCAAAAGGTATCGGAGCAGGTTGCGACGAAGCAGCTCTCGAAGCTGTGAAGCAAACAAAATTCAAACCCGGAAAACAACGTGGTAAACCTGTAAAGGTCCAAGTTCATATCCCGGTAGTATTTAAATTAAACTAAGCATTTTGAAGGCGTCTTTTAGACGCCTTTCTTATTTTATCCCTCATCTCAAAAATTTACCGCTTATCTAAAAATAATTACGATAAAAATATTAGCATTGGAACTTTAAGAATGGATTCATAGTTTTACTTATGAATTTGTAGTCATTTTTAAAACTTTGGGGTATATGAGCGAGTTAACACCAAGAAAAGAAAGAGAAAGAGTATTTCGTAGAAATGAAATACAACAAGCTGCATCCAAGCTATTTGCAGTTAAAGGATTTAATTCAACAACGCTAGAAGAAATTGCAGAAGCTGCAGAATTTGGAAAAGGAACTATTTATAATTATTTCCAAAACAAGGAAGAGATTTATTTAAGTATAATTTCAGATGTTTTGGAAAATATTGGGAATATATTGGAAGAATCGGACGCAAAAGGAGAAACATTTGAGATTTTTGTAAAAGAGTACATTGGTAACATCTTTAAATACTGTGTAGAAAACAAATTCTCATATTTAATTTTTGTCCGTGAGATTGCACACTTTGACCCACTTCTAAAGAAGGAAAATAACAGTTGTCTGACTGATTATCATTCTTTAAGTCAAAAAATTATGAATCGAAGATTTAAGACAGCAGTCCAGAACTTTGAATTAAAAAAATATGATGTTCAAAAAATTATAAATTTTTTCATTCATGTTGTATTCCCATACATTCATTATCTGCTCCTTTGTAACCCTTTGGACAAGATATTGGTTGAAGAGGAAAAAGAAATTATTGCAGATTTTTTATTAAATGGGATTCTGTTAAAAAAACAACTAAGCAATTAAAGGAGTAAAATGCTTAAAAAAATATTAACATTATTATTTATCGGTTCAATGGTGCTTCTAGGTAATGGTTATGGAGAAGCTACTGAATCGACTTTAAAACTTGACCTTAAGACTGCCTATCAATTAGCATACAAGAATAATGAAGATTTAAAAATTGCTAAATTCAACAAAGAAATTGCTGATGAAAAACTTAATGAAGCTTGGGGAAGCGGTGTTTTCCCGGATATTAAGGGGAGTGTAAATTATAGGCGAGCTCTCAGAAAAGGGGTTATTACATTTGATACACCATTTTTTAGCGGTCAATTTCCGATAGGAACAGATAATACGATGACTGCCAGTGTTTCTGTTGATCAGCCACTATTTACAGGTGCATTGTTCATTGCTATCAGAGTTGCACGAACTTATACGGAGATTGCCGGTAAAATTTATGATGCATCAAAATCGGAATTGATGGTTAACGTTCAAAGAGCTTTTTATAGTTATTTACTTAGTCGCGAAGTAGTAAATCTATCCAAACAAAATTTAACATTAGCAGAAAATAACTTAAAAGATACTGAAGTTATGTGGAACGCCGGAATTGTTACCGAATATGATTTGGTTAGAGCTAAAGTTCAGGTTCAAAATTTAATCCCCGAAGTTGAACAAGCTGAGAATACATTACAACTCTCAGAAAATCTTTTAAAACTTATAACCGGAATTGATAACTCTCAAAAAATTGTGGTTAATGATTCCTTATCTTATCAAGAATTTTCGCTTCAAGAATTGGACGATTATACAATTAGACTATTTAATAGTAATCATGTATTGAAGCAACTGGAACTTGAAGAAAAACTTCGTGATGATGTGGTGTCAGCTAGGTTTGCTATGCATTTCCCATCGCTTTACGCTTTTGGAAGTTGGCAGGCAGAGGCACAAGAAAATGATAATCGTGCATTCAATAATTGGAGATATACAAATTCATCTAATATTGGATTAAATCTTAAAATTCCGATTTTCAATGGATTACAAACGACTTCACAAGTTCAACAAGCAAAATTAGATTTCAAAATTGCAAGTGAAAATTACTCAAAAACAAAAAAAGCACTTAGAAATCAATTGCAAGAATCTTTATTTAATATTAAAAATA
>JAHBUO010000036.1 GCA_019638025.1 Ignavibacteriaceae bacterium
AAAGCCGACCCTTCGCAAAACCAAAAGAGCCATTTTTTGCCAACGCACACATCTTCACAATTTGTTATACTTGTATAAAGCAGAAAAATTACAATTAGATTGAGACCTAATACAGAAATATCAGGATTTGAATTAGAATTCACCGAAAAATTCGGAAGGGGTTCTGTTATTGAAACTACAATAACAGCTATTGTGAATCCCTCTCAAATTATAACGGACTTTTATGAAGACTTTATTGGTCGTTTATCAATTTTAAATTTGTCTTGGTGCCTACCTTCAGGAGAAGCAGAATTCAAGAAATTTAAAATTGGTGACCGAATTCAATGTGTTGTCTTAGATATAGATTTTCAAAACAGACAGGTAATTCTCAGTCAAAAACACCTTACAAAACCAATAAGCGATACATTAACTTGGGAAAGAATAGAAAGAGGGGATGAATTTAATGTCGAGGTTGTTGAATCTTATAACAATACCACTTTAGTAAAGACCAAAGAAAATTTATTTGGTATTATAAGTAACAACTTCATTAATGGCTCCTCGGATAAAATTAGAGTAAAGGTAAATTCCAAACTTGACTACAGTGATTTATTCTCTTTTGTTCCCGCTTCCTTAGATGTTGAAATTGACCAAGCAGATGAATATGTTGACCCCGAAATCAACTTTATTGAAAATGAACTACTCTCCTTCTATAATTTTAAAAATTCTATTCTGGGTGTCTATGCTACAGATGAACAACTATCAATAATTAAAGAGGGTTTTGAACAAGATGATAGAATATTTTCGAAGGAATTTAAAACCAATTTCACACTTTACATCCAATTTGAATTAGGTAATGCGAGCTATGAAACTACTTTTAAACAGAATGCTATCCCCTATTTTCTTAATGACACCGTAGTTTCATTAGAAAATGAAAATAAACTTTTAGAACTACTTTCAAATCAACAACACTACTGGTTTAAAATCAATGTAAGAGGAAACAGCGACAAAATAGATTTTTCACTTTATAATGAAGATGTAAATTTCTTTGGTGAAGTAATTATCGGTAAGGATAAGAAAGAAATCAAGTTTATCATAAAGAATTTCTCTTTTGGTCATTTACAGTTTACCTCAAGTGAAGCCAAAAAAAGAAACTCAAAATATGGATCATTTCTATTTAGTAACAAAATAAAAATAATCTCACCATACGGCACACTTCCGTTTGATAATTCACAACAATTATTTCTCGACTATGCTTTACTTAAAACACAATGCTTTGAAACGGTAAATCATTTAAAAACAGAAGCAGGTGAAATTCTAAGACAAGAAGGGAGAACGCTATCAATCATTGATAAATTTCTAGAGTACCAAATTAGTTTAATTGATAAAGAAAAAGAAAATGCTGTTTTGGTAGAAAAGTTTGACAGAGTGCCAGCAGCTAATCAGGGCGTGGCAATTAAGATTTCAAGAAGCATCGGAGATAGTCTTGAAACTGATGAAGATACTGTTGTAAATATCAGATTAAAAGAAGATGACAAACTAATAAAGCTCTCGGACGGTATACTTTCTTATTTCAATGATGTTTACACTATAACTTTTCACAAACCCATAAAACTTGAACTTCTAGACAAAGGATTCTACATAGACAAAAGGATTTCTAAAAAGCAATTCCAAATACAAAGAGAAATTATACAAGATTTCCTTGACAAGAAAATAAAAATCGACCACATAGAAGCCCTACTTGTAAAACCAGATAGGGTGAAAACACCAATTTTAAAACCTATTCAGTTTAAAAACGAAGATTTATCAAGGACGGAAAAAGAAGACCCCGCAAACAATCAAGTCAATGCGGTCAAAAAAGCCGTAGGTAATCAGAATATTTTTTTAATACAAGGTCCTCCAGGAACGGGTAAGACTACAGTAATAGCCGAGATAATTCAACAGTTAGTAGAGAAGGGTGAAAAGATTTTGGTATCAGGTCAAAACCACGTAGCAGTAGATAACGTGTTGGAGAAACTTTCACAATTTCCAAAGCTAAATCTCTTAAGAGTTGGGAACCCTGACAGGATTGATAAGCAGTTATTAAAATATACAATTGACAATTTAGTAGAGGATTACAAAATTGATTTCAAAAAATTTATTCTAAATCAGCTTTTAATAACTGAAGAATATTCTAGATGTAAAGATCTAGGTTATGAAAAAAATGAGTTTAAAACCCAATTAAATCAATTCATTAATTCACTTGTAAATCAATATGGAGTACTGAAAGATGTGTACAAGCAACGCCATTTTATACTTCTTGACGGACTCACAGGCTTATCCAAAACGGAGTTAAATGAAACAACAGAACTACTAAGAAAATGGGTAGACGAATCTAACAATGAGTATGAAATTTTATTAAAGCCACTCATATATAATTCTATTGATGTCGTTTTTGCAACTTGCATAGGTATTAAATCAGATGAGGTATTTAAAGAAAAGAATTTTAAGTTTGATACTGTCATTATTGATGAAGCTGGAAAGGCAAACATTGCAGAATCTTTAGTAGCCATCGAACTTGGACAAAAAGTTATATTGGTTGGTGACCAAAAGCAACTTCCGCCTTATATGGATAGCTCCTTGATTGATAAAGCAGATAATCAAAGCTTTCCTAATTCTGTTTATGGTTCAGAATTTTTAGAAGAAGAAATTTTACACGCTCTTAAATCATCTTTTTTTGAATTTATTGTTAACCGCATAAATGCTGAACAATTTCCAAAAGACAATATGGAAATGTTAAACTATCAACATAGAATGCATCCCAATATTGGGCAGTTTGTTTCTGAATCCTTTTATGATGGTAAGGTAAAAATGGGTAGTAGAACCCATTTGAACAGAATTGAAATGCCAAGTCCGTTTAATAAGGAGGTTGTATTTTTTGACACCTCAAATTCGAAAAATCCTTTTGAACAGAATGATGGTTTCTCTGCAAAAAACAATACAGAATCAGAAACAATTTCAGAAATAATATTGCCAAAATTATTTGAAAGCAACATTAATCCATCCAGTATTGCCATAATAGCCCCTTATAAATCTCAAGTAGCAAACATTAAAAATCAAATAAATAAATCTGAATCCTGTAAATTCAAAAACATTGATATTTCAACCCTTGACTCTTTTCAAGGAAAGGAATATGATATAATCGTTTTCAGTTTTACACGTTCATCTGACCACAACAACGCTCCTTTTGAAAATGGGAAACGAAAATATAGTAAAGTTGGATTTCTCGATGATGCAAGGAGGTTAAATGTTGCATTTAGCCGTGCCAAGAAAAAGCTAATTCTTATCGGAAATTCTAAAACCTTGACTGATTCTAGGTCTCACTTTGACAAAATATTTAACTATACTAACCTTTTTAGAACCCTTGTTAAACTTAGCAACAAAGATGGTATTGGGAATTTTGTTAATGTCGCTGATTTATATGATTTCAAATCTCCCTTTGACTCGTTCTTAGAGAAATACAAACAGGGAGATAATGCAGTTGGTAAATTTAAATCCATTGGGAAATCTCCTAAGGGAATTTTTGGGTTATTCGTTACTGTCGATGGTGTTGATGGTCTAATACCGTATTCTATGATGTCCAAGGATCTCAAAGAAAGTGCTGAAAACATACAAGCAGGTACTGAAATGGATGTTTCAATCTATTCGATTGATGTTGAAAACAAACGGATTACTTTGAACTTAAACAATAGAAAGAAAAGCACTGCAAAAAATAAAACTGAGTGTTGGGAAAACACTATAAGAAAGTACAAGAAAGGAGACAAAGTAAAAGGAATTATTACTAAAGAAGTAAACTTTGGATACTTCCTTAAAATTGATACTGGCTTCGAAGGTTTACTTCACAAGAATAATATAGGTAGAGGAAAAGTGCCGGAAGTTAATGAACCTTTGGAAGTCAGAATTATTAAAATTGATTTAGAAAAAAAACAAATAGCATTTTCATATTAAATGAGCAATTTCAGTATTGACATAGAAAAATTTTACGAAGAATTGTCTGGAATGGGAAGACAGCTAAAAGGTATCTTTTGTCTTCAATATCCAATTTTTTGTATTCATTCTGAGATTTCAGATTCGACACCGGACCCACTTGACAACCTAGATAAAGTAATTGTTGATTTCATTAAAGTAAAACCTGATTTTAATTCGTTCCAAATTGGTAGTATCATAGGCACTTCCAAAAGCTTAATAGAACTAAGAATTGAAAAACTCATAAGTGATGATTTGTTAACTAAACAAGGAAATAAACATCAACTAACAGAATATGGAATTTCTGTGTTTGAAACAAAAACACAAGTAAGACTTCACAAACAATCGTATGATTTCTTCATTGATGGTATTACATTAAAGCCATTACCGCGTATTTTTTATAACTACTATAAAAGCAAACTCATAAGTGAGAATTATTCGTACCTATATACGAACCAAAGAGGTGAAACAAAAATAGCACGCCCTTTTGCTCCAGACATCGTTCATACCCCACCTGAAAAAAGTTTAATAGCAGATCAGATTTTTGCTTTAGAAAGAGAGGAGCGAGAAGCATTTGGTATTCCTATCGGATTACAAAGTATTGACGAAATCTCGTTTACCAAAATGAGCTTTCAAGTACTTGTTTCAGTAAGTAAATCAAATAAAGAATTAATTAAAGAGCTTATAGATGGTTACGCTATCTTTTCTTTACGAGATGAGTTATCTTACTATCAAACACTTAGAGAAAATGTAATTTTCTTTGAGCAACAATTAAACGAGAGAATTCAAAATATAGAATTCAAATTAATGGTTCCCTTTCAGAAGAAAGATAGTAATGAAAAACCTTTTCCTTATTTAACAACAAATTGGCCTGAGATAGATAGATACAAAGACTCAAACAATAAGTGTTATAATTTTAGCAGTGAGGACTTAATCAATTTCTTAAAAGCGGATATGCCATTTGGCTTTGGCATCAAAGAAATAGAAGCTGAGAATATTATAAACGATGAGGACAACCTTATGATTAATATAAGGGTGAATCATCTTTTAAAAAGTATAAACAGACAGAAACTGCTTAGTGACTTAATTAGAAAGCGTGACTATAAGATTTTCAACAATAGCCTTGAAAGAAATGTGTTCTTATTTTTCATCAATTATAGTACAGATGACCCAGTAGTTAAAGAGTTAATTGAGTTTATTGAATTAATTAAAGAATATCATCGATTCCCATTTTCCCGCTTTATTGAAAGTCATCCAAAATTCGCAAACAACATTAGACGCTTTCTCTTATTAGCAGGTGAATTTGACTTACTAGAGAAATATGATATTGAAAACCATATGATTGATTTAAAGTAATGGAAACAATAATTCGAAATACCGATATTTTAAATACTGGAGTTTTTGTTATAAACAATGATAGGAAAGACTTTCATCCATTTAACCACTACAATTCGTTGTTTCTTACACAAGAAAGAAATTCATCCTTAAAAAATGAAATACTACGCATAATAAATGAAGCAACTTCTGTTCTTAAAATATGTTCTTTTATCATTACAGATAAAGAAATATTTAATGCGATTTTAAACAAAGCGAAAGAAAGTCAAATTGCTGTTTTCGTTTTAACTCAACTAGATCAAGATAAATTAAAAAACGATTTATCTTTAATTGATTTCATTACAGAAGAAGAGATAAAAGAAAATCCAGCACAAATTCACATTAAATTTATACGGAAACTTTATGATAATGGTATTCATGTAAGAGCTTCTCTTTCCGCACATTCTAAATTTATAGTATCAGACAGAACTAATGGATTTATTACTAGTGCTAACTTTACAACACCATCATTAACCTTTAATACTGAATCAGGTGTGTATCTCGATGAAAACAGTAGTAAACAGTTAGATAGGCTTTTTGATGTTATTTTTCTTCAAGGTACAACCTTCAAACAATTTTTAGGAACTAGAAAAAAAGGCAAAATGCTTGTAGTGCAAACTGAAGCCACAATAAATAGTGATTTGCTTCCAGTACCAAGTCAATCAAAATTGAGATATACCTGCGAATCTTATGAAAACAACCTGCTTAATGAGATAATAAAAGTAATTGACGAAGCGAGTGATTACATTTATTTGTCTGCATACAGTGTTGTAGGTTTAAACTCTTTACCAAATTTAATTCAGTCATTAAAAAGTGCAATAGGGAGAAATGTACCTGTTTCATTATTTTGTAGAGGGATGAATTATAGGAATGATCACCTAAGCGGTGTTTCTGAGCTTGTTGAGATTGGGTGCAAAGTATATGCTGATGTTTACAATCATTCAAAAGGTGTTATAAATGAAAAAACGGGTTTAATATTCACAGCGAATATTGACGGGAATCACGGATTAACCAATGGCTTTGAGGTTGGATATATTCTGAATGAAAATCAACGCATTGAATTTCTGGATTTTCACAAGAAACTAATTGAAACATCATTCTACGTTTATGACAGCAAGCCCACAAGAAATGAATTATTTCAAACATATATTGCTTACGAAATGATTAAGGGCCTAAATGCTCCGGTATTTCCTCAGAACTTGATCCTTTCATTTAATAAAACTCTTAACTTAAATTTAGAAGAGTTAAAAAGCAACATAATCTTTTATGGAAAATCGAAAGACAGCGAGTTCCTAGTTATGGGAAATTCATACTTAAAGTGTAGAATAAAGGAAAACGTCATTCAAATTATAGAATCAGTAAAACCAAGATTTGATCTTGAAAAATATGTTCTTAAATTTTTTGAACTTAAAATCAGCGATAATCAATGAAAAATAAAATACCATACCTTCAAGAGTGGCTTGATTTAGCCAGTTCAGGTAAATTTGAACGTGCCCAAGAATTATATTTTGAAAAACTCTTTGAGGCTGTTATAAATAATTTCTGTAATGAATATAGTAACACATTACCATCAGGTGGCACATTATTCTCAGTTTTAGGCTTTTCGCCTGAACCAATAATTCTTACTGCCAAAGCAATTCAGCCCGAAACCCACATTATTTTCACGACAAACAATCAAAAGGTAGATAATAGCTATTTAGAAAAATTTCTTGATTCTAATTATGAAATTATATACCTAAATGATGAAAGCTTTGAATCAATGTATAAAGCAATGAAAGAACAATTAGTATTAAATCCTGACCCACAAATTACAGTAGATATAACTGGAGGTAAAAAGTCAATGGTTGCATCGGCATCCATTTTTGGAAAAGATTATGGATGTAGAATAGTTTACGTTGACTTTTCGGATTACATTAAAGATTTACGAAAGCCTATGCCTGGTTCAGAAATACTTAATATTGTATACAATCCATTCAAGAATCAACCAGAAATATTTTTAAAATGAAGCATCAAATTAATTTTCTTGGTGGTCAATTACTTCCGATTTACATCGGAATAAAAGAGTTTATGCCTGACAAAATTCATTTTATTGCTTCTAATGAATCAAAAGAAGGAATTAAAACATTAAAAAATATTTTTCCAGAAATAATATTTAATGAATTCATTTGTGACCCCTTTGATTTTTATTCCATCAAAAAACGAATTCAAAGTATCATTGAAAAATTAGATGCACAAGACGATATATTGATTAATTTAACGGGCGGTACCAAAATAATGCTTCTTGCAGCACAATCGATTATTTCTGAATTTAATCTCAAAGGTTTTTACGTAAATCAAGACTATAGTTTCATCGAAGTCCCTTCATATGATAAAAAACAAATTACTTCGGAATTATCAATTAAAGATTTTTTTGGGTTAAGTGGTCATAAAATATTTTCAGCAAAAACGCTAAGCGACTTTACAGAGAATGATTTAAGGGTTTCCAAACAGATAGCATCTTTTGCTGCATCAAATAAGATATATTCTAAGGTTACAGATTTCCTAAGAAAGAAATATAGAGTCTTACCAGAAAAAGGGACAGAGACAACGACAGGTAATGCAGTCATCAATTGGGATGCTAACATCGTAGAAATCCATAGTAACAACAAATCTATTGCTTGTTTTAATGGCAATAACGTTCGTGATCTTTTCTTTAATGCAACTTGGTGGGAACTAATTGTAGCATCAGAAGTTGGTAATTGGGCTAAAGCAAAAGAAATAATTCTTCATTGCGAGCTACCTTTTAAGACTGATAATAAAACTTTGAAAAATGAAATTGATATCCTAATCAATACAGGTAACAAACTAATTTTTGTTGAGTGCAAATCGGGCAATATAAAACAAGAGGACATTAACAAAATGAAGGTTATCAAGCAAACTTATGGTGGTTTAATATCTAAATCACTGCTTGTAAGCCGATTTATACCTTCACAATCAATAATGGAAAAGTGTAAAGAACTAGACATCGAAGTATTCTATCTATATGGTTTATTAGGAAGTTCTAATCCACTAGTGAATATTATCAAAATATTAAATAACCTTGAGCAAAAAACATCAATATGAGCCATACATTTTGCAAGCACATTGCCAAAGCCGCACAAGCCCAAGCACAATCCAAAGCTTTGTCAAAGAGCTTGCAAAGCCAACGCAAGAAAAATTGTTTTTAAAAAAATTTCCCAACCCTTCAAAAAAATAAAAAACGCAACGCACAACCCGACACAGACAGACAAAAAAGCAAACAGACAATGATACTCAAACCCAACACTGACAATGGTTTACAAAGAAGAACGGACAGAACACCAGCTGCCAACAGGCGTTTGGCTCAATGGCGGGTTCAGTGGTTAATTGAACATTCTGCCTCGCATCAAATTTTGTGGTGTATTGCCAGTTTTGTGCTCCGAAATCCGCCACTGCGCCAAGCGCCAAAACGACCGTTACCGCCAATGCTAAAAAGACAACGACAGTGAACAAAATGAACGACAGAGATATAATGCCAACCGCACATTCAAGCACATTTGGTTTTTGCCGACACGTAAACCCAAAACAAAAAACCAAAAGAGCTTGAATTTTGCCAACACGCAGACATAAAAACATAAATTTGAATAATGAAGGAAAACAAAATATTCTATGAAACTGACCTTGGGAAACTACTCCTTACAGACTCTTACAAAGAGTTAAAGAATGGTTCATTGAAAAAATATAAGGGCAAGATAAATCTAATTATCACTTCACCACCCTTTCCATTAAACAACAAGAAAAAATATGGAAACCTGCAAGGTGAGGAATACAAAGATTGGTTTATCAGTCTTGCTCCAATCTTTGAAGAATTATTAGCTGATGATGGCTCACTTGTTATTGAAATCGGGAATGCTTGGGAATCTGAACGACCTGTACAGTCACTTTTACATTTAGAATGTTTACTTGGACTTGTTCAAAATTCCAACCTAAGATTAATACAGGAATTTATTTGTTATAATCCTTCAAAACTTCCTTCTCCCGCTCAATGGGTAACAGTTAATCGTATTAGGACGGTTGACAGCTATACTCATATATGGTGGCTTGCGAAATCAGACTATCCAAAAGCTGACAATACAAAGGTTTTGCGACCTTACAGCAAGAGTATGAAACAACTTCTCAAGAAACAGAAATATAACTCAGGTAAACGACCTTCGGAACACGTCATTTCAGAAAATGGATTTTTGAAAGATAATGGTGGAAGTATTGCTCATAATTTCTTTGAAATGGAACCAATTGATGAAAATAGAGAAGTTAGACTACCTCACAGTGTTTTAAGTTTCTCAAATACACATTCAAACGACTACTATCTTAAAGCTTGTAGAAAGAATGATATTATTCCTCACCCTGCCCGAATGAATCAAGGAATTGTTAGTTTTTTTATCAACTATCTGACTGATGAAAAGGACTTAGTTTTTGACCCATTCGCAGGTAGTAATACAACAGGAGCAACCGCTGAAAAGCTCAATAGAAAATGGTTAGCAATGGAAATTGACCAAGAATTTGCAGACCAGTCAATTTTCAGATTTGAAGACAAAGAACTTAATACAAAACTTAAAATACTCATCTAATGCTAGACGTAATAAAAAAAATAACAGACATTGACTTTTTTAAAGAAGGACAAAATGAAGATCTTTTTGTGGGTAGACCTTACTCGATAAACTACAATAAGGCTAATTTACTTATTTCAGATTTTTGGAAACATAAAGTAAAAGGGATACCACAAGGTTCTTTTTTGTTGGCATTTTACGACAATCCATTTGAGGAAAATATTCAAGAAGCTTTACTGCTTCGAGTGTTAAACCCCTCTTCACTTCCTACAGACAATAATGTTATTTCCTCAATGATTGAGTATTACAAAGACAATCTAAACACATCGGGTAAAAAAAGTGAGCTTGACGATTTCACGAGATATGAATTTAGTTTTTCAGGTTTGGAGTGCAGAATATTAGGAGCTTTTTACAAGGAGGGTAATTCCTTTGAATTTGGTGCAGACGTAGAAAACTTTTATTCCGCACACAACTACAAAGTGTTTAAAGCAACCTCCAAAATTTTAGAACTCATAGTAAATCAAAGAGACAAAGATTTGGTTGCAGGTGGAGAGAATGAATTCTCAATAGGAACTGTCCGCTATAGCTCGACTAGACGATTCTATGCTACGGATGAATCAGTTAAGAATGTTAAGGTATATATCAATCCAGGTGATATGCTTGGAAAAAGAACCGCTCTTTTCGGTATGACTAGGACAGGTAAGTCAAACTCTGTCAAGAAAATAATTGAAGCTTCTGTTGAAATTTCTAAAAAATCCAAATACAAAGCTTTAAGCACGTCATCAAGTCCATCAGATAATCTTATGGAAGCAATTGACAAAGAATCAGGTGCGCCTAAATTTCCTGTTGGTCAAATAATTTTTGACATAAATGGAGAATATGCTAATGCTAATATGCAGGATAAGGGTACTGCTATTTTTGAGTTGTACTCTGAATTTACTATAAGATTTTCGACCTTGCCTAAAACGGATTTCAAAATTATGAAGGTTAATTTCTATAATGACTTAGAAGCAGGATTCGAGCTTGTTCGTTCTCATTTGTTACAAAGTTCAGGTAACTATATAGAGAGTTTTTGTGCGATTGACTTTACTCCACCCGAAAATTATGATTTTTTCAGTTCAGAGGGCACACGACACGATAGATTAAAAGCTGCATATTTCTGTTGCCTTTACAAAGCAAATATTCCAGTTCCAAATAACTTCAAAGTTAAATTTCGAGGCAATGACATACTAAACAAATTGGTAAAAGAAGATGGCTCTATAAAACCAGACAATGGTATTTCCTTAGAAGATGCATACAATTGGTTCAAAGCAGTTGCAGATAATTACAATACCCACGATTACTTTAGTAAATACAAAGCTCAAAAGGGACACGAGTGGGCAGACGAAGATTTAAAAGCCGTATTAGTATTTCTTTCAAGAAAAAAAGACGGACGTGTTGTAGATGGATATGTTAAACTTAGAAGCTTAAAGGAACTACATACTGAGACAATTGACAAACCTTTTGATGTTGAGATAATTGATGAATTGCGGAAAGGAAAGATTGTCATTATTGACTTGTCACAGGGAAATCCTGAAATCCAACAATTATATTCCGAGCGTATTTGCAAGAAGATATTCAATGATTCAATGAATAGATTTATTACAAATTCACCAAACAATTTCATACAGTTCTATTTTGAAGAAGCTCACAATTTGTTTCCAAAAAAGGACGACAAGGATTTAAGTCAAATCTATAACCGCATAGCCAAAGAGGGTGCAAAGTTGAATCTTGGTATGATTTACGCCACACAAGAGGTCAGTTCTATTAGTTCTAACATTCTCAAAAACACTCAAAATTGGTTTATTGCGCATTTAAACAACGAAGATGAAACTAGGGAACTTAAAAAGTATTACGACTTTGAGGATTTTACAGAATCTTTAGTTCGTTTTAGCGCCAAAAATGACAAAGGTTTTGTTAGGATGAAAACATATTCAAATCCGTTTGTTGTACCAGTTCAAATTGACCAATTTTTAGCAAATAAGTAGGGTATGTCATACAACAAAACAGGAAATAGGCCATTTGAATTTGCTAGTAAAAGCAATCATATACATATTATAAAAGACCCAGAAGTTCAGAAGTTTTTAAGTCAACACGAACTTCCCAAAGAGGGAGATGAAATTTCTCTATTTGACCAATATTTGGTTGATATAGATTATGATGTAATAGACTCTGTGGAATTCATTATAGCTGTAGATGGAGGTGATACAACTGTTCCAGTTAAATCAAAATTCCCGTCATCTACAATAACCTTTTTTCAGTTCGGTGCTAACCTATTGAAAATTTCAGACCTAAAAGAATTGAGGGAGCAACCTTTCATTTCTCCACAATCAATCTCTAAACTAAAAGAATTACAGCGGATAAAATTTACCTTACCGACCAAGAACATTGGCTTAATTAATGAAAATGGTAAACGAGCAACACTGACTTATTCTGTCAGAAAAGCTCTTTATGAATTTTTCAAGCAACACGATTTCCTTTCAACTTTGAAATGGTTTCTTTTTGAAGAGTACAAGAAAAGTCCAAAGTCAGAAAGAGAACTTGCAAGCCACCCAATTAATTCTTCGACTAAGAAAGTGGTTATTGAAAGAGATAAAATCAACTCTGAATATAAAATACAGCACGCAGACGGTGATTTGTTTTTGACAGATATTTTTAGGCTTCACGAAGTAGTGGATGAAGATTTAGGTGCAGGAGGTATTGTTGGCTATTTAAGAAATTTAATTGAACATTTCATTCTGATTGACACAATTAGAGGATTGTATAGAGTTAAGAAAGATACCTTAAAGGAAGTGTTATTTGTAAAAGATGGCCCATTAGGTTTCTTCGGACAAACTGCAAATATGCACGAGCCTATGCGAGAATTATTGAATCACTTGAATTCTGAATTAAATATCTTTTTAGCAGGAATAGAGAAATCAGGTCCTTTTGTAGAGCACGCATTGGAAATTAAAGACAAAATAGAGCAAGGACAGGCGTATTTGCTTTCAAATAAGCACATATACAAGTATATAAAGCCAGGTGATTCTGACAATCCAGAAGCATATGGACGCTCATCCTATTATGGTAGTAAAGTTATCTTTAAATCAAGAGATGAAAGAATTTATGTAGTAACTATTCCGACTGATAGAAGCGAAATAGTTCTTAATCCTATGAAGTCAGACTTCAAACACATTGACATCATAATGAAATACATTGAACGTCTAAAAAGTGATATGTATGACAATTCTCTTTTACCGATTGCACTTGCAAACAAACTTGTTTCACTTTCCGACCACCCCAGCTCAGTTTTACTTGAAAAATTTGCAAAACATAATATAAAATAGAATAATGCCAACCCTTCACAGCCACACACATTGCCAAGTCGCACCAGCCGACACACAAGCCAAAACTTGGCAAAGAGTGTGTCTGTCCAAACGCACTACAGGCAGACAAACGGACGAAGAAAAAGAAGCACTAGGCGGTAACAGGCGTTTGGCTCAATGGCAGGTGAAGTGGTTAATTGTACATTCTACCTCACATCAACTTTTGTGGTGTATTGATAGTTTTGTACTCCGAAATCCGCCACTGCGCCAAGCGCCAAAACGTTAGCTGCAAGCGTATTACGACACGACACAACAGAAAATGACCGTTAAACAGAAAAGAAAAAAGTAAACCATTTTGACAGGTGACAGACAACATAAAGACCATAATTCAACAGGACATTTGAGCCGACACTCAATCCGACCCAATGTTTTTTATTTTTTTCCCACCGCACATTTTTTAAAACCAATTTTAGCCAGCCCGCATTGGCACATTGGCTTTTGCCCCACCCCACAAAGCCAACCCTTCGGCAAAAGCCAAAGAGCCAATTTTGCCGACCCACAAATGAAGATTAAGCGGTTTAAAATTGTATTTTAGCCAATCTAAAACTTGATAGATAATTTTGATGAAATTAATAACACAATCACCGAAAAAAGCACTTAAAGCATTTTTGAAGCAACGACCTTCAGAGAGCGAAAGAGACAAGTTTAAAAACAACTTGATTGCTTTGCTTGACAAGATAAGTGTTATTGAAAAGCAACCTAAAGACGAAAGCGAAGAGCATTTAAAAAACAATCTTCGTGACTTTCTGCGTGACACCTACTACATTGAAAGCAACGCCATCAACACCAAAGACAAAAAGGATTTGGTAATTCACATCGGCAAAACAACCGACACAGATGTTGCCGTAATCATTGAAGCCAAGCGACCTTCCAACAAAAACGAAATGGTTTCGGCTGACAATGCCAACAAAAAAGCATTGCACGAACTCATTCTTTACTATCTGACAGAGCGGAACGCAAAAGAAAATGTTCAGTTAAAGCAACTGGTTGTAACTGACATTAACCAATGGTTTATCATTGATGCAAACTACTTTGACAAACACATTTACCGAAACACTCAAATCCGCAAACTTTACGAAACCAAAGTAAACGACAAGAAAGACAATCCCTGGTTTTATGAAGAAATTGCAAAAATCGTTTCCAAAATAGACGTTGAAATTCCTTGCGTGTATTTTGACATCAGAGATTACGAGAAAATTCTCCGCAACACAGCCACAAATGACGACAAAGAACTTGTTGCACTTTACAAAATCCTTTCGCCACAACACCTTTTAAAAATTGCTACACCAAACGACAGCAACACACTCAATGAAAGATTTTACAAAGAGTTGCTTCACATCATCGGACTGGAAGAAGCGAGAGAAGGAACAAAAAATGTAATCAGACGAAAAAAGGAAAACAAAAATGCTGCTTCGCTAATTGAATTAACAATAGAAGCATTAAAAACGGAAGATACATTTCACCGCATTCCCGACATCAAAGTTTATGGAGAAAACAAGGAGGAACAAACTTTCAACATTGCCTTAGAACTCTGTATTACTTGGATAAACAGAATTTTGTTTTTGAAATTATTGGAAGGTCAACTCATCTCCTATCATCAAGGAAACAAAGATTACCGTTTCCTTAATTCAGCAACCATTCACGACTATGACGAACTTTTCAAACTATTTCACAAAGTTTTAGCCGTAAACATTCCCGACAGAACAGAAGCTATAAAGACCAAATACAGCCGTGTTCCATACTTAAACAGTTCTCTTTTTGAAATCAGCGAACTGGAAGACCAAACGATAAAAATAAATTCGCTTGAAAATGACGGTCAACTTGAACTAATCAATACAACTATCTTAAAAGAAATCAAAAAGAAGGCAGCTACGCTGCCCTCTTTAGATTACTTGTTTCAGTTTTTAGATGCTTACGACTTTGCCAGTGAAGGAACAGAAGATTGGCAAAAAGACAACAAGCAACTGATAAATGCTTCTGTTCTTGGAAAAGTATTTGAGAAAATAAACGGCTACCGTGACGGCTCAATTTTCACACCTGCATTTATCACAATGTATATGTGCCGACAATCAATTCGTTTGGCAGTTGTAGAAAAGTTCAACGAAACATTATCAGAAAAAGGCAAAAAGCTATTTGACAAGTTTGAAGACATAAAAAACTACACTTCACGGCATTACAAAACGGAAGATGTTTTAAAGGCAAATGAAATCATTAACTCATTGCACATTTGCGACCCGGCAGTAGGTTCAGGACACTTTTTAGTTTCGGCACTCAATGAAATTATTGCCGTTAAAGCCGAATTAGGAATTTTGGCTGACGACAAAGGCAACAATCTAAGCGGTTATGAAATTGAAACTGTAAATGATGAACTCATTATTACCGACCAACAAGGAAACCCGATTGAATATAAGCTGCAAAACGGGAAACCAATCAGCAAAGAAGTGCAGCGTTTGCAAAAAACCTTGTTTCACCAAAAACAAACCATTATTGAAAATTGCTTGTTTGGCGTTGACATCAACCCCAAATCAGTTCTCATTTGTCGTTTGCGTTTGTGGATTGAACTTTTGAAAAATGCTTACTACAAAGAAGCAGAATACACCGAGCTTGAAACGCTTCCAAATATTGACATCAACATAAAATGCGGAAACAGCTTATTGAGCCGTTTTCCTTTGGATGCTGACTTGACCAAAGCACTCAAAAGCATTAAGTATGACATCAAAGCATATAGAGGTTTTGTAAACGATTACAAAAACGAAAAAAGCCGTGATGTAAAAAGAGGGCTACAAAAAATCATTGACAGCATAAAATCTGACTTTAGAACAGAGATTTTTAATAATGACCCGAAAGTAGTTAAGCTAAGTAAATTAAGTGGCGACCTTTACAACTTGTTAAATCAAGGAAAGCTATTTGAACTTGACAGCAAAGAGAAAAAAGCAAGAAAAGAAAAACAGCAAAAGTTAGAAGCAGACATTACAAAACTTTCAAAGGAAATTGAGGAGATAAAAACAAATGCCTTGTACAAAAACGCATTTGAATGGCGTTTTGAATTTCCCGAAGTGCTAAACAACAAAGGAGAGTTTGAAGGATTTGATTTAATTATCGGAAATCCGCCATACGTTGTTGTTCAATCCGACCTTTACTTAGAGCGATTTAAAACAGGCAAGTGTTATGACTTGTATTGTTATTTCTATGAATTAGGCAAAAGTCTTTTGAAAGAAAATTTACCATTAGCATTTATTACCCCTTCTCTTTTCATTAAGGGTTTAAAATTTAAAACCCTACAGGATTTCTTATTGAAAGAAACTTCCGACTTGATTATTGAAGATAAAGGAGACAATGTATTTGAGGGCGTTGCTATGCCAACAGCTATTACATTTTTCAGAAATAAACCAAATCCTAATAACGTAAATTGGGAAGATTTATTTGTAACAAATCCGATTTCAAAAAAAATGAAATCCAACAATAAATTACTTGGTGAGATTTCAAAAATTCAAAGAGGTTTAGAAATTGGCAAAGACAAAACCTTAAAAACAAAGACTAAATTTCAATTAGTTACAGGTGAAGACATTGAAAAATATAATGTTAAGAACATTAGATTTATCGACCAAAAAACGTATGATGAATTTATAAAAGGCGATTTAGATTATTTCAAAAAAGAAAGAGTTTTAATTAGAGAAACTGGTTCTTCAATAACTTGCGTTTATTTAGACAAATTACTTTTATCAAATCGTTCATTATATTCAATAATTCCAAATAAAGGCATTTCTCCCAAATTTGTATTAGCGGTACTTTGCAGCAAATTAACGCAGTTTTTCTATCAAACTGAATTTAAGGCGGACACAGATGTATTTCCAAAAATCAGAATTGCTCAAGTAAAGAAAATACCAATAAAGGTTATTCCTGAAAAGGAACAAACTCCATTCATTAATTTGGTTGACAAAATTATTTCACTAAAACAACAAGGCAAAGACAGCAGCGAACAGGAAAAGAAAATAGACGAATTAGTTTATAAACTTTACAACATAACACCAGACGAACAAAAAATAATAGAAGCGAATTGAAATGTTTAGATTATCCGTAAATTTGAAACGCTAAATGAAAGAAAATATATACATAGAAGTCAATCATAAAGTTCTCGTTTGGGCAAGGGAATCGCTTGCTATAACTCGAAATCAGGCATCGGAAAAAACAGGCATTACAGCCAAAAGATTAGTTCAATTAGAAGAAGGGGAAAAACAACCCACCTTAGACGAACTAAAGGAATTTTCAAAAACATATAAAAGAACCATTGCCACTTTATTGCTTGCAAAACCGCCCAAAGAAAAACCTCTACCCACAGACAGAAGAACGATTGACTCAAAAGACCTTGGAAACTTTCACGAGAAAACCATTATGGCTGTTCGCAAGGCAAGGGCTTTGGCACAATCGTTTGTAGAACTGAGACAGGAATTAGGTATTGATATTCCAAAATTCAGTTTATCCGCATCTATTCAAGAACAACCCCAAAATGTTGCAGCAAAAATCCGTAAATATTTAAACCTTGATGAATTACGAGAAATTGAAAGCATCAATCACGCTTTAGAAGCATACATTGAAAAAGTGGAATCGTTGGGAGTAGCCATTTTTCAGTTGAGTTTGACACAGGATAAATTAAGAGGTTTTTCGATTGTTGATGATGTAATGCCAATTATCGGGATTAAACGAGGTGGAGAACAAGCTACTGCAAAAATATTTACCCTGTTTCACGAATTGGGTCATATTCTGCTTAATGAGGGCGGTCTTTGTGATTTATCGGAAAAAACAAATATTGAAATTGAAAAATGGTGTAATGCTTTTTCAGCAGAAGTTTTAATCCCTACATCTGAATTGTTGAAAATGGAAGTTGTGTTAGAGCAAAAACATAGCAACAATAAAATTTGGGCTAAGAAAGATTTGGTTGAGTTAGGCAATTATTTTCACGTTGGGCCTTTAGCCATTTTGAGAAGTTTGCTTGAAAACAAGTTAACTACTCCTGTTTTTTATAAAGAAAAACATCAAGCGTGGAACAAGCCGCAATTTGGCAGAGCAAAGCACCCTGAAGGAAAAAATATTGCCAAAGAAACTATAAGAGAAAAAGGCAGAACATATATTTCGTTGGCATTTTCTGCATACGACCAAAACAGAATTGATTTAAAAGACCTTTCAGATTTTTTAGGCATTCGTTTGTCATACATTCCGAAAACCCGCCAATTAATGAATGCCTAAACGATGCAGTTAAATTTCAGTCAAGGAAATACGATTTATGTAATTGATACAAGCGGACTGATAATGCTTGAATCTACTTTCAAGTATGACAATCCAGTGTTTCAAGCCATTTGGGAGGAGATTGAGGATTTAATCAGACAAGGAACATTTAGAATTATTGACTTCGTTGAAGACGAAATAAACAATTATGAAGGGAAGCAAGATTTTTTAAAGAATTGGGTTAAGAAATGGAAAAAACATCTTGTTGTAAAGACGGATGCTGCAAGCATTAACGCAGCCATTCCAATTATTAATGAAGAATACAGCACAGGATTTTTTGATGCAAAGAAACAAGCCGAAGGAAAAGAAGAAGCCGACCCTTATTTAATTGGTTATTGCAAAATTCATAACTGCGTTTTAATTACGAATGAAAGCAAAACAAGAAACAATAAAATCCCCGCTGTTGCAAGTAAAAACGGAGTAAAGTGTATTGACATCAACGACTTTTTAGTTGAAAGAGGACTGAGAATGGAAAGGAAAAAGTAATCCTGTTGAAAACTCCTTCTCAAAATCAGCTTTTTATTTTATTACTTTTGTAGTAATTATAATTTGAATTTGAATGAATTACTGCGTTACAAGAAAAGCAATATTAATCGGATGCCCCGGAAGTGGAAATAGCTACTTGCACGGAGTTGCAGAAGATTTAACCAATATGAAAAACTTTCTGCAATCCGATAAAGGAGGCAGGTGGTATTCTGATGAAATCATCACACTAAACAACCCATCGTTTGAGCGACTTTTTCAAGTAATTCATTCCACAAACACCGACTATAATTTCATTTATTTTTCAGGACACGGTTTTACAAGCCAAAACTGGAAAAGAATGTTAGCACTTCGTGACAACAACATTGAAGACCTGTTTTTTATCAATGACAGCCCACGACAACTTATTGTAATTGATGCTTGCAGGAATTATATTGCTCCAGGTATTTCAGGAATTCCCGATTTAGGTGAGCAATGGGAACACTTTGACGGACTGTATGAAGCAAGAGTTATGTTTGACCGTTACATTGCAAACTCTCCATATGGAAAAACCATTGTTCACGCAACACAAACAGGACATTATTCATACGACAGTTCAACAGGAGGTTATTTTACAAAAACACTTTTAAATCTCACGACAAGAGTAAAATCAAATTCTTATAAACCGATTTTTATAAACAAAGTTATTGATGTATTGCCCCAAGTACTACAAAGACAAGGCAATAATCAAGTTCCTGAAATTGCTTATTCAGAAGGACAATTAATTGTTCCTTTTGCCATAGCAGTTCCGCAACTGACAATTCCGAAACCAAAACCAAGAGTTCCGCAAAGACAACTTACAACCGTAAACAATAACTCATCGGGAGCAGGTTGGGCATTACTTGGACTTGCAGCAATATTTTTAATAGCGGCAAATTCAAAATGACAATGCAGCGATATAGAAATTTAAGTGGTGACAGTGGAGTAACGCATTATGCAATCGGAGAAGATTTTATTGAAGTAAAGTTCACAGGAAAATCAACTGTTTATATTTATAGTAATTCCGTAAACGGAGAACATCACGTTGAAAGAATGAAATCTTTAGCAATAAGCGGAAGGGGACTTTGCACCTACATTACTAAACACAAGGAAGTGAAGAATTATTATAACAAGCGATAAAATAGCCAACGCATTTGCAAGCACATTTGCAATTCGCACAAGCCAACGCTAAAACCCAAAATTGCAAAAGAGCTTGCAAAGCCAACCCAATGAAAAATTGGTTTTAAAAAATTCCCGACCCTTCAAAAAAAATAAAAAACGCCACGCACAACCCGACAGATAAATGACAAGAAGCCGAACAACGACAATGGTTTACAGACACGGACGACAAGAACGCCAGCAGCTAATCGAGTAGATGGCTCCGCCAGATAAACTGACGGAGTGCACCTCTCACACCACCGTACGTACGGTTCTCGTATACGGCGGTTCGCAAAATGATGGGTTAAGTTCTAGGTAAACATCCAACATGGCTTGGTACTTTCGTAGTAAGAGCCTTTTAAGTGTTATCGTTGTTCCCAAAATAGGACTCTGAGCAACTGCCCAACCGCCTTTCCTCGTTCTACTCCATGCGTAGGCGTGGTCTTGGTCAACTCCTAATCGTATAAGGTTTTTCCTCTTGCGTTCGGGTTTTTTCCAGTCGTGCCATATACAGTAGCGTAAACGGTTACGCAACCATCCGTCTAAATCGCGAAGTTTACCGTATATACTCGTACCTCTAAAATAGTTTAACCATCCTCGTTGTACTTCGTTTATTTTGGCTATTCGTTCTTCAAAACTTGCTGGTGTTGTTTTTCGGGTTATCGATTTTACTCGCATTTTTAATCGCTGCCATGCTTTTTCGCTTACTACCAATTGGTACTGCCCTTTGTCGCCTTTCTTATACGTGGGTACAAACCCAAACCCCAAAATCTCGAATTGAACGGGTTTTCTTATCCCACTCTTTTCGGTGTTGATGCTTAGTTTTAGTTTGGTTTTCAGGAACTTGAATACCACTTTTTCTATCATCAACGCTTGGTTTTTGGATTTGGTGTAGATACTAAAATCATCGGCATAACGTACAAAACGAAGTTTTCGCCGTGTTAGTTCTTTATCCAACTCGTTGAGCAGGATGTTTGACAACAGTGGGCTTAGTGGACTTCCTTGCGGTACTCCTTTTCTGCGTTTTTGTAGCTTGCCGTTTATTCGTATTGGTGTTCGTAACCATTTACGGATAAGTTGTAGGGTAATGGGGCATTTTACTTTTTGATACAGTAAGTTTAAAAGCAGGCAGTGGTCTACTTCGTCGAAAAAGTTCTTTAGGTCGGTATCTACAATGTAGGTAAACCCTTCGTGGATGTGTTCCAATGCTTTGCCAACTGCTTGGCGTGCATTTTTTCGGGGTCTAAATCCGTAACTGTTTTCACTAAATTCTTGTTCGTACTTAGGCATCAACACTTGTGATACTGCTTGTTGTAGTAACCTATCGGTTACGGTGGGTACTCCTAGTAGTCGGACTTTGCCATTGCTCTTTGGAATTTCCACGCCAAGTATGGCTTGTGGCTTGTAGTGGTTTTCCTTTACTGCTTGCAATAGTGTTGGTTTGTGTTCTCGAAAATGTGCCTCTAGTTGTGAGGTTTGCATGCCATCTACTCCTGCACTACCTTTGTTAGCTATTACTTGTTGTAATGCTTTTTGCAAATTGTAAGGGTGTACTACTTGTTCAATCATACTCGGTTTACTTTTGTTTTAACTTGTTTTCGTTTCGGGTGGCTATCTTTTAAATTCCATTCCGAATTGAAAACCATTTTACGTTCTGTCCTTCCTTTGCTTGTGAGTCCTCCAACCTTTTGTTCACGTTTTCAGTTAGCTCGTTGCTGCAAAGTACTATGACTTCTGCTGACTTCTTCGCTCTGTTAACTCGTAACTGCGAAGACCTCCCCTGGTAAGAGCTTCTTCTTTCGGTTAATGCCCGGTACATCTACTAGTAAAAGGTTTTTGTTCGCTTTGGACGTTGCAATGGTGTGCTTGCTTATCCCCTTTTAATAGCCTCTTATGTACTTCCTGTTCGTCGGTACTAACTTTTGCAGTCTTGCTTCCTTCAGTGCTAACTTCACAGTTAACCACCTTGCAACTTGCTAGCGTTTCGGATTGTTAGTCCCGCACGCAAGGGACTTTCACCCTCTAGAAAAAATTAAACTCCCTATCTTTTGCTTTTTCATCTTTTATTTGCATATTTGATGTTTTTATAAAGCTTCGGATAGGTGTGCTTTGCTCATGCAGGGCACACACAGCAGTTTGGCGTAATGGCGGGGGACGTGGTAAATTAAACAGTAGTTTTTCAAATCAACATTTGTGCTTGGTTGACAGTTTAGTGCTCCGAAATCCGCCACTACGCCAAGCTGCAAAACGTTAGTGGCAAACCTATCAAGACTACCTGCAAAGAATAGACATTTCAATAACTGAATGGATGAATTTTAAAGACGAAATAGAAAAGCTAATTGAAAGCAATTTAAAAACTTATAAGGGTAATTCCGACAGGTTTCTTGCTGACTACAATCGTGAGTTGGAACTCACAAAAGAATACAATGGCAGACAATTATTAGAATTACTTCAAAATGCAGATGATGCAACTTCTAACGAAGTGCTGATTATTTGGGATAAAAACAAATTGAAATTAACTATTTCAAACAAGGGCGAACCATTTGAAACAGGTGGAATAAAATCATTAATGCTTGCCAATCTTAGCACAAAAACTAAAACCAGTTATATCGGAAATAAAGGGTTAGGTTTTCGTTCTATATTAAATTGGGCTGAACAAATAAACATTATAAGTAATGGTTGCACCATTTCTTTTTCTGAAGAAATAGCCAAAAATGTATTTAATGACGAACTTGATTTATCAGACGACAAGAAAACAGCACTTAGAAACGACAGAAACTTATCAGCCGAAACAATTCCCTTTCCTGTTTTAGCAATTCCCAAGATTAAAGAAACAGATAAATTAAGTGATTGGACAACTTCTATTGAAATTACTTATCGTGAAGAATTTGAAAATGATATTGAGAATCAATTAGCAGAAATACGAGAAGAAATACTGTTATTTCTAAACAATATTAAAAGAATTACAATACAAAAAGGTTTAGAAACATTAGAATTAAAAAGTTCAAAAGAGAAAGTTGGAAACTATGAGCAAGTAACAATCCAAGATAAAAAATGGAAAGTGTTCTCAAAAGAAAATGTATTGCCAAGTGAACATCAAGATAAAAGCAAAAATGAACAACAATCCTATAATCTTAAAGTTGCTTTTCAAGATGATTTATCAGACAACTACAACAAGTTATTTAATTTCTTCCCAACCCAACTTTCCATTTCATTACCCTGCATCATTCACGGGACTTTTGAACTAAATAGTAGCAGAAATCATTTGAATGAATCTAAAAAAAATGAATACATTTTAAAAGAATTAGTACAATTAATGAAGATTTGTGCTTTGTATCTTACAGAGCAAGGAATTGATTGGCGACCATATAAATTAATAAGTCCATTATCAAATGCTTCGGATTCAAAATTGATTGTAGCGTTTTATAAAAACTTAGAAGAACTAAAAAAAACAGAAAGCATTTATCCAAGCATTAACAATCAATATAACACGTTAGACAATGCAGTTTATTACAACGATGAGTTTAATGAATTTTTCAAAGAAAATTTTCCGGAGGTATTACCTGAATTAGTCATTCCTCTCAATAAAGAAATTGAAAATCCTTTCTCAAATGATACTTATGAACACGATTTTTTAGTAAAAGAAATTGACACTCTTTCTAAAACAAATTTAAGTGTACAACTTCGTGCTGAACTCATAGAACAACTTGCAAAAACTATTTCTTCCAATAACAAAGAACTTTTTTCGCTTTTGACAAACGAATCAGACGAAATAATTTCAAAAGAAGACTTAGCCTTTACACCCGTTGTTCGTTCGGGTGAAGAATTCAAAATTCCGAAATCGGTAAAAGTTGATTTTATGAAATCTGAACTGTATGATTTGCTGATTTCAAAATTTGAAAATGGATTTGATAAAAAAGAACCAAAATCAAGAGAACTACAAAGAAGTATAAAATCCGTTGTTAATTTACAGCCATACGACAGTAATAATGTCATAGACAAAATAATTACAGGCACAAAAGACGCCTTAAAAACTATTTCTACCGTTGAAGATGAAATTAACTGCATCAAAGAAATGGTGGTGGCTCTTTATGTCAATTTTAAGAATATTGAAAACCGTCAAGAAAAATTAAAAATCACAGTTCCTTTAATTTCTAAAGCAAGCGAAATTTGTAATTCAGATGAATTATATCTTAATGATTCCTATCCAAGTGGCAAACTAACAGAGGTTATATATTCCGAAATATTAGAAGATAAAGATTATATAGCATTGATAGATTTTTGGAAATTAAATGATGAAGACTCTGATTCTATTGAAAGTTTTTTTCTGTGGTTAGGTGTAAACAAATATTCAAAAATAACTACGATAAATTTATCTAATAATTGGGCTGAAAAGGATTATTTAGATTTTATTTTTGAAAATGGAATTGACAAACCTGATAATTTTGAAATAAACAGGATACAACCATCTTTTGTTTCAAAAATTGAACGCTTTAATGAAGTCAAAAAGCTATCTATAAACCAAATTATTTTACTTGTTCTGAAAGATGATTTAATTAGAAGACTTCTCGAAGCAAATGATGAAAAAATAAATTGGTATTACGTTACTTGGAGACCTGCTGTATTATCAAATTATTCCTATATCCGATTTCAATTTATTAATTCTAACCTTTTTACAAAATACACTTTAGAAGAAGGTAGTGAAGATTTAAACAAACTTATAAACGAGGACTTTCAAATTGATTACGAATTCTTAGGACAATATGGAATCAATAAAACAGATGTAAAATCTATTCTTATTAAACTTGGTGCAAAAGAATCGTTCAATGAAATTTCGCCTGAGAATGTATATGAAATATTGAAGGCAATTCCTGAAAAAGATGCAAATAAGAAAGGTAAAGCAACTCAAACTATTTACAAAATGGCGTTAGAAAGTTTGGTCAAACAAGAATCAACCTTTCCTATACCTAACGATATTCAATATTTTTCCCGAACCTCTGATATTGAGGAATATAAGCACCGAAAAGACGTATATTATTCTGACAATTCAATTTTACCCAAGAAAATATTAAACACTTTACCGCTTTTAAATCTTCCAAAAAGAGTTGGCGAAGACAATGTGGAAAAATATTTAGGTGTAGAAAGTTTAAAGAAATTTAAAGTTCAAATCATTGAAGAAAAATTAAAACTGAATACTTTATGTAACGTTGAATTAAATACCTTTTTTGAAAGTATAAAACCAATTATACTTGCTTACAGATTAGAATCACCAAGTCTTAAAAAGAGAATTTTGGACAATGAAACTAAACGAAAAGAAGCAAAAACTTTAAAGGAATGTAGAATCAATATTGTTACTGATTGTCATTTTAAATTTGGTGACAATGAAAACTCAATTGATGAAAAAGAATTTATCAACTCAAAAGATGTTTTCTACTACAAAGAAAATTCAATACAAGGCATAGACGGACTTAAAAAGGATTCTTTGTTCTGTGATGCTTTTGCTGAAATGATGTGTATTGTTTTTAAAGTAAATGATTTGAAGAATGATTTTAGGCAAATTTTCAAAAACGATATTCAAGATACGGTTCACTTAACCAACCACGATATTGGAAAAGAGAAGTTAGAAGAAGCATACCAATTACTTGGTGTTTCAAGAGTTGAGATTGATTTTTGGAAAAAGATATTTGAATTAAAAAACAAACAACTGATTGAACCAATTGAAACAACCGAAATTCTTAGACAAAAAGTATTAGACAATCTTGGAATTACACTTTCTGACGAGTATTCAAATGTAGATTTTGAAAACTTTGGAAATAAAGAATCTTACGAACTTATTAAGTTAATATGTAAAAGTTTAATGCTATCTGTTAAACAGGTATTGTCGATAGGACTTTCAAATTGGCACAAAAAAGGATTTGATGATTGCATAAAAAATAATGAATACAATTTTAAACAATCTGTTTGGTCTAAACTTAATAGCAACACCAACGAACAAAGTGAATTTATTTCAATATTACACGATTACAATTTAAACTTAATAAGGAGGTTAGATAATAAAATACTTGAATCTAAATATCAATTAGAGGTAGATTATAATTCAATTATCAAAAACGAAATACAAGAACAATTTGATATTGATTTAACTACTCAATCTTCTGATTCTGAAATTAAAAATAAATATGAAGAATTACTGAAAAAATATGATATTGAAGAAACCGACATACCTGAAAATATTTGTAGCCTCTTGTATTTCGAAGGAAATGATGATGTAATTGAAATTTACCTCAAAGAACAATTTAGCACAGACAGAGAAGAAAAAAGTTCAAGTAATGGAAATTCAAAAGTAATTGGAATATTAGTAGATGCCTCACTTAGTAAAAACGGAAAGAACATACAAGTTACATCGGGAAATGGAAACGGTACTTGGGTTCATTCATCACAAAGCGACAAAGGAAAAAAACAAAGAGGAAAATCAGCCGAAGAATTAGTTTATAATACTTTGGTGAATAAATATGGAGTTGAAAATGTAAAATGGGTTTCAGGCAACTCTACAACGCCTGACAAAAATGATAAATTGCATTACGACATTGAATACAAAAACGAATTATCTGAATGGAAATTTGTTGAAGTAAAAGCAATGTCAGACAATCAATTTATTATTTCAAACTCTGAAAAGGACAAAGGTCTTTCAGAATCCGACAAGTTTGAAATGGCACTAGTGAAAGACAATGCAATTTATATGGTAAAAGACATATTCAAATTTAAGCAGGGTGAGACATTTGAAAATAATTCAAAATTTGTAGCTTTTCCCAAAGACTACATTTTTGTGTTTGACCTGAACTCTCTAAATGCGAATTAAAGACATACGGATAAACAGGTCAGCCACTAATCGAGTAGATGGCTCCGCCAGATAAACTGACGGAGTGCACCTCTCACACCACTCCCGAAAGCTTTCGGGATAGGTTCTCGTATACGGCGGTTCGCAAAATGATGGGTTAAGTTCTAA
>JAHBUO010000037.1 GCA_019638025.1 Ignavibacteriaceae bacterium
ATATTTGCGCTTTGCAAAACGCGGGAATCGGCAACTTGCTTAATATCTTTAAGAGCATCAAATATTTTAATTTCCTTTTTATTGAATCCATCAAGATCAAGAATGCGTTTATGGATTCGGGTAAATTTTTTATCGTTCTCGTATTTATCTTTCATCAAGTTATTCTTACGGTTAAGCTCTTTAATGCGCTCGTATATTTTGTTAAGAGAATGAATGTTCTCATTCATTTCCTCTTGAGTAACCTCATCAAGATTTTTGAGTTTGAATATACGTTTAAGTTCCTCGTAGAGAGAGACAAATTCCGGGTCGTGCGGGTCGAAGTTGTTATTGAATTCTTCCCTTGTTTTACGCAATGCGTCTTTCAACTTATCGGCGATGACAAGTTCTTCTTCGGAAATTTTTGTGAATGTGAAGAGAACGTTCTCCAAAGCTTCATTTAGCAATCCGGAAAAATCGACATTATTTTCAACCGCTTCACGAAGGTTAAGGAAATCAAGATGGTTTGAAGTTTCTATGAGTAATTTATCAAGTTTTTTGAAATCTGCTTTTTCCAGCAGATCGTAATGACCGAGCAGACGGATAACATTATAAAGTTCTTTAGCGTTTACAAGGATGCGTTTAATTTCGAGAACAGTTTTTCGGTCTTGTATTTGGCTTATTTGCTGAGAGAAGAGCTCGGCATTTTCTGTATTGTAATGAAAAAGTAACTCACGAATTTCGATAATGTCTTCTTCAATTTCATCTTTTGTCTTAAATAGATTTGAATAATTCTGAAGGTCATCACCAAGTTCAGACTGCAATTCTTCGAAGTAGGCTTTGTTGGTAGCGTCAAATTCTTTGCTTATATCTGCAAAATCTACAACATATCCATATTTGAAATCTTTATAAGTTCTGTTAACTCTTGTTAATGTCTGCAGAAGGTTATGTTTTTTAATGACGCGTCCAAGATAGAGTTTTTTTAACCGCTTACAATCGAAACCGGTAAGAAGCATATTATATACAAAAAGCAAATCAATTTTCCCGTCTTTAAAATCCTCAACCCATTGTTTTCGTTCTTCTTTAGTTCCAATATCATGAAGAATAAGGGCAGCAGATTTAACTTTGGCTTTTTGTTTTAGTTTGTCAGAATAACTCTCTTTTATATCAGCAGCTAAAGATAAACTTTCCTTTATGATTTCCTTTTGCTGATATTTTTGTTGGAAAATTTCGAACATCATTTTAGCTTGTTCCGAACTGTCGCAAACAACCATCGCCCCAATGGAAGAATCGTTATCAATTACTCTTCTTTGTTCAAAATCAGAAACAATATAATCTAGCATAGGCGCAACAAATTGATGATGCGAATAAATTAATTTTCGTTCTGAAGAACCTTTAAGAATTGTGACTTGCTCAAGCGCTGAAGCCAATATGATTTTATACTCGGTTGAAATTTCTTCGCGGATAAGGCGGAGAGTGTAGCCATCCGCAATAGATTTATTGTAATAGTATGTGTGGATGTAGTCGCCGAAAATCGCCTTGGAATCAAATTCAGTACCTATTAGCGGAGTGCCGGTTAGTCCAATTTTAATTGAGTTAGGGTCGGATTGAAAGAGATTAGCAAGAAAACTGCCCATTGGATTATAGCTACGATGGACCTCATCAAGAAAATATATTCTTTGTATCCCAATATTATAATCATTTTGAGATACCACATTAGATAGTTCACTGAATTTATGAATGTTAACAACAGTAATTTCCGGCTTGCCTTGTGCATTATGGAGAGCAACAACTTTCTTAATATCTTTTTTAAATTCATCTTTGGAATCTACAGTATGAACAACTAAACCGCGGGCAGAGAATTCACGCTTGGCTTGCATTAAGAGATCTAAACGATCGACAATAAAATAAAACTTAGGAACAACACTTTGTTTTTGATAATAGTCAGTTAGAAACTTAACATTATAAAAAGCGAGCGCGGTTTTGCCGCTTCCTTGAGTATGCCAGATTATTCCCTTTTTGATTCCGGCATTAAGTTTATTTTCAATTGCTTTAGCCGCAAAGATTTGAGGATAACGCATAACATGTTTTTCGAAGGTGTTGAATTCTTTTACGTAAGTAATAGCATAATTCAAAATAAAAGCTAAACGTTCTTTACTAAAAAGAGAAGTTGATAAACGATTAGTTGGAGTATTTGGAGATTTATTTGTAATAAATTCCGGACTGTATTTAATAGTAATTAAATTGTTATCCTTTAGAATATAATCTTCGATTGATTCATTTTCTTCTAATAAAAGAGTTGATAAGTCTAATTTTTCCTCTTCTCTGAAATAGTTAAAAATTGGTTCTGAGTATGATGTTGTAGCATAGAAAGCACCTTGAATAGGAGTCGGGTCTGATTCTTCATATTCCATGTTATTAGAAAAGACCATTAACTGAGTAATGTTTACGAACTTTCTAAATTTTTTATTTTGGAATCTTCTATTGATTCTTTGTCGCTCTGCAATAATGCCGTCACGATTATTAGGCTTTTTAACTTCAATAAAAAATAATGGCATACCATTAATTAAAAGAGTAATATCTGGTCTAAACTCCTCATCGCCGTTTTTATAAGTAAGTTCAGTTACTACATTAAAAGTATTGTTGTTAATATTTTGAAAATCTATAAGCTTAACACCTGACTGAGCAATTAGTCTTTCATAGAAAGTTTTTCCAAGATCTTCATTACCTAAAAATAAAGAAACATCTTCAAGAACTCGGGTAATTTGTTCTGGCTCAACACCATCATTTATTTTTGAAATACTCTCAATGAACATTTCTGTAAATATATTTGTATTCTCATCCCATTTAGCTTTTTTGAGTGATAGATATTTATAACCAAGTTTTGTAAGATGCAATATTGCTGGTAATTTGACTCTTGAGTCTTCATTGAATTTCATAAAGAAACTTTATATTTATGATGAATATTAGTCTTATAATACAATAAAAAACTGTACTACAAAGATAATGTTTCTTTCTAAGAATAAAACAAATTTACAATAATTGAAGACTTTAACACCGAAGTATAGCCAAAGGACTTAATCGAGTAGTTACTTGTCTGGTTTAATTCTATATCAATTCTCACCCCTCCCAAACGATACTCAATACGGCATCATATCGTGGCATCGGAATGTTATGTTCTAATAAAAAGTGGTCTTTTCGGTAGGTTCTATCTTCCAAAAACCAGGCATCTGCAAGAATAGTTTCGGGGAAGTCGGGGATCTCTTTTCCTTCAAAAAAGTCGTAAGCATAACTTAAATTATTAACTTTATATCCCTTTGGAATCCATGAATAACAGAAAGATTTGTTAATTGAATTCCACACAACTATTCCGTTTTGGCTCAAGATAACCGCCATTGGGGTATATCCTAATTCGGCATATCTTAAGGCGGAAGAACTGAGAGAAACCCCAAAATAATCAGATATATCTTTAATAAGCTGTACCCCAAACCTCTTCCCTTTGATAAATTTTAAGAACCAATCTTCAAACATAATCAGCTCAACCCCGAAACGGCTCGCATTCCATTCAAGAGTAAGATTTGTGTTGGTACCAAAAATCATTTCACCGTTACAGCGGAAATATCCCGATTTTTCTCTTTCGTTTACAAAGTGCCCGAACTCATGCGCTGCGATAAACCTCGACTGCTTCTCGTCTGTAATGTTTGCATCTATACTTACAATACCACCTCGAGAGTCATAGCTAATACTCCCAATACTGTTTTCTAAATATACCCGTTGAATCAGAAGCCCTTCGGCATTCATAATTTCGTACAAATCAAATTCCGAGTGTCGTTTAATTTGATATTGTTTCAGCATATTGACGGCATTTGCTTTAATTAATGGATTCACACTTCATCCTCATCAATGATTTCATCCAATAAACTCAATAACATTTTGTCTCTTTCGATATCTTCTTTAATCTCTTTACCGTTAAAATTTCTGTATGCATAATTAATTTGTACGTCAGGATACTTAGCTGATAAACCTCGTCTGGCAACCAAATCTTTTAGGTCTTCTGAGCTTAATGATTTCAGTTTATCAAAAAATTTTTGTCGTTTTCTTCCCTTTTCAATTTTTTCGTCAGCTTTAATTTTCGTTAGGTTAGCTTTTAGTTCATTTAAATGTTTTTCAGGATCGATTTCTTCACTCATGAGAAAAGCATCTGCTTCCTCATCTGAGAGTAAATCAGGATCCGAGACAAACAAAAGAAAATTTTCCATTTCTTTTTGTGTCATTTTTTCTCCTCAATTTCTATGAGCGATATTCTTTTTGTTTTTCGCTTAAAATTTTAAAAACTTGTCTTCGAGCGCTGGTGACCTCATTGCGAGTCAATCCCAGAGCCTCCGCAGCCGAGGCAATAGTATGCCCTTCAAGAATTTTCTCAAGAACAAAATAATAGACCGGATTATGCTCCACCGCAGCTAAACAACTATCGATGAACTCTCTATCAATACTTTCAAGTAACGGGCTTTTTGTATCTCCTTCAATGTTCTTGAGATTAAAACCAATCGGTTCGCCGTCTTCATCTTCGTTGTTGTCGTCTGCTACCGGGACAAACAGTCTCTTTTCTTTTCGTGCATGGTAATAGAAATTTTTTGCAACACTGGAAACACCGTAATTAATAAAAAAATCGAAATCGGGGTAACATTCGGAGTCATACGAACGCTCTCCTGAGTACAATTTCTCTATCAACTCATTAAGGATATCTGAAGCAGATAAATTTTTCAATGTTGGTGCTTTTCTACTTAAAATATTAATCATTTTTTGAGCATGTGCGAGCCATTTAGCATAACGCTTAGGCTCTTTCTCGATTATGTTATCGAGAAACTCCTTAATTTCAGAAGCTGAAAGTACTGGCATCTTCGTTATTCCCTACCGAGCACCGTAATTTTGTGCTCCGTTTAATATATGGTCTGTTAATTGTTAACCTTCCTTTCATACTCCTCCTAAAAAAAAATGAATTTAAGTCCTTATACATATAAACTATAAATTCGGAAAAATTTGACTTATGAATCAATATTTTTTTTGAAATATTTTCAGATAGTTGAAATCCGAATCCATTTTGCTCCAAACCTCCTATTCAAGCTTGAGTATATGTATTATTTAAACTATACAACAGGCGATATTTGACTTTTTTAGCGGATAATTCTTTCAAGTCAAATACTTCTCAACTCCTGGTTTAATAATTAAAAGGAAGAGAGAAGATGTTAGATTGGATTTACAACATATTGCAGATAGAAGGAAGTTCAGATTCGGATTCCGTAATGTTAAAGGATTCGGGGTTGAGCGTTGCCCAATTTGGCATTACAGTTTATCTCCCATCTGATACTTATTCCATACCTGTTCAATACTCATTTTATACTGTAGTCCCTCTACAGAGCCTCTCTATCCATACTCCCTCGCATCTTCAGTTATTAAATATCGAAAAACCAAAATATCCCTTGCGAGAAGGGTGGAACTCGATCATACATTACCTTTCACTGGAAGGAAAATTAGCCATTGCCCCGCGGGCACCTCCTTTTAATTCTTTTTTTTCTTAGAAGATTCTATAAAAAAAATAATATTTCAAAAAACAAGAGGTGTACAATGGCGACTATTAATCATGGTATCTTAAGCGACCTTCGCGGGTCAATCGGAAAAATTACAGGGCGAGTTCGTAACGGGAAAAATATACTTTCGTTAAGACCTACAAAAGTTAAAACTTCTCAACAACCTGAATCTGTAACCAGAAGAACCAAATTCAAATTAGCGGTTCAACTTTCCAAAGCAATTTACTCAGATCAATTTCTTAAAAAGCTTTGGGGAAGTTTGAAGAGTGACGGAATTATTCCTTTCAATCTGATTACAAAAACTAATTATCAGACAATTGTGGGGGAAAATTTCAGCAATAGGACTACAATAACTCCATCACAAGGGTTTAAATTATCAAGTGAAGGAGTAGAAATAAGTAATGATTCGCTTTCAATTTCTTTTGTACCATTAAAGCGGGTCTTTAGTTTTAATACCGCAATTGAAGTTAAAATAAAACCAATTGTTATAGCATACTTTGCAAACCAAGCGACCGGTGAAATAAAAGAGACACTCTTTTATAATTTCGATATAGCTACAATACCGATGTCGGTGGACGATGCAATAACAATCAATGTCTCACTAAATGAAACTCAATCATCCTACTTCAGCGGATACGGCGAGCATGCAATATTCACAGCCCTCCTAACCCTTGATGAGAATGATAATATTATCAACTACTCAGAGACAGTCTATTCTGCATAACAAATATCCCCTCTTCAAGTCGATGGAGAGGGGTATATTTTACAAATTAATTACATCACGACAAAAACCTAACTCCCTTTCTAAAAGATTATAATAGAGACTTTCATTCTTTTTTCCCTTTGCGCCTTTGCGGCTTTGCGAGAAATTGGCTTTTGCTTTCCCTTTGAGCACTTTGTGTGGATTTAATTAGTGAACTTTGTGTTGGAGTTTTTTTCTTAATAACAAACGCACCTAAACACAAGGAACACAAAGGTTTTCACTAAGAGCACTAAGATTAAAATACTCGTATTGAACTTAATGTTAATGGGTTTCTTTGCGGCTTTGCGAGAAAATGTCTTTGTTTTCCCTGAGTGAACTTTGTTTTAGAAATTCTCTTTAAGCCAAACCTACCAAACTCAAATCAACTTGAATTGAGTTTCAATTATACATAACTTTCCGTCAACAGATTTAGAAGAACAATGAACACAAGAGTTGATAAATTTCTATCGCTTCTCAAGGCACTACAAGCAGAGAAAGTTGATTATGTTTTGATAGGGGGATTAGCAGTTGTTTTACATGGCTCTCCCAGATTAACCGAAGACATCGACATATTTGTTCGCAACACAGAGCAGAACATTAATAAACTCAGAAAAGCTCTCTCATCAATATTTAACGATGAAAGCATACACGAAATAACTACATCTGAATTAACGCAATATGCGGTAATCCGCTATAGTGCCCCCGATGATATTCTAATTGATATAATTACAAATCTAGATGAAAGATTTTCTTTCGAAGATATTATTTCCGAAGAGATAGAAGTTGAGGGGAACATCGTCAGAATCGCTACTTTAGAGAGTCTCTATAAACTCAAAGCAAATACATATAGAGCAGTTGATCAAGAAGACTTATTCTTCATATCACATAAACTAAAAGAGCTGAATAATGATTAAAAAATTCAAGACCTTCGAAGAAGCCAGACGCGATTTATGGGTTATGACTCCTGATGCTGAATACTACAAACGACTAAGAACCTTGTACGAGTTCGCAGAATCATTCAACAAGAACAAAAAGAAAATTCGGGGAATCTTCAAATTCAAAACCATTCAAGAAGCCCAAGAACACCGTAAAACTCACAACTATTAAGAAGAACTTTCCATTTTTCTGTGTATTATTACAAGAAACTTGCCTTTGTTTTTCTTGCGCCCTTTGCGGACTCTGCGAGAAATTGCCTTTTGTTTTCCTTTGCGGACTTTGTGTGTTTTCCCTTAGTGAGCTTTGTGTTGGAGTTTTTTTCTTAAAACCGAAGAGACTTAAACACAAGGGGCACAAAGATTTTCACTAAGAGGACAAAGGTTTAACTACTCATATTGAACTTAATGTTAATGGGTTTCTTTGCGGCTTTGCGTCTCTGCGAGAGAAAAATATCTTCCTTCCCCTCACACACATTTGATTTCCCTGGCGATTTAGGTAAATTTGTGTTTATTTTTTTTAACAAACAGACAGACACAAAAAATGCGATATCCCTTTGAAGAAGTAGAATCCAAATGGCAAAAGTACTGGGAAGACAACAAAGTCTATAAGACCGACTTCACCAAACACGAAAACAAACTCTACGCACTCGTTATGTTCATATATCCCAGCGGAGCCAAACTACACTGCGGACACTGGTACAACTACGGACCGACAGACACATGGGCTCGCTTCAAAAAGCTAAAAGGATTTAACGTTTTCGAGCCGATGGGTTACGATGCATTTGGTTTACCTGCTGAAAACTACGCAATCAAAACCGGCATACACCCATACGATAGCACCATGACAAACATAAAAGACATCCGCCTTCAGCTAAAGAAGATGGGATGTATGTACGATTGGGATAATGAGCTTATGACCTGCGTTCCTGAGTACTACAAATGGAATCAATGGTTATTCCTGCAGCTTCTCAAAAAAGGATTAGCCTACAGAAAGAACGCTCCCGTTAACTGGTGCACTTCTTGTAACACAGTTCTTGCAAACGAGCAAGTACTTGGCGACGGCACTTGCGAACGATGCGGCTCAACCGTAATTCAAAAGAACCTTACACAATGGTTCTTTAAAATAACAGAATATGCAGAAGAACTGTTGCAAGGACTTGATACAATCAATTGGCCCGAGAAAACAAAGCTGATGCAACGCAACTGGATTGGAAAGAGCGTGGGCGCAGAAGTTCACTTCAAAGTTGAGAATAGTGACGAGGTTATTTCGGTATTCACAACTCGTCCCGATACATTATTCGGTGTTACCTATGTGGTTATTGCTCCGGAGCATACGCTTGTAGATAAACTTGTAACCAACGAAAATAAAGCGGCAGTTGATGAATATCGTGAATCAACACGCAAACTGACTGAGATAGAAAGAACATCGACAGTAAAAGAAAAGACCGGCGTACCTCTTGGAACTTATGCTATTAATCCGGTGAACGGTGAACGTGTACCGATTTGGATTGCAGATTATGCACTACTAACATACGGTACAGGCTGTGTTATGGCAGTTCCGGGGCATGATGAACGTGATTTCGAATTCGCAACTAAATTTAATCTACCAATAAGAAAAGTTATTCTTCAAAACGGTACGGCAGAAGATGAGCCGTTAACAGCGGCATTTACTGAAGTCGGAACAATGATTAACTCCGGACAATTTAACGGAATCCCTTCAGATGAAGGAAAAGGGGAAATCATCAAATTCCTTGAAGCGAATAACAACGGCAAGAGTAAAATCAATTTCCGTTTACGTGATTGGCTTATTTCCAGACAGCGATATTGGGGAACACCAATCCCGATTATCCACTGTCCCGATTGCGGTGAAGTTCCTGTTCCCGAAGATCAGCTACCGGTTGAACTTCCGTATGATGTAGAATTTAAACCTGCGGGAGAATCTCCTTTAGCGGCAAATGAAAAGTTCATCAATGCTAAATGTCCTAAGTGCGGTGCAGATGCTAAACGAGACCCGGATACAATGGATACATTTGTCGATTCAAGCTGGTATTATTTCCGTTACTTAAATCCTAAAATATCAGATGGAATCTTCGATAAAGAATTAACCGATAAGTTTGTCCCTGTCGACATGTATGTAGGAGGTGCCGAGCATGCAACAATGCATCTTCTCTATTCGAGATTCATTCATAAATTTTTGCGAGACCTCGGTTTAACCGCATCAAATGAGCCTTTCCAGACACTTGTTCATCAAGGTACAATCACGAATGCCGGGGCAAAGATGTCAAAGTCGAAAGGAAATGTTGTTAATCCCGATGACTTTACTAAGAATGTCGGTAACGATGTTTTCAGACTTTACCTTATGTTTATGGGTCCATACGAACAAGGGGGTGACTGGAGTGATAAAGGAATTTCGGGGACAGAGCGATTTGTTCAGCGTGTGTACGATTTATTCTGTAATCACGAAAACATTGCATTAGAGTATTCATCAAAAGAAAAATATGACCTTGCTTCATTAACCGATGTTGAGAAATCTGTTTACAGAAAAATCAATCAGACTATCGCCAAAACAGAAATCGAATTGGAGCACTTCAGATTTAACACTGCTATTGCCGCAATGATGGAGTTAATCAACGAGTTGAAGAACATCCCGAATTGCAGTAAAGAAATTCAATCTTACACGTTAGCAAGATTTGCCGTAATCCTTGCCCCTGTAGCTCCTCATCTTGCAGAAGAGTGTTGGTTGAAGCTTGGGAATACAACTTCATTATTTGCATCGCCTATTTGGTTTGCACCTGATAAAGATGCACTTATTGAAGACATTGCAAATGTAGCGGTTCAGATAAATGGTAAACTGAGAGCAACTGTTGAAGTCCCTATGAATAGTGACGCCGATGAAGTGAAGCAAATTGCCTACTCCGACGAGCGTGTCAAAAAATGGTTGGACGATAAAACTATCGTAAAAGAAATCTTCGTTAAGAACAAAATTCTTAACGTAGTTGTAAAGTAAATATTTATGTCGAACATATGATTATGTGTTCGCAATTAAAGGAGAATAAATGTTAGATCTTAAATTAATTCGTGAAAATCCTGATCATGTTCGACAAGGATTAATTAACAAAAACGCAAAAGATATAGTTGGTGATGTTCTTGCGATTGACGAAACTCGTCGTCAATTAATCCTACGCACCGATGAACTTAAGGCTAAACGGAATCAGGTATCGGCTAAGATTCCGCAAATGAAAAAAGCTGGGGAAGATACCGCTCCCCTTCTCGCTGAAATGAAGCTTGTCTCTGATGAGATAACTCAACTTGATATTTCTCTCCGTGAAAAAGAAGAGGAGCTTGAAAACATTTTACGCTATACACCTAATATTTCTCATGCTTCGGTTCCGGTTGGTAAAACGGCAGATGATAATGTAGAGACAAAACGGTGGCTTCCCGATGGATTTACTTTTGAGAATGAGTTCACCCCTCTCGATCATATTCAATTAGGGAAGAAGCTTAAAATACTTGACTTCGAAAGAGGGACTAAAATTTCAGGTTCAGGATTTCCACTTTACACCGGAAAAGGGGCAACCCTTGAGAGAGCATTAATTAACTTCATGCTTGATTTCCACTTGCAAAATCACGGTTATTCTGAAGTACTTCCGCCGATACTTGTAAATCGTGAATCTATGAAAGGAACCGGGCAAATTCCTAAGATGGAAGAAGATATGTACTTCATCGAGAAGGATGGTTTGTACCCGATTCCTACCGCCGAAGTTCCGATAACAAATATTCATCGAGATGAAATCGTAACAGAGAAAGAGCTTCCGATAAAATATGTAGGTTATTCCCCATGCTTCAGAAGAGAAGCCGGTTCTTACGGAAAAGATTCTAAAGGATTTTTGCGTGTACACCAATTCAACAAAGTCGAAATGGTTAAATTTGTTAAACCGGAAACTTCTTACGACGAATTGGAGTTATTAGTAAAAGATGCCGAAGATATTCTTCAAGCATTAAATGTTCCTTACAGATTATTATTGTTATGTACAGGTGATTTAAGTTTCTCCGCCGCAAAATGTTATGATATCGAAACATGGTCACCGGCAGAGAACAAGTGGCTTGAATCTTCTTCATGCAGTAACTTTGAAGCTTTCCAGGCAAGACGGGCGAATATCCGTTTTAGGAGAGAAGAGACAAAGAAACCCGAGTATCTTCACACACTAAACGGAAGCGGATTGGCAACAAGTCGCTTAATGGTTTCAATATTGGAAAATAATCAAACCCCTGAAGGAAAAGTTATTGTTCCGAAGGTACTACAAAAGTACACAGGTTTTGACATTATTGATTAATATATATTTTTTTATCTTAACCGCCGGAAATAAATCTTAGAAGATTTTCTTCGGCGGTGTTCTAATTACTTTAATTATTGATATAGTTTTTTACCATCCGGGCATCATATTTTAGATGACAAACCTTTTAACTCTTAAGAAGTACTTCCTACGGTATAAGTGGAAGATATTTTTCGGAATTGTGTTTATACTCCTCTCCAATGCTGGAACGGTGTATGTCCCTATTATTATTAAAGATTCAATTAATGAACTTCAGAGTAGTCTTAATTCTGAAACGATTACAAACTATGCGTTATTAATTGTCGTGGCATCACTTTTTTCGGGGATATTCAGATTCATGATTAGACAGACGATTATCGTAGTCTCTCGTGAGATTGAGTATGATTTGCGCGGCGATTTTTGGAGTCACATTCAGCAACTCCCTCTCCGTTACTTCCAAAATAATTCCACCGGAAATATAATGGCTCATGCTACAAACGACATCAACGCAGTAAGAATGTTTATAGGTCCGGCGGTTATGTATTCAATCGATACGTTAATCCGATTGATTATAGTTGTTGTGATAATGTTCACGATTAGTCCGATGGTCACAATTTATGCACTTCTCCCGTTACCGCTTCTATCTTTTCTTGTTTACTTTGTTGGGAGGAAAATCCATGAACGCTTCACCAGAATTCAGGAGAAGTTTTCTGAATTAACCACAAAAGCACAAGAGAATTTTTCCGGAATTAGAGTAATAAAATCATACGTCCGTGAAGAAAATGAAATTGAAACATTCAAAGTATTGAGTAAAGATTATCTCCATAAAAACATGCACCTTGTAAAACTTCAGGCTTTGTTTCAACCGATATTGTTTTTAGTTACCGGATTGTCAGTTATTGTTGTGATGTGGTCGGGGGGTGTTAGAGTAATCGAAAAAGAACTTCTGCTTGGCGATATAACTGCATTAATAATTTATCTCGGAATTTTAACCTGGCCAATGATTGCTTTCGGATGGGTGATAAACATTATTCAGCAAGCTGAAGCTAGTATGAAGCGCTTAAATAAAATCTTCCATGAACCTTATGAAATTGAAGATTCAACTCTAACCGATTCCTCTTTAACTTCAGTTAAGGGAAATATTGAGTTCAAAAATGTAACTTTCAGATATAATGATAATTCGCCGATAATTCTTGATAACATCGATTTATCAATCCCCGAAGGAACAACACTTGCAATAATGGGACATACAGGAAGCGGTAAAACTTCTTTTGTTAATCTTATTTCTCGCCTTTATGATGTTACTGGTGGAGAAATTCTTATTGACGGTAAACCGGTAAAGCACTTCCCTCTTTCGGTATTGAGAAAGAATATCGGATTTGTTCAGCAGGAAACTTTCCTCTTTTCTGATTCGATAATGAATAATCTTGGTTACGGACTTAGTGAAGTTAACACTGAGAAGATAATTAATGCCGCAAAAATCGCTCAGTTCGATAAGGATGTAAAAGACTTCCCGAATCAATATGAAACTGTTATCGGTGAACGCGGTATTACTTTATCCGGCGGACAGAAACAAAGAGCTACATTGACGCGTGCTTTAGCAATCGACCCGAAGATACTTATTCTTGATGACTCATTTTCAGCAGTTGACACAAACACCGAAGAGGAAATTTTGTCGAATCTGAAATCCTTTATGAAGGGGCGAACGAGCATTATCATAAGTCATAGAGTATCGACTGTTAAGGATGCCGATAAAATTGTTGTTCTCGACAAAGGTAAAATAGCTGAATCGGGAACACATGCCCGTCTAATCGAGCTAAACGGTATTTATGCAGATATATATTATAAACAGCTTCTCGAAAAAGAATTAGAAGAATTAAACTAAACGGAATATTTATTTTTTAATGGCACAAGACCCCAAAACAGACGACGAGATTTTAGGTAAAGCTTACGACGCTAAGTTAATGAAACGACTTTTAGGGTTCGTTAAACCTTATAAGCAATATGTGATTGCGGCTATTATTCTTAATATTATTGTTGCGGCTCTTGGACCACTCCGTCCTTATTTAACCAAAATTGCTGTTGACGACTACATTGTAAATAGTGATTACTATGGATTACTGTATATCACTATCGGCTTATTTGCCACGCTCCTTTTTCAATCGATAATACAATACTTTTTAACTTATTATACACAATACCTCGGGCAAAAGACAATCTATGATTTGCGGGTGAAATTATTTTCACACACTCAAAGACTTGCCGCTAAGTTTTTTGATAAGACGCCAATCGGCAGAATTGTTACCCGTGTTACAAACGATATCGAGTCGCTTAACGAATTATTCTCTTCAGGAATAGTGATGGTGTTCAGTGATATTTTTATAATACTCTGGATACTCGGTTTCATGTTCTTTCTTGATTGGGAACTATCGCTTGTATCTCTGTCTGTTTTACCGATTTTAATTTATGGAACATTCCTCTTCAGAAAGAAAGTGAGAGAAAGCTATCGTGATGTCCGCTTTCATTTAGCAAGATTAAACTCATACATGCAGGAACATGTAACCGGAATTTCGGTTGTTCAAATTTTCCATAAGCAAAAAGATGAGATGAAGAATTTCTCATCAATTAATAAAGACCACACTACGGCTAATATCAATTCAATCTTTTATTATGCTATCTTTTATCCTGCTGTGGAATTAATAAGCTCTGCCGCAATAGCTTTAATTATATGGTATGGCGGCGGTGAGATTATTCAATCGAAAATGACTTTGGGAATTTTGTTTGCATTCATTCAATACACTGAAATGTTCTTTAGACCGATTCGCGACTTATCCGAAAAGTATAATATCATGCAAACCGCAATGGCATCATCCGAGAGAATATTCAAACTTTTTGATAATGACACTATTATTAAGAATCCCGATAATCCGGTTTCAGTGCAGTCAGTTAAAGGAGAAATAGAATTCAAGAATGTCTCATTTGCTTATAATGATGAAGATTATGTTCTTAAGAATATCTCATTTAAGATTAATCCGGGAGAAACTGTTGCAATTGTAGGAGCTACCGGTGCGGGGAAAACAAGTATTATCAATATCTTAACAAGGTTTTATGATATTTCTAAAGGGGAAATCTCCCTTGATGGAATCAATATAACCGGTCTTGATAAGCGTGATTTACGAAAGCACATTTCTGTAGTTCTTCAAGATGTATATTTGTTTAGCGGAACTATTCGCTCAAACATTACTATGAATAATCCAGCCATTTCAGATGTAAAGATGATGGAGGCCGCATCATTAGTGGGGGCAAATAGATTTATTGAGAATCTTCCCCTTAAGTATGATGAGCCGGTAAAAGAACGTGGAGCAACTCTAAGTGTAGGACAGAAACAATTAATTTCATTTGCGCGTGCTCTTGCTTATAATCCTCAAATACTGATTTTAGATGAAGCAACTTCAAGTGTTGATACCGAGACAGAATTGCTTATACAAAATGCTATTGAAAAACTTCTTGTTGGAAGAACCGCGATTGTAATTGCACATCGTTTATCTACCATACAAAATGCCGATAAGATAATTGTAATGCACAAAGGTGAGATTAAAGAGACTGGAAATCATCAAGAACTTTTGGCAAAACGAGGCATTTATTATAAACTTTATCAACTTCAGTATAAAGATCAAGAAGTTAGTATTTAGATTTTAATATCCGATTTATTATGACAAAATTATTTGTAGCATCGACTAATCCCATTAAAGTTGAGGCAGTTAAAACTGCATTCGAGAATTACTTTTCTGAATTGGAAATAGAATCATACGAAATCGATTCGGGAGTACCGGCACAACCAATCGGTGACGAAACATTTAACGGAGCTGAATTACGTGCTAAAAATCTGCTTGACCTATTGATAAGGAAAAACATTACAGAAGGATTTGTAATCGGAATTGAAGGAGGAGTTTCCCAACTTTCAGGTAAATGGTTTTCGTTTGGGGCGGTCTGTATTAAAGATTTTTCCGGTAGAACAGGTTACGGTGCATCATCGCTTTTCCCCTTACCGGATGTAGTTATAAATGATGTTTTGAATAGAATTGAACTTGGTAAAGTAATCGATAAACTCTCTTCGTCACACAATACAAAACAGAAAGAAGGGGCAATAGGCTTCTTCACAAAAAATGTGATAGACCGTAAAACCCTTTATTATCAAGGGGTAATCAATGCACTCATTCCGTTTATTAATGAAGATTTATTTTTTACTAAGTGATTGCAAAACTTTCTGAAGATAATTTTTCCACAAGTAAACAACAAAAGTTGAAACAACCAATACTGCGACAAACCAAATTAGCATAATTTCTATTCGTGCTTCTTTTTTATAAAAGTATGTCGAAATATTCCCTATCAACAGCCACTGGACAACATAAAAAGAGGTGACATTTATCCCAATCCACTTTATATATTTTAAGATAATCGAATTTGAGAATTTGATTTCCAAATCATTCACTAAGAGCGAAAAACCGAGTAGGAAAAAGAGAGTCCATAAAAAGAATAAGAAATCAAACTTATAATAAACCGGAAGATTCGAAGTAATATTTGCAGCATAATCGAAAGTAAAAGCAAAGATGAACCCGAAGACGACATAAAAAACATTTCGATATAATCGCTTTATATTAAAACCTTCACCGAGCCTATCGCTAAAAAGCTTTATCGAATAACCAACCAAAACAAAACTTAACCAAGGAATAAGAGAAAAATATGACCACTCATATTCCCCCACAAAAAATGCGATAATGTAGTCAAATGGTTTTTCTTCAAGAGGTATAAAATCAATCAGAAGTTTTCCAAATAGAACAACAAACACTGCGGACAAAATATATGCTTCGGCGAACCGCTTAAATAAAGGGTTTAAGAGAGCAATAGTAATAATCGACAATCCGGCTAATGGGAGTATATCAACAGCAAAAATAAATTTTAAAGGATTAAGTGTTGATGTTCCTTGAAGTATTTTAATTAGAAGAGAGAAATTCAATCCGATATTAAGCAAAATACCACCCAATAATAAGATTAAACCCCGCCTAAGTTGAAGAGTTGCAGATTTATTTGAGCCAGCAAGAAAGTACCCCATAACAATCATAAAGAGTGGAGCTGCAGGTGGTCCACCAAGAAAGAAAGCAATTTTTCCATATATAGTGGATTCCATCGATTGCGAACCAATGTTTTCAAAAAGGTGGATAAGAATCATGCTGAGGACTGCAACCCCTTTGAGTAAATCAGCAGTTTGATTTCTCGAAGTGAGAACTTTGGTATTAAATAGCGGTTTCATTATAACTCAAGATATTATGCATAAAAATAATGAATGACTCGGATAAAAAGTAAAAAAGAATTTTAGAAGAAGGGAAAATTCCGTATTTTTGTCTCGCAACCTTAGCTCAGTTGGTAGAGCATCTGACTCTTAATCAGCAGGTCGCGGGTTCGAATCCCGCAGGTTGCACCAAAAGGCTTGAATTCAAAGAAAACCATCTGACTATCGGATGGTTTTTCTATTTTTCACAGTACAATCACTCTACATTTTTTGGCTGCCCGGAAGTCTTGTTCCCTAATTAGCTTTCGGGTTGAAACTCAATTAAAATTATAAACTCTTCTCAACTACTCCAATATTATAGTACTTCTGTGGATATAATGGAGACACTATTTTTACAATTTCGTGACAACATCTTTTATAAACTTTGGTAGGTTGGCATCAGTAAAAAGAGTTATTTTTTGAAATCGATGGAGGTAGCTGTGAAGAAGTATATAATCTTATTCGCTATATTATTAATTGTTATTAGCAAAACTATATTTTCTCAACAGGATTCCTTGCGTGATAACTTAGAAGCACTCCCTTTTATTAGTTATGATTCTGATGTCGGTTTGGGTTACGGAGGGAAACTCTTTCTTTTCGACTTAATCGGTGCAAAGGAAAGCTTTGATTTTATTTTATTCAATAGTACCAAGGGAGAGCAATGGTACAAATTTATTTTTGCTTATCCTGATTTTGAAAGCAGGCAAGGAACTACTTTCCCATTTTCGTTTGATTTTATTTTTGAATACGATAAGTATAGTAAATACAGTTCATATCATCCAAGCGATTACTCCTATTACAAAATAGGAGAACCAACCTTTGCGTTATCCAAATATGATTGCATCTATGAAAAAGTAACCATTGGGACATTCTTTTCGAGAGGTTTCTCCAAAGATTTTTCATCAACATTGGGGATACAGTATAAAAGCCTTAGCTTATATAACCTGACACCCGCTTCAAAAAATATCCCTGATGTACCTTTTGATTACAAAAATGGAGCTGAGGAGTACTTTTCTTCATTTCTAAATATTAAAATGGATACCAGAAATAGTTATATCAATCCCACCTCAGGGTTAACTATGCTTCTCGAATTTGAGTACTCCCATAATCTTAAATCAAATCGTGTAGCTTCACTCAGAGGATTGGCTTCAGTTTGTTACTATCAAGAATTGTTAGTGAAGGATTTAATACTTGCACTCAGAGCATCGAAAGAAAAAGTGATTCCCCTCGATAAACCCGCCCACTTTAAGTCAGTCCCTATTGGTGGCAATAATACGGTTCGCGGTATTCCAATGGATAAGTACCTTTATGATAATGTTTTACTAATTAATTGCGAAATGAGATTCCCGTTATGGTGGAAATTCGGAGGAATTGTTGGACTTGATTTAGCTGAGGGGAATACTAATTATTTCGCTAATCACCGTTGGCTCTACTCAGTCGTTACAGGTCTCAGATTGTATATGGACAATTTCATTGTAAGGGCAGACCTTGGTTTTTGCGATGAAGGGACAGGATTATACTTGAATTTTGGACATCTATTTTGATTGTTAATCCGATTAGTTTTCTTAATGCTTCATTCCCACCGCTATCAAGTATCACTGCTAGATAGTTAATGCAGTAGGATGTAAAGTACAAATGAATATGAAAGCCATTAATAATCACTCTTAACAGTAGTTATCCTCAACCTTGTACCAAATGCACAAATTAATTGCTCGGTTTATCGGGCAATGGCTGTGAGGTAAAGAACTCTTCATAAAAACGAGTGGTGTATTGTTGCAGCAGTTCTTCTACCCTATCATAGTTTGGGGAGTTAAAAATTAATCCGGCATGATATTGCTTTTTCATTTTCCAGAAGATTTCCGAATCGTTATAAGAAGAGAGGTCGGGCCATTCTTGTTTAGCGAGAGAAATTAATAATCCGGCGTAATCGCTTTTAATTTTGGGGACTTGATACTTCCCTTCTCCCCTAAGTATTTCGATTTTAGCCCATTCTGCCCAAAGATTCATACCGGTTGCGGCTTCAACAAGTTCAACTATATTTGCCCCGCCAACTCGTGCCGAAGTTTCAAGGAAATAAAATCTTCCGTCATCAGAAGCTTTTATAAACTCTGTATGCGAAACACCCCTAACCATTCCAAATGCTTTAAGTACGTTTTTGTTCATCAATTGGAGAGACTGCTCATCGGTACTCCCTTTAACCATTGTTCGTGTTGAAAAGACTCTTCCTTGATGAGCTACTTCCATCGGTGGAAGCCCATATTGGCTTGCAATCGAAAAGACGACTTCGTTGTTGTATATTATTGAATCGACATGATAAATATTTCCCGGTACAAATTGCTCGAGCACATAAAATGACTGCTCATCACCAAGTTCATCAAGTGTTCTCCAAAGATTTTCGGCTGAATGAATTTTCTTTATACCGATTGCCCCGGCTTGTAATCTTGGTTTAAGAACGTAAGGAGGATTTACTCTACTAAGGAACTCTCTTACTTTATCATAGTTAAGAATATGAACAAATTCCGGGACAAGGATACCCGCTTCTTGTGCACGGGTTCTCATTGCAAGTTTATCACGGAAATATCTTGCGGTCGTATCCCCCATACCGGGAGAGCGGAGGTGCTCTCTAAGTGCGGCTGCCTTTTCTACATCAAAATCATCTAAGGCTACTATTCTATCAATATTTTCGGTACGTGCCAGAAAACTTACTCCATATATTACATCACGGAGATTCCATTCTTTGTTTACATCGGGGATAAAGAAGATTTGGTCAAGGCTTTCTTTAGGCCAATCAGCATATTCTAGACTTTTGGAAGTGAGTAGAATTACGCGACATCCTTGACGTTTGCATTCACGCATAAACTCTGCCCCTTTTTCATAACTGGCAACGCACAATACTGTTAATTTTGAATGATCAGACATATATCCCTCGAGGTTTGATTTTTACACGGTTATTTTAATCAATTAACTGATAATTTCAAATTAAAGTTTCACTAGTTTCTTTATCGATTTATCAAAACATCTGAATATCGGATAAACTTTTTCGCCACTATCAAAATACTTTGATCGGGTGTAGAAAAAGTCTAATCTTCTGTAAGGGTCATTTCTGAAAGATTCATCTTTGCCAAGCAAATCATTAAACTCAATCTCAAGCCCCTTATCATCTTTAAGCATTTGCTTTGCGATCGGTTCAAAGACATAAGCTTCCGCATACTCTTTCCGCTCAAAAAAAGCGTTGAAAAATCCCCAGCTTACAAATGAATCAATTCCTTCAGGTTCAAAAAGATTGACTATGACTTTTAATGTCCGCTGATTTGTGAGTATAAGATAACTCCCCTTTTCAACATTAACTTTTTCTGAAAATGAATTACACTTCACCGATACCATCAATCTTCCTTCATAAGGTCGGGGGGCAAATTCATGTTCTACAAATTTATACTTCTGCAGATTTAATGCTACATCATCTTTAACTTGATGCACTTTTATTCCGTGAAGTTTTGATATGCGAATAATCTCTTTAAACTGTTTCGGGATAACATAGCAAGCAGGAACATCAATCCGCTTTGTTACTTCCACTTGATTATAAAACGGAATATTAAACTCGGTAGGAATATCGGTATAACGTATTACACCATTTCCGGTTATATCACTCTCATCGGTAAAAGATTCAAAGCCTTTGAATTTCATTAATTCAAAATCAGGTTTCCCTTCAAATCCCAAAGGAAAAGCATTTTTTGCCGATGCATATTCTTTAACAACATTTTTATCACTATTCAGATTGAGGAGCTTTAACTCTTTTACATGCTTTGAGATAAATTCAAGAACCGCCGTATTCATCGACTTTGTTGAATAAACCCGATTTTCGAATGGCTTTAGCGAATGAGTTTCAACAAGAAGACAAACACGGTTTTGCGCCGCTGAATATCCTGTTGATAAGCGAGGAGGCGCCGCCCACGCAATAATTCCATCAAATAGATTTCCGGTTTTTGTTTCAACATAAGGAGCGGTAAGAAATCCATCACCTTCAACTTTGCTCAAAACGTAGGGCATCAGTTTATTCTCACTCCAGTCAGCTAAACGGCTATTTATATTTTGATGCCGCTCAATCCCGTAAGTAATATGATACTGATAATCTGCTCCGTTGGTTGTGTGATTATCAATAATAAAATCGGGAAGCCATTGCGAAAATAGTTTCAGTAAAGATTTCATTTCCGGAGTATCTGCTTTCAGATAGTCTCTATTAAGATTAAGATTTGTACTTGTTGTACGCCATCCCATATTCACCGGACCATTTTGGTTAGGTCGGTTATATTCTGAAGTTCTTTCATGTCCGTCAACATTCAAAATCGGGATAAGCAGAATTACTACATTATCTAATAGTTTTTCCTTTCCTTTAGAAATTAAAATTTCACGCAGAAGCAGCATCCATGCATCTTTCCCCTCAATTTCTCCCGGATGAATTCCATTCTGAACAAGAATAATTCCCTTCCCGTTTCGTTTTGCTTGCTTGGGAGTAAAGTCGTTATCTTTTGCAACAACCAAAACTTTCAGTTCACGCCCTTGTGCGGAGTAACCAAAGGTTTTCATTTTTGCATAGCGAGAATATCTTTCAAAGTTTGAAAAATATTCCATTGTTTCAGTATAATCGGGTGAAGATATTTTCCCCGATTTTTCAAAGTGAGTTAACCATAACTCATCAGTTTTGTTTTTCATCAATTTACAGCTCTAATTAATTGTTATTCAAAAATAAAGATATTGAAAATTTTATCTTAATAAGTTGTCTGAATTTTAATAAATTTCAGCATTGTTATATTAAGGTTATTCAGGATAGAAAATTTAAAGGACTTTTTAGTGATGAGCAAAAAAATAGTCGTTCTCGGAGGCGGTATTTCCGGATTAGCTACCGCATATTGGCTTCACAAAGAGGGATTTGATGTTACTGTTTTAGAAAAGAATAAGGAAGTCGGCGGAGCGATGGAAACCGTGCTTGTTGAGGGGAATCTTTTCGATAGAGGACCTAACAGTGGTTTAGAAACAACTCCGGTAATTTCAAAATTAGTTAAAGACTTAAAATTAGATAAAGAACTTATTTACGCTAATCAAGAAGGAAACAAACGATACATTCTTCGCGATAACAAACTCCATGCTTTACCGATGAGCCCACCCGCTTTTTTCAAAACAAAATTGTTCTCAGCAAGTGCAAAAATGCGCTTAATGCTTGAACCTTTTATCGGTCGTTCAAAGGATGGTTATTATCAAAGCATAAGTCAGTTTGTTAAAAGAAGATTAGGACAAGAGTTTCTCGATTATGCAATCAATCCGTTTGTAGCCGGTGTTTATGCAGGTGACCCCGACAGGCTCAGTGTTTATTCGGCTTTCCCAAAGCTTTATGAACTTGAATCAAAGTATGGTGGACTAATTATCGGAACAGTTAGAAGTATCAGAGAAAGGAAAAAACGGGCTGAGGTTTCAAAGAATCATGCAAAAATGTTTTCTTTCAGAAATGGTATGCAGATTCTCCCAAAGAAAATTGCATCGGAGTTAGGTGAAAGGATTCAAATTCTTGCAGATGTTGAAAGTGTTGTTAAGTCTGATAACGGATACAAAATAACTTACAACAATGCAGGTGATAGAAAAGAAATAGTATCAGATTATATTTTATCAACTCTCCCTGCTTATGTTGCCTCAAATGTTTTTAAAGGAATTGATGTGAAACTATCCGAACACCTTGATTCTATTGAGTATCCTCCGGTTATGGTTTTATATTTAACTTATCCGATTGATAAAATAAAGCAACCGTTAGACGGCTTTGGATTTTTAATTCCTAAGAAGGAGAAGAAATCATTCCTCGGAGCAATATGGAGTTCGGTTATTTTTGAAAACCGTTCTACGCCGAAAAATGCATCATTTACATTGTTTGTTGGCGGAGCAAGAAATCCGGAGTTATTCTCACTTGATAAAGAAATCATAATCAAAAAAGTATTAAACGAGTTCCATGAAATTATGGGAATCGAAGTTGAACCATCGGTTAAATCTTATAGATATTGGTCTAAAGCAATTCCGCAATATAATGTTGGTTACATAGAACATGAAAGATATTGCGATAAATTTGAAGTTGAAAACCCCGGAATATTTTTAAGCGGAAATTACAGAGGCGGAATTTCTGTAGGTGATTGCCTTAAAAATTCAGAATTAGTTTTCGAGAAGATTAAGAATCATTCACAAAAAGTTTGAAATAATTAGGAGAGAATAAAATGGCAGTTTATCCACAAAAAAGATTAAGAAGGTTAAGACATAATCCGTTAATTAGAGAGATGGTTGGCGAAACTGTTCTCACCGTTAACGATTTTATTTATCCTTTATTTGCAGTACACGGAAAGAACATTAAAAACCCGATTAAATCAATGCCCGGTGTTTATCAACTATCGGTTGATTTGCTTGTCGAAGAATGTAAAGAAGTTGCATCTCTCGGAATTCCTGCAGTGATTCTGTTCGGAATACCGGAGCATAAAGATGAAGTCGGCTCTGAAGCTTATGCAAGTGACGGAATAATTCAGCAAGCTGTGCGCGCAATTAAATCTGAAGTTAAAAATCTTGTTGTAATAACAGATGTTTGCCTCTGTGAATACACATCCCACGGGCATTGCGGTATGCTTAACGGTGAGGAAATCTTAAACGATGAAACAGTTTCTTTGTTAGCAAAAGAGGCAGTCTCTCATGCCGAAGCAGGTGCCGATATTATTGCTCCTTCAGATATGATGGATGGGAGAGTTATTGCAATCAGAAAAGCATTAGATTATAAAGGATTTTCAAAAGTACCGATAATGAGTTATGCGGCGAAATATGCTTCTGGATATTATGGTCCGTTTAGAGATGCCGCAGAATCCACTCCGGCATTTGGCGATAGAAGATCTCATCAAATGGATATTAGAAATTCAAACGAAGCAGTCCGTGAAGTTGAATCAGATATTGAAGAAGGTGCTGATATCGTAATGGTTAAACCTGCCGGTCCTTATCTCGATATTATTTATAGAGTAAAAGAAAAATTCGGATTACCTACAGCCGCTTATCAAGTAAGCGGTGAATATTCAATGATAAAAGCCGCCGCTCAAAATGATTGGATTGATGGTGACAGAGTTATGATTGAATCATTAACAGCTATCAAAAGAGCGGGAGCAGATATGATATTGACTTATTTTGCAAAAGATGCTGCAAGACTTCTTAAAAAATAATTAACCGCATTTATTAACTTAAAAGAGGGTGGGGTTATGAAAATTGCATTTGCTACTTCCGAAGCATTTCCTTATGCTAAAACAGGTGGACTTGGCGATGTTGCCGGTGCTCTTCCGAAAGCATTGGCTCAACTCGGTTGTGATGTGAAGGTATTTCTTCCGAAGTATTCTTCAATCGATAATACTAAATTTGATTTAAGCTATTGCTGGCCCATTGGTGAAATGCCGATTCGTGTTTATGGAAAAACACATAATGTTAATGTTTTTACAGCTAACCTTCCCGGTTCGGATGTTCCGGTTTATTTTATCGATTCCCCCGAATATTATAATCGTCCGGAAATTTATACGAATGATGAAGACGAAGACGAACGATTTATCCTATTTTCAAAAGCAGTTCTCGAAGCTCTTCAACGATTGAAATGGCAACCTGATGTTATTAACTGTAGCGATTGGCAGACCGGCTTAATTCCCCTTTACATAAAAGATAATTATAGCTGGGATAGATTCTTTGACCCTGTGGCAACTGTATTAACAATTCATAATATCGGTTATCAAGGAAGATTCCCTCAAGAGACTCTTTATAAAGCTGAAATTCGTCCAGAGTTATTTTATGAAAACAGCCCTGTTGAAATTTGGAACAGTTTAAGTTTTCTTAAAACAGGTTTAATGTACGCAGATATGATAAATACTGTCTCTGAAACATACGCTCAAGAGATACTATCATCAACATACGGAGCCGGACTTGAAGGAGTTCTCCACTATCGAATAAATGATTTCTTCGGAATAATCAATGGTGTTGATTACAATGTTTGGAATCCCGAAAGCGATAAACATATTCCTTATCATTACACAAAAGAATCTCTTCATCGGAAAATTGAAAATAAAAAATATCTCCTTAATGCAATCAGAATGCCTTTCTATCCCGAGAAACCATTAATCGGTATTATTTCTCGATTGGTAAAGCAGAAGGGATTTGATTTAATACAATCTGCATTTAATCAGTTAATCAAGTTAGATGCACAATGGGTTATTCTTGGAAGTGGTGAAGACCAATACGAAGACTTTTTCAGAGCGGCAGCGTATAGTCATCCTGATAGGATTTATACTTACATCGGTTATAACAATGAACTTTCACACTTGATTGAAGCAGCTTCTGATATATTCTTAATGCCTTCAGCTTATGAACCTTGCGGCTTAAATCAAATATACAGCTTACGTTATGGAAGCGTTCCTGTTGTGAGAAGAACGGGAGGTTTAGCAGATACTGTTTTCGATTGGCATGATTTACTCTATAACGGAAGCGAAGCCGGAACAGGGTTTTCATTTAACGATTATACACCGGATGCTCTAAACTCTACCCTTTACCGTGCTGTAAAAACTTTTGACGATAAAACTACCTGGGAAAGAATTATGTTCAACGGAATGTCTCAAGATTTTTCATGGGAAGTATCGGCGAAAAAATATTTAGAACTTTATCAAAAGGCTGTTAAGAAAAGACGCGGTTAATCGGAATGAATAAGTTTAATCCCGACGAATTAGTATTCAAAGAAATAATACATAATTCTGACGAGTATCTTGAAGAAGTTAAACTTCGGTATGAGATTTTACGCGAACCTCTTTCTCTTCAATTTACACAAGAACAGCTAAATG
>JAHBUO010000038.1 GCA_019638025.1 Ignavibacteriaceae bacterium
ATTGCATCGCCGCTACTCTCAGGTTTGCCAATTAACAGCACTGCAGATTCTTCTTCAACATACTTGCCGTATGATTCATAAGTTGAGGCAAACATTAAACATTCACATGAACCGGTAAAATCATCAAGATTGAAGAAAGCCATCCGGTTCCCCTTTTTATCAATCTTGGTTGTTAGATTTGTAATAATTCCAACTGCACGAACTGAATCAAGCTTTTCCATTTTTTCAGTCTCACCTAGATGAAGCGTTGCAAACGATTTATATTCAAGATCATATTTCGTCAGTGGATGACCTGTAACATAAAATCCTATTACCTCCCTTTCTTGTGATAGTCTTTCTTTCTCAGACCAATCAGCAATTTTTTCTAAGGTAGGTTCTTCAATAATTTCATCTTGTTCGTTGTTGCCGAAGAGGCTGTTGTGATTTTTTTGCTTATAATTTTGAGCCATCGAACCAAAGCTTAATGCTTTCTCAACATTCTCAAAAAGCTGTTTCCGATTTTTATTAAGTGTATCAAATGCACCGGCTAAAATAAGCCCTTCCAGAGTACGTTTATTCACAGTTCTTGTTCCGATATTTGAGCAAAAATCAAAAATCGAAGTGAAATCTCTTCCTAATTTTTCTTTTTTCTGAATGATTTCTTCAACTGCGCCTACACCAACATTTTTTATAGCTGAAAAACCAAATCGAATTTTCTTTTTTTCAACTTCAAAAAATATTGAAGGTTTATTGATATCGGGAGGTAAAACCGGAATGTGAAGTTTTCTGCAATCTTCCAAAAAATTTGAGACCTTATCTTTGTTGCCAAATTCATTTGTAAGGTTGGCAGCAAGAAATTCGGGAGTATAATGGGCTTTAAGATATGCTGTCTGATAAGCTACAAATGAATAAGCTACTGAGTGACTTTTATTGAAACCATAATTTGCAAACTTATCGATTGCTTCAAAAATTTCTGCTGCAATTTTAGCCGGAATACCATTTTGAACGGCACCATCAACAAATATTTTTTGTTGCTCTCGCATTGCCGCTAAATCCTTCTTTCCCATAGCTCTTCTTAATATATCAGCTTGAGCGAGGGACATACCAGCAACTTTATTTGCAATCTGAATTACTTGTTCTTGATAAACAATAATTCCATAAGTCTCTTTTAATATATCACCTAAAACCGGGTGTAAGAATTTGATTTCTTTTCTACCATACTTTCTGTCAATGAAATCATCTATAAACTCCATTGGTCCCGGACGGTAAAGTGCATTCATTGCAGATAAATCACTAATAGAACTTGGTTTCAATTTCTTGAGGTACTCTCTCATAGGGGGAGATTCAAACTGAAAAACACCTGTTGTTTGTCCCTTTGAAAATAGTTGATAAGTCTTTACATCATCGAGAGGAATCTCATCAATATTAATATCAACATTATGATTTTTCTTAATCAGTTTAAGTGTATCTTTGATAATTGTTAATGTTCGTAAGCCTAAAAAATCCATCTTCAAAAGACCGGCATTTTCAAGTTCTTTCATGTTGAACTGTGTAACAATTTCAGTTTGTGATGAAGCACTTGCCAATGGAACAAAATCACTCACATCTCCGGGAGCAATAACTACGCCGGCAGCATGTTTTGAAGCATTACGGTTCATTCCCTCAAGTACTTTTGCATACTTGACGAGTTTTTGAATTGTATCGTCTTTGGAATCTTTAACCCATTTTAGTTCTGCAACTTCATTTAAAGCTTCATCTATTGAATAAACTTTTCCAAACTTAGATGGAATGTGTTTTGTAATCCCGTTTACGGTTGGAATAGGGATTTTCAAAACTCTTGCAACATCACGTAAAACAGCTTTGGATGAAAGTCGATTGAACGTAATAATTTGGCTTACACATTCAGAGCCGTACCTTTGCTTAACATATTCAATTACATCGCCTCGCTGGTCATCAGCAAAGTCAACGTCAATATCGGGCATTGATTTACGTTCAGGGTTAAGAAATCTTTCGAAAAGCAAATCGTATTTTAGTGGGTCTATATTGGTTATTCCAAGTGTAAAAGCAACCAAACTTCCTGCAGCACTACCTCTACCGGGACCAACGGGAATTCCCTTATCTTTTGCTGCATTAATAAAATCTTGAGTAATAAGAAAATAGCCAGAAAAACCCATTTGCTTAATTGTCATAACTTCAAAATCAAAACGCTCTTTTATTTCCTGAGTGATGGTCTTAAACTTTTTATGAAGTCCTTCGGTTGCCAAAAGTTCAAAATAGTCATCAAGAGTTTTTGCGGGGGAATCATCCGGAATTGGAAATATTGGGAAATGGTGTCCTTCAAATTCAAGTTTGAGATCGATTTTTTCCTCAATCTCAATTGTGTTTTCAATAGCTCCTTTGTAATTTTTAAAGAGCTTAATCATTTCATCTTGAGACTTGAAATAAATTTGATCTGTACCATAACGCAAGTTATTGTAATCTGCTTCGCCGGTTTTGTCTGATAACATTAGGAGAATGTTATGAGCTATGGCATCTTCCTTGTTGATGTAGTGACAATCATTTGTTGCGACTAACTTTATTCCTAATTCTTTTGCAAGTTTTGGAATACCCTCAATCATTGGTCTCTCATGAGCCATATTGTGGTCTTGAATCTCAAGATAGAAATCATCCCCAAAAATATCTTTATAAGTAAATGATACCTCTTTTGCTTTTTGATAGTTATTATTTACAAGATGAGTTGCAACTATACCGCCAACACAAGCAGATGTACAAATTAATCCTTCAGAATATTTTTTTAATAATTCTAAATCAATTCTTGGTCGATAGTAGAAACCTTCAGTAAATCCAAGAGTTGAGAGTTTTATTAAATTTTTATATCCGATTTTATTTTTTGCTAATAAGATAAGATGATTGTAGTGTTTCTTCTTTTTCTTTCCTGATATCTCATCAGATTTCCCTTTTTCGAAACGACTTCCTTCAGTCACGATGTAAGCTTCCATCCCGATTATTGGTTTTATTCCGGCAGACTTAGCCTTCTTATAAAACTCGGGAACACCATACATTACGCCATGATCGGTCAGTGCAACAGCATGCATTTGATGTTTCTTTGCAGCATTAACAAGACTCTCAACCGTACATGCACCATCTTGAAGACTGTAGTGTGTATGATTATGTAAATGAATATAATCTGACATTTTTTCGATTGGTTTAGAAATTATAGGAAATCAACTGCGTGCAATATTACGAAAAATAAAAGTAAAAAAAAGTTTGAAGTTTATAATTATTTTTTAGTTTGTATTCGTAGACCCAAACCCGTTCTCCCCTCTCACAGTCTTAGAGAGAGTGTTGGTAAGTTGCCAATCTATTTTTTCTACTTTGTTTAGTATAATTTGAGCAATACGGTCACCCCTTTTAATAGTAAAATCACTTTCACCAAGGTTGATAATAATTATTTTTATCTCTCCTCTGTAATCAGAATCAATTGTACCCGGAGAATTCAGAATCCCAATTCCGTTCTTGATTGCCAAACCACTTCTGGGTCTAACTTGAATTTCGTAGCCTTCAGGAATTTCAACTGATAGATTTGTAGGGATTAATCCCATTTTGCCCGGGGAAATTATAATGCTTTCATTGAGTGCTGCTCTAATGTCCATTCCGGCACTTCCGTTAGTTTCGTATGATGGAAGGGCGATATCATCGAAACCATCATTAACGCGTATCAATTTAACAATCATCTAATCCTTACTTTCTTCTTAAAACTTTTTTCTTAATAAAATTTAATTCTTCCGACGTGATGATTCGCATAATCGGCAATAAGAAGAGATAGAAAATTACAAGTAACAGCTTGGTCCAAATATTTATAATTTCATTTTGATTTAGAGCCCAATACAAAAGCGTTATAATACCTATCGAAACAAAGATTCTAAAAATCTTTCCAAACTCATAATTCACAGGATAGTGTTTTTTAACTGCGAAATAAAATCCTGCAGCCATCATAAAATAACTTGCTAAAGTTGCAATTGCTGCTCCCATGATTCCGATTAAAGGGATTAGTATAAAATTTGCGACTATATTAGTTGCAGCACCGATTCCCATTACAATAGGAACGTACAAACTTTTTTCCTTAATGTAAATTCCGGCTGAAAAATTGACATACATTCCGTTGAATAAATATCCCAAGAGGACAACAGGAACAATCGAAATCCCGCTCCAATAATCTTTTCCGATTAGCGTTTTCCCAAAAAACGGAGTAGTAACAATTTCAACAATAAATACAGATAAAAAGACTAAAATTAATGAACCGATTATCATAAATATTGTTAACACTTTGGCAAAAATGTCTTGCGCGTTCTCTTCTTTTGCAGTTTGCAAAAAGAAAGGCTGCCATGCATACTGAAACATCACAACATAAAGCATCATAAATATGCCAAGTTTGTAATTCGCTTGATAAATTCCGAGTGTAGTTAAATCAGTCAAGTGCTCTACAATTGGTCTATCAATAACTTGGATAAAAATTGCTGCTAATCCTCCCGGAAGGTAAGGTAATCCAAACTTAAGTAACCTCATATATAAAGCTTTATCGAATGAAAAATTCAATTTCTTTAAGATTGATGGAAGGAGCAATATTAATGATAGTATTGATGCAGCTAAATTACTAATAAATACTGCTTCAATTCCCATCCCTAGATAAAGAATTAAAAATAGGTTTAGAACAATATTCAAAACAATGTTTAGAATTTTAATGGAGGAAAACTTAATTGTTTTTCGTTCGAGTCTGAGATAAATAAAAGGCAGAACCGCGAGTGCATCAAAGAATAATATTCCACATCCCAAATAAATCAAATAATTATATTCATGCGGAATACTTAAAAATTGATTTACATAGCTTTGTCCAATTGCGAACAAACCTACAAACAGAATGGAAGTTGTAATCACTGAAATGAAAGGAGTGGAAAAGTTAGTTTTCTTATCAGGGAACTCATCTGACTCAGCAAATTTTAAGTAGGCTGAATCAAGACCATAAATAAAAACAATATTCATTATAGCTATTACAGCATATAAATTTGAGATAATCCCATACTGATCAGGAGCAAATATATTAGTGTAAAATGGGACTAAGAAAAAATTAATAAATCTACCGAGCATCGTACTGATGCCGTAAATTGCTGTATCTTTTGAAAGTTGTTTTATTTTATCAAACATCTTTTATAGAGAAAACTGAAAATCAGTTTTGTTTTAAATTGAGTTCTAAAGAAATGTCAAGGGCTTTAACACTATGTGTTATGGCACCAACTGAAATAAAATCAACACCCGTTTCTGCAATAGATTTTATGGTTGAAAGATTAACTCCCCCCGATGCCTCAGTGATACATCTATTAGCAATAATGTTAACAGCTTTATTAAGTGAATCAAGATCAAAATTATCTAGCATTATTATATCTGCACCTGATGAGATTGCCTCTTCAATTTGATTAATTGAGCTAACTTCAACCTCTATTTTTGTGGCGAGTTTATTATTAATCTTGTACTCAATACACTTCTTAACAGCCGAAGTTATTGAACCTGCTACAGATATGTGGTTATCTTTTATTAAAAACATATCGAACAACCCGATTCTATGATTTTTCCCCCCGCCATACATAACGGAGAGTTTGTCGAGCATTCTTAAACCGGGCATTGTTTTACGTGTATCGAGAAGTTTAGCTTTTGTATGTTTTATCAATTCGACATATTGATTTGTAAGAGTTGCAATTCCACTCATTCTCTGAAAAAAATTCAGTGCCGTTCTTTCAGCAGTTAAAAGTGAGGAAGCTTTTCCGGAAATATTAGCAACAATTGTTCCACTTTTCACATTTTGTCCATTAACAAAATCAGACTCAAACTTGATTGAATCATCGACTAATTCAAGAACTTTTTGAACGACTTCCAATCCGGCAATAATTCCATTCTCTTTTACAAGAAAATAACCATCAGCATAGATACCTTCATTGAAGATAGCCGTTGTAGTTATATCACCATTGCGAATATCCTCATCCAAAGCCCGTTTTATGGCATCTTCGATTGATGGGTCAATAATAATTTTGTTAATCATAAAACTTTCGGATAGTATCTAAAAAGAATAATGGGGGTCTTGTAAGTTTTCGGGTATCAGCTCTCATAAACGCAAGTTCAATATAGCCTTCAACTATTAGAACGTTTCTTTCTTTACTATAGATTTTATGATCTATATGCACTTTTAACTTAGGAAGTTCTTTCACTGAAGATTCAATTATCAAAACTTCATCATAGAAAGCGGCGTTCTTAAATTCAATTTTGGCTTCCATAACAGGCATGTGATAGCCTTTCTTCTCAATCTCGTCATAAGTTAACCCGACTTCTCTCATCATCTCTGATCTTCCAACTTCAAAATACTCAAAGTATTTTCCATTGTACACAAACTTCATTTGATCAGTATCTGCGTAACGAACACGCACTTCAGTTTTATTAATCATCATAACTTAATACACTTCTATTCTATCCATGCACCCATTTTACCGAACTTCTCAAGACGATTATCAACCAATTTATCAGCTTTAATTTTTACTAATTGAGCCAACTCTTCCTTTAAAACTTTCTTTAGCATGAGAGCAGCTTCTTCATGATTTTTATGAGCTCCACCAAATGGTTCAGGAACTATTCGGTCAACAATCTTTTGTTCAACCAGATCGGGAGCGGTCAATCGTAATGCTTCGGCAGCTTGTTCTTTGAAATCCCAACTTCTCCAAAGAATACTTGAACAAGATTCGGGACTAATAACTGAATACCAGCAATTTTCGAGCATCAAAATTCTATCACCAACTCCAATTCCAAGCGCACCTCCACTTGCTCCTTCGCCAATAATTACAACTATGATAGGCACTTTTATTCGGCTCATTTCCAAAAGATTTCTTGCTATTGCTTCTGCCTGTCCACGTTCTTCAGCTTCTAAACCCGGGAAAGCTCCGGGGGTATCTAGCATTGTTATAATTGGTTTGTTAAACTTCTCTGCGAGTTTCATTAGCCGAAGAGCTTTACGATAACCTTCCGGATTTGGCATACCAAAATTTCGATAGACATTTGATTTGGTATCTCTTCCCTTTTGATGCCCTATAATCATCACTTTATATTCATCTATTTTTGCAAATCCGCCAACAATTGCTTTATCATCTTTATAATATCTATCACCATGCAACTCAATAAAATCCTGAGTCATTAGATAAATATAATCAAGAGTGTAAGGTCTTTCGGGATGTCTTGCAAGTTGAACTCGCTGCCATCTTGTTAAACTTTTGTAAACACTCTCTTTTAATTGCTTGACCTTCTCTTCTATCAACTGAATTTCACTCTCAATATTAAGGTCGTCTGAGATTCTTTTCATCTGAGCAAGTCGTTCTTCAAGCTCGATTATTGGTTTCTCAAATTCTAATATTGTTTTAGCCATCTTTACTTCCGTTTAATTAATAATCTTGAAATAGTTTTTCCTATGATTTCTAAATCTAACCAAATGTTTTGATTTTTGGCGTAGAATATATCTAATTTCTCGTTGTTTTCCTCATAATCACCTTCAGTGAACCAAAGCCCGGTGATTCCCGGTTTTCCAAGATAAAGTTTTGAACTTACATCTGACACCTTTGGTCCAACTAAACTTTTTTCCCCAGATAATACATCTGTTACTAGCTTTATCAAATCAGAAATCGTTTCTATCTTATTTGGTCTCTTTCTGAATAAAATTATCGGAAAGAAAACTATCGACGCTATTAATGAAATTACAACATCTGCAATTTTTTTCTGAAATTTATTCATCGGTTGTGAAATGTTATAAGTAATTCCTATTAAAGGAACTTCATTTAGCAAATTCACTGATGATTTCCCTACAAGAAAATCAAAATCACCGCCGACTAATTTAAACTCAACATTTTGATTCTGACATTGCGAAACTATCTCCATCATTTTATTGTAACTGAGTTCATCTGTTGAGAAAATAACTTCATTAATTTTGAATTCATCAATTACCTTGTTAATATTTTCAATTGAACCAACAACTTTGAATCCGTTAACATCACGATTTATTTCTTTTCTCGATTGACCAATCAATCCAATAAAAGAATATATTGATGAAGCTTTAGTTTTAAGTCGATTTGCTATTTCGATTGCTGATTTATTACTCCCAACAATCAAAGCCTTTGCTGATGAAAACTCTAATTCCGGAACTCCCAACCTGAAAAACATTTTTAATATTATTCTCCAGAGTGAAAGAGCTAGAACAAGTGTCGCGTACAGAACAATCACAACTCCTCGGCTATACGCAAAATCTTTGAAGAAATAAGTCACTGAAGAGAGTATGAAAAATCCGGCTACAATCGCACCAATATTTTTCAAAACTCCGATATGATCTTTTCTGTAAACACCTATAAACGATGATGTTAAAATTTGTACAATTGCCGGGATTGTATAAATGATTGGAAGAGAAAAATCGGGAAAGCCTTTCCAGTCGCCGAATTTTTCATAAATCTGTTCTGCAATTGCAAGTGAAATATTGAAGAAAATAAAGTCAGATAAAACCGATATGAAGACTAATCTTCTTCTCCCGACAAAAGAAATAAATTTTCTAAATCCTATTGCAGAACGCAAAATTAATTCAACTAAAAATGATGATGCTAAATGCTTCTTAACAAATAGATGCATTGCATCATAAAATATTTTTGTTTCATCTAAACTGCTTCTTTTGGTACTCTCACCTTTATAATGTATAATTTGTGTCCCATGAAAGTAGTAAACTTTGTAACCGGCTTTTTGAACCCTATAACACCAATCTAAGTCTTCACCATACATAAAAAATATTTCATCAAGTCCGCCGATTTTTTCATAAACTTCTCGATTAACCATCATGAAAGAACCGGAAATAGCATCAACTTCGTATGTTTGATTTTCATCAAGATAAGTGAGATTGTACCTTGCAAAAAGTCTGCTTTTAGGAAAGAGTGAACTCAAGCCGCTAACTTTGCAAAACGATGTCCATGGTCCCGGAAAACTTCTGCGACATGCAAGTTGTAGTGTTCCATCAGGATTAAGAATTTTACACCCTGCCATTCCAACTTTTGAATTCGATTCGAAAAACGAAATCATTTTTTCAAAAGTATCTTCTTGAACAAGCGTATCAGGATTGAGGAGTAATAGATATTTTCCGGCAGCAATTTTTAATCCGATATTATTCGCTTTGCTGAAGCCCAAATTTTCCTTGTTGATAATCAGCTTAACCCAAGAAAATTTTTCTGAGATTAACTCAATACTTCCATCGTCAGATGCATTATCAACAATAATTACTTCGACTTTAAGATTCTTTGATGCTTGTTGAATTGAGTGGAGAAGATTCTGTATGAATTCTTTGACATTGTAATTTACGATTATAATAGAGAGGTCCAAACTTACCTCTTAGAGTATTCCGAAAATACTTCTGAAGCGAAGTTTCCACACCATTAAGGCAGCTTCACGAACAATTTTTTGAGACATTTTTGATTTACCGACTTGACGGTCAGTAAAGATGATTGGGATTTCAGTAATTCTAAAACCTTTTTTCCATGCTTTAAAAGTCATTTCAATTTGAAATGAATATCCGTTTGAACGAATATTATCAAGCTCTATTGCTTCTAATACCTCTCGTCTGAAACACTTAAATCCACCGGTAGCATCGCTGATTGGCATTCCGGTAATAATGCGTGTATATTTATTTGCAAAGTAACTCAATAATAATCTTTGCATTGGCCAATTGATTACATTAACGCCGGAATTGTATCGGCTACCAAGAACTAAATCACTATTTTTAGCTGCCTCGAGAAAATTTGAAATCTCTTTGGGGTCATGTGAAAAATCTGCATCCATTTCGAAAATAAAATCATATTTCTGTTGGATAGCATATTTGAAACCAGCGCAGTATGCAGTCCCTAAGCCAAGTTTCCTTTCTCTGGTAATAAGATGTAGACGTGGTTCATTAGTCATAAGGGACTTAACATAATCTGATGTACCATCGGGTGAATTATCATCAACTACTAATATATCTACCCCGTTTTCATACAATGAAAATACATATGGAATGAGTTTGGGAATGTTTTCCATCTCATTGTAAGTCGGTATTATTATTAATGATTTTGACATATTTTTTATTATTAATTAATCGTAATGACCTTTTCCGAACATGACCACAAAAATTGTTCGAAATAAAATCTTAAAATCCATACGAAGCGACATATTTTCAATGTAAAAAAGATCGAACTTAATTTTTTCTTTCACATCTTCAATTGTTTCATCGTATTTGTGTTTCACTTGAGCCCAACCTGTAATTCCCGGTTTAACTTTTAATCTTCTCTTATAATAAGGAATTTCAACCGATAATTTTTCAACAAAGTAAGGACGTTCAGGTCGCGGACCAACTAAACTCATCTCACCTTTAAGAACATTTATAAACTGTGGAATTTCATCTAAACGAACTTTTCTTAAAAACTTACCAACTTTCGTTACACGTGGGTCATCTTTTTGAGACCAAACCGGACCGGTTGCTTTCTCTGCATCCTGACGCATTGATCTAAACTTAATAACTTTAAACAATTTACCGTTTAGCCCACATCTTTCTTGTCGATAAAACACAGGACCTTTGCTGTCTAATTTAATTGCAATTCCAATAAGTAAAAATACAGGGGATGCAACTATCAATATAATAAACGATAACAGAATATCAAGAATTCTTTTAGCTTTTTTCTCCCATTCTGGCATCAGTTGTGGATTCACATCAATCAGAGGGAGTCCATATAATTGTGAAGTTCGAGCTTGTCCACTCAATATCTCATAGAGATGAGGGACTAACTTCAGACCGACATTATGATTTTCACATTTGCCAATCACTTCAATTAATATTTCTTCGTGATGATGATCTAAAGCAATAATTATCTCTCGAATGTTTTTTTCTTGGATATACCTTTCAACATCGTTAACCATCCCGATTACATTAATATTATTATTAGACTTACTAAGGTTTTCCGGATAAACTGCAAGATAACCTACAACATCAATACCAAGTGCAGGATGTTTGGAAATTTCGTATTCAATCTCATGCGCTTTTTTATTGAAACCAACGATAAGGGCATTCTTTCTACCGATTCCTCTGATAAGGAGATTACGTTGTAAACTTCTAATTGCGAATCTTCCAACCGAGACAAAAACAAATAAAAATCCCCAATAAATGAATATTAAAAAGCGGTTTTCGGAGTTGACACCATGACTTACATCATCAACAAAAATCAGAAAGAAGAGAATCAACACACCAAGAATTGTTGCTTTAAATAAATTAGATATTTCATCTAATCTCGATAAAGCAAACCATGGACGATACATCCCTAAGAAGGAAAAGACTATCAACCAATAGATATAAACCGCAAGCATCGGGACAAAAAACAATGGCTCGGACAATAAAAGGAACCAGCCTGTTTCTGTGCGAAAATAAAAATAGAGAATCCACGCAAAATTGAGTGTAAAGAAATCGGCAATAAATACTAAACTATTACTGAATTTACTTTTCATTGAACTCGTTCTGTTGACTGCCAAGCTGCAGTCTGTTTATTACTAAGAAACTTATAAATTCCACCGAGTAAAGCAATATTTGTGACTAGAAAATAATAACAAAATCCAAATATCTTAATTGATATCTTGAATTTAGCCAAAAAGAATCCGATCAAAGCTGAGATATAAAATGATGATTGTAGTAAAAATACAGTTTTAAATAGAAACGAATCTAACAAAAATAGATTCAATAGAAACGCAATAATCATCAATAGTGGTGTAGCCCAACGAATTATTTTGTGCGACCAGAAAGCAAATGATATTAGTCCATATTTTGGATTGAGAAGTGATTTAACATACCTGACTGAATCTAGATTAATACTAATAGTTCTAACTTTCCGTTTGAATTCCCATTCGACTGAAGGGGCAACAAATTCAGTAGCTTTTGCTTCTGAGGCGTATATAAAATCTCTATTTTTCTCAAGGACTTTAAGTCCCACATAAAAATCATCCATTACGGGAAAAGCTGACGGTATATCCACATAAAGTTCCCTTCGAATAGAATAAATTCCACCATTTGCACCTATAAGAATACCAAGTTTTCCTTCATTATTCTTTATCCACGATTCATACTCCCAATATTCTTTCTCTTGACTACCGTCCAATTTCGCTTTTTCGACATCCAGTAAAATTAGTTTTCCACAAACACCGCCGATTCGTTTATCAGAATAGTATTTTACCAATTCTCTAATTGCATTTTTTTCATAAATAGTATTTGCATCGCTAAAAACAAGAACTTCATTTTTTGCAACACGAACTAAATCATTAAGCACATTAGCTTTCCCTCGTCTTTGATCAAACGGGAGAAAAATAATATTGGAAAATTCCTTCTGAAGTTCAGCAACAATTTGATTAGTCTTGTCGGTCGACAAATCAGAACCAATAATTATTTCAATTTTTTGCATATCATATTCTGATTGCAAAAAATTTCTAATGGTCTTCTCAATTACATCTTCTTCATTGTATGCTGAAATTATTATTGAGACCGTAGGGAGATTGGAATCAGAAGTAAAATACTTTTTTGACTTAAACTGAGATAACAACCACAGAATTATAGGATAGAGTCCGTAAGTAAATAAAATCAAACCAACTGAGATTAAAAATAGTATTGCCACAATATTTAACACAATATCACTTCTTTAAACTTTCTTCTTCAAATTTTAAAATCTCAGTTGAAATATTTTCGGCAATAGACTTCCATGAATATTTTTTTGCTACTTCTCTTCTTCGTTGAGAAAGCGAGTCATCGGTTAACGTTAAAGAACGTTGAATCCCTTGAACAAACTCATCATAATTTCCCGCAATAATAACATCTTCTTCAAATTTCTTCACCTCCGGCAAATCAGTTGAGACTACCGGAATTGATAAAGAAAGATACTCAAGTAATTTTAACGGATTACAAGCAATAGTAAGTTCATTTATAACAAAAGATATCATACCCACATCAAATATACTTGCATATGAAGGTAATTCAGAAAATGGAACTTCACCAATAAACTTAATATTCTCTCGTGAGTTTAGTTTTGAGACATCAACTGAAGAACGACCGATAACTAAAAATGTATAATTGGGTAATTTTTCAGCACAATAAACAATCAAATCTAAATCAATCCACGAAGATACCAAGCCAAAAAAACCAATTACCGGTTTTTTTAGGTTCATAAGCTGTGTAGGAATATTATCTGTATTTTTAACAAAATGTTCGGTGTCAACCCCTTGTGGTAGGAAGAAAGTTCTTTTAGTTGAAGGTACACGAGTTTTAACTAATGAATCTGATACTGAGAATGAACAACTAATTCTTCTAAGTAATTCCTCTTCCAATTTATGTAGCGATTTAAAAGCCCCTTCAAACATTGAATAATCATCCTGACAGATATAGCAACTCGAAGTTTCTCCAAATGACCCCAAAACTTCACCGATTACGGGAGTGGCAGTAATGATGATTGGCGTATCGAAATTATTGTTTGATATCGCTTTTTTCAACTGATACTTTAAAAGAAAATTATTTAACAATCTAAAAATAGAATAATCATGCAATGGAATTATAAACGGTGTAACCAAAATTACTTCCGTTTGCGATTCTTTAGTTTTTTTCTTAAAGAAGTTCCTTATTTTTCCAAATGCACGAATAAAATCGTCCAAGGTTAATGAAGGTTTCCGATGTCCAAGCGAGCCAATCCACATTACCCTATTTTCTTTAAGAAATACTTTCCCAATATGTTGTATCGTTGATGGAAATCTTCCCCAATCCTCACCAAAAAAAATTATATTTCTATTTTTAACCATACTTACCAGAATCTTTTTATTAACTATATATTCTCAAGAATTTTTACAATTTTTTTCGCTGCTCTGCCGTCTCCAAAAGGATTCGGTTTTGTAAAAAAATCGAAATTTTGAGATATTTTTTTATCGACCATTTTGAATTTTGAATAAATCTTTTTCTCGTCACTCCCTACTAAGAAAGCGTATCCTGCTTTTATGGCTTCATTTCTTTCAGTAACATCACGAGTTACAAGAATAGGCTTTCTAAAAACATAACACTCTTCCTGAACACCACCTGAATCACTAATAATAAAACTACACTTACTCATTAAAAATACAAATGTTAAATAATCTAATGGTGGAAGAAGAATTACATTCTTTAGTTTACCAAGAATTTTGGTAACCGGTTTCTGAACATTCGGGTTTAAATGAACAGGATATATAAAATAATAATCTAAATATTTGGTAGCAATTCTTCTAATAACCTCTAAGATTTTAATAAACTCAGCACCAAATTTTTCTCTCCGATGCATAGTTATTAAGACAGTTTTTTTACTTAAAATTTCAATGGGGAAATGAGTCTTGAAAGAATTTAGAATTTTTTCCTTAATAGATTTTTTTGTCAAAAGTGTTTTTACACTTAAGAGAGAATCAATCACAGTATTGCCGGTAACCCAAATTTGCTGCTTTGAAAATCCCTCGGTTATTAAATTGTTCATCGATGGAAGAGTTGGAACAAAATGGTAATCAGCAATGATTGAGATGAATCTTCTGTTTACTTCTTCAGGGAATGGACTCATCTTATTGTAACTTCTCAATCCGGCTTCGACATGAGCAACTTTAATTTTTAAATAAAAAGCTGCAAGCGAAGCAATAAATGCTGTCGTTGTATCTCCCTGCACAACAACTACATCAGGTTTAATTTCTAAATAATAGTTCTTAAGCTTTTCTAATGTATTAACGGAAATATCAAATAAGTTTTGATTTGGTAACATCAGATCTAAATCAATATCAATTTTAATTTTAAATATATCAAGGACTTGTTTCAACATTTCTCTGTGTTGACCAGTGGAGCAAATTATCGATTTAAACTTCTTCGATTTTTTTAACTCTGAGATTACCGGAGCAAGTTTAATCGCCTCCGGTCGAGTACCAAATAAAACTAATATTTTTTTTTTCATTACTCTACTGTCTTTTAAAAAGATTCTTTGGATAAATAAAAATTGCTTTGAAGTAATATAACGATTTATAGATGAGATTGCCATTTAGGAGAATAAGACCCATTATCAAGTATAATGGCACCCGAATTGCAAAACCTAAATAATGAATACTAACAGCTGCAAAAAACTTAAAACCTTTAAAATACTTCTGAAAATATTGAATTTTGGAAACTGAATGGTTTCTGATTTTGAACCATACCATTTTTTCAGTTGTTGAACCACCGAGATGAATTATGGATGTCTCAGGATAGTATATAACCTTGGCTCCGTAATTTTTAGCCCTATAGAAAAACTCATTTTCTTCATTGAAGAAATAAAATTTTGTATCAAAACCATTTAATGCAAGAAAATCTTTCGATCTACCGAAAATGAAGGCCCCTTTTACTACATCTACTTCTATTGTTTCATCTTGGGAGGTTAGGCTTAGATGAAATTTATTGAAGAGTTTAGATTTAGGATAAATTTTGTAAAGAAAAAAATACTCGCCCAGTAAATTCAATATTGAGTCAAAATCAACCACTGAAGGTTGATGTGTAAGATCTGAATTTAGCAATTTGCACCCGATGAAAACTTTATTGGAGATACTCTCTATAAAAGTAATAACTTTAGATACCGTATCTTCAATAAATAGCGTATCGTTGTTAAGTAACAGAATATATTCACCTTTAGCAATCTCGATTCCTTGATTATTGGCTTTTGAATATCTGTTATTTGTCAAATTTTTTATTAGAAATACGGAACTATACTTCTGAGTAATCTCTTCAATATTCCCCTCAGAAGAGTTATTATCTACAACTATAATTTCAAATGTGACTCCCTTTGTATACTCACAAATCGACCTCAAACAATCATCCAATAATTTGAATTGATTATAATTAACTATTATTATTGAAACTTTTACCATCGAATTATCCGAAATTTCAACAACCATTTTTCAATTTTGAACAAACTTGCCAGATAATCAATTTCCGTCCTTTTCAGCACACCCATGTAGAGAAAACTTATGAGTAATATCAAAATTCCCAAAAGCAAGTATGCGTAAAAATTTAAAAATGAAACTAAATAAAGAATAAATCCATTTAAGGCTATCCATAACAGTAAACCAATACTTAAAAAATCAACTCGATGCCCTAATTTCTTCAGAAAATAGAAAGAACCAGCAGAGGCGGTTAGAGCACTTAAAAGTTTTGCGAAAGCTGCTCCTTCAATATGGTACATTGGTATAAAAACGATGTTAAGTAGAAAATTGGAAAGGAGTAAGTATGCCGCTAAAAAGAAATTCCAATTTTGCTTATTATATACAACAGTCAAATTCAGTATAAAAAAATTAAAAAATACAAATACTTGTGCTAACAATAATATAGATGTTGATGTCGATGCACCCAAATAATTATTACCGAAGATAATTCTTACAAAGTCGTCCGACTTAAATAAAAAGAGTAGAAATAAAACAGTGGGGAACAAAAAAAGCATTTTAAATATGAACGAAACAATTTTTTTATTTTGTGAAATATTCTCGACAATATTCTCATTAATAATAGGGAAAAATGTGTGTATTATGGCAGTTGCAAAAAAAAGGAGTGGCACTACTAATCGAAGAGCGGCAGCGTACAGTCCAATCTCAAAATAATCGAAATAATACTTTAACAAAAGAACATCAAGCTGTTGATATATTACATCTAATATGACATACCCATAAATCGGCAGTGATAGAGTTAATAACCAAGAAATATTTCTTACCTCAAATTTCAATTTAAATCTAAATTTCTTTTTCAGTAAGAAAATAATTATTAAGAACCCCGGCAAGTTTGCCAATAAGTAAGCTATAACAAAATAGATTAATCCAAAATTATAAACTGGTATCAGAATTACTAAAATTAAGAGAATTAAATTATCTATAACATTAACCAACATAGGAAAGTGCATTTTTAGACTTACCTTGAAGGGTAAATCTAATAATTCTCTAAAACTGACAAACTTAGCAGAAAGAAAAGTATTTGTTATGAGTAAGTTAGCAAGCAATATTTCTGTAAATGTGAAATCTAAAATTATTAAAGTTACGTTAAATAAAATCCAAGTCGGTATAAATGCAAATATTCTTATTATTAACGCAGAATTAAGCAGTGAAAAGTCAGATTTATTTTTGGACAGTTCTCTAAAAACTATTGGAACAAGCCCTAAATCAATTACTCTTGAAACAACAAACACGATAGCCAATAAATAATTAAAACGTCCAAAATTTTCAACACCCAAAAATCTTGCTGCGAGGGTAATTGAAAGGAAACTTAAAGCAGTCGAAATAATCTGACCGATTGTCAATGAAAATATATTCTGAATTATTGATTTAGATTTTTGATGCAGCATTTCGCTAAAAAATCCTAAGTTGCATTATTTTCATTATTAGCACAAAATTTATCTAACATTTTAAGTAATAAGTAAATAATGACAAAACTCATAATAAAATTGGATGAACGAGTTGACATCGTTAAAAATGACATAATAATGATTAAGTATAGATGACTTATAATTAGAAGATCAATTAAATTCCCACTTAAAAATAATCTATACCAGAAAAATGTTGTAATCAATCCGAGTAAATAAGGAATTAAAAAAACTCCAATCGGTCCAAAGTCAGAATAAAGCTCTCTTAAATAAGTTCCTGTGTTAGTCCACATTGGAATATTATATCCCTTTTGATAATAAGAGGGTGGGTTAATTACTCCGAATTTGGAAATAATTCTGTGTGCTGGTAAAAATGTGTTTTCTCCAAAATTGTTTATTTCACTATTCTCAAATAAATACCTGCTTAAAACTCCAACATGAGAACTCGCATAAAGATAAATTGATGGAGTAATTAAAAAACCACCCTTCAACTTATTTAATTCTTTGGTTGAACTTCTATATGATTCAAAAGCTCCTCTAACATTCTTTACAAGGGCAATGCTTGTTACAAAAAATATGATAAGAAGTATTGTACTTACGATTGTTCCTCTTTCTATACGGAAAGATCCAATTTCTGTTTTATTTGCGTTGATTATCTTTCTGATAAAATAAAGAACCACGAAATACTCTATGAAACCTGTTAGTATTCCATGTCGACCCAACAGGGCGAACTCTTTAATAATTACGCCTAAAAGTGAATAGAGACTCAAAATCGTAAATTTCTTTTTGATTCCAGACTCAATAGCTGCAAAAAAAACAGCTACAAATCCAAAAATTGATAAATATGGAAGAACACCAGGAATTTCATCTTGAACTCTTAGACGATAAATTTCATTAGCATTTATCAAAATAGATGGGAGACTGCCATACTTATTAAATAAAACTGCCCAATGCTGCAGTGCTCCTAAAAGAGAAATAGTAGCAGTAACTAAAATTGTAATTTTTATGAATTTTAAACTTGATTGAAAATCACCAAGGTATTGTGGACGAATACTTGGTTTAGCTTCTTTAAAAATCCCCTTAGAATAAGTATATGTAAGTGTCCCGATAATAAATGATAGGAAAGAACCAATTATTACAATCCAAGCATGCATTGTCAGTGAATGATATTTTAGTAACTTTAGTTCATACAAAAAAAGCATTCCACCCCATATTGCAGTGTAAAAAACTATATGGTTAAACCAATTTTTAAATATTACTCTCCCTAAGAAAATAAAAAGGAGAGAAAAGATAAAAATTAGAAAGAGTGACATTAAACCTTCACTCGATAGAATTTGGCAACTTTTTGAGCAAACTTCAATTCACTAAGTTGAATTTGGTTCCTTAAGTCTTCTCTTCGAATCAGTAATTCGGCACGGAAAATGTACATTACAAAAAAGAAGAAGAATAAGCTAAAAAATGCAATTATAATGAATGCGCGCTTAGGCGAATCTTTTAATTGAGGTGGGTAAGCTTTATCAATCGAAACTATAGTCGGAAGACTTTTCTGCTCCTCAACTTTTGCATGTTCATAAAGTGGGAGAATAAATTCAAGTATTTTGGATTGAATTTCTAATTCTCTAAAGGTTCGAATATACTCCATAGCGATATTCGGCATCTGTTTAAATGGATATAGAATGTTTGTTAATGAAGAAATTTTCTCTCCATTTTTTAACTCTGATACTCTTTTTTTCAAATATTCTACTTCAGCCAAAGCTCCCGAATATTGTGGAGAGTTTTCACCATATTGTTGTTTTGTAAAGAAGGCAGCCATTTCTTTTGCTGCAAGTTGAGCTTCAATTTCAGCAGTCGCTTTAAATGCTACTTGTAATTGTTCTGGTACGGCAACAATTCCATATTTTCGTTGAAAGGTATAAAACGAATCCTCAGCAGCTCTTAAATCTTTTAGATTTTGATTATATCTATTCTCTACATACAATCGGTTATTCCGAGCTTGCTCAGCATTTAACTTGATGTTTAGACTATCCAGTAAATGGACAAAATAATTTGATATTTCAGCACTAAGTTTTGAATCTTCGTTTATAACGCTTATATCAATCATTCCATATTCATTTACATTGAAGTCAATATCACCCGTAAAAGCTTTCAGAGTCTTATCGATGTTTGAATCGCTGATTTCATAATAATCATAAAGATTATATTTCTCTATAACATGAATAATTGCTGTCCGACTATTTAGGATTCCTAAAAACACATCCTCTGAACTACCCAAGACACCAAAAAACTTTGACCCGAGAGATGCGGCTGAATTTTTGCCTCCACCTAACAATCCTGATAATCCCCCTAAGTTAAATCCTCCATCCTGAGGTATCATAATTGTTGCAGTAGCTTTGTATTTCACCGGAATTAAAAAGGCCACTGTTGTGCTAATCAATACAACAATTATAAGATTTATTATTAAAAATCTTTTCCACTTTAAGAGCAAATAGAGATAGTCTGAAAGTGATTTTCTTGTCTGATTGGTGTTGTCCATAGTCAATTTAAATTTTACTTATATAATTTGTTATTAACTTTTAAATTTAATACAATCAATTCAATTTCGACAATAAAAAATTTCCCCCTTTCTTTTAACTTGATACTGCAACTATTCACTCAAGTTGGATTAAAGAAGGATATCCACATCGAAATTTGTTCTAATTTATCAATACCTTAACTTTGTTAAATTAATCAGTTTTAATAAAATCTTAATGCAACATCGAAAAACTTCATTATCCGAAAAGTTCATTGCTAATTTAGATAAGCGATTAGCGGGTTACGTCTCATCGGAAGATGGAGATAAAATACTAAATCTTCTTAATACTGAAATTAGTAAACATTACTTTTCTGAGAGTTCTGAGAATAACTTACTTCGAATTCTTGATGCTTCATACGATGCTGTTTATTTGCTAAAAGATATTATCTATCAACCTCACATCACCGAAATACTCATAACCTTAGTTTCGAATAGCAATTTCTTAACTGATATCATCGTAAAAAATCCCGAGTATCTAAATTGGCTTTTATCAACCGATGCACTAAATAAAGAACTAGCCGAAACATCCTTTTTAAAAGAAACAAAAGATAAAATATCCCTTTATAAAAATTTTTCTACTAAAGTAAACCTTATCAAATCAATTAAAAGAAGAGAAATTTTAAGAGTAGGCATTAAGGATTTACTTGGCATTACGAATTTAGAAGAAACGGTAGCTCAGCTGTCAATCTTGGCTAAATGTTTATCTTCAGTACTTTTTGAACTATGTCTGATTGAAGTAAAAATTAAGAATAAAATAAAATCAGATATCCCAAATTACTTCTTACTTTCTCTCGGTAAAATGGGAGGGAAAGAATTGAACTATAGTTCTGATATTGATTTAATGCTCTGCTTCGAAGAGAATATTAAACTCTCTCATAAAATTGATGCATACGAATTTTTTTCACAAGCAATACATTTATTCATCGAGTCGGCATCACAAGTTACCGATTCAGGTTTTCTTTACAGAGTTGATTTTAGATTAAGACCTGATGGGAAAAACTCTCCTCTCTGCCGAACTCTGAATAATACCCTCAGCTACTACGAAATGAAGGGTGAAGATTGGGAAAGACAAATGCTGATTAAAGCTGATTTTGTCTGTGGTAATGTAGATTTATTTTCTCAGTTTAAAAATTACTTGCGCCCTTTTATTTTTCCGAGTGCGTTTATTAAGCCACCAATTGCACAAATTCAGCATCTGAGAAGAATCACCATTGATAATCTCGATTCAGATAAAAACATTAAACTCTCTCTGGGTGGAATTAGAGATATAGAGTTTTCTGTACAAGCTTTACAATTATTAAATGCAGGGCGTATCACTGAATTGCAAACTTCCTCTACATTAGAAGGGATAACTATCCTTCATAAAAATAAACTTCTTTCAAATGAAGAGCGTGAAGTTTTTGAGAAAGGATATAAGTTATTTAGGCGTGTTGAACACTATCTTCAACTGATGAATGATCGACAAACTCATACGATTCCTGATAGAGGTGAAATTCTTGAAAAGCTTGCAGCATTCTTAAATTACAAAAACAGTTCAAGTTTTTTACATGATGTTGATTCCATTAAACATCAAATTAAAAATATTGCTTATTCGATTTTTGGAATTTCTGAAGCGATTACTCCCAATGAAAGCTATTTTAGTAAAATCAAATTTAAAGATGCCGGAAGAGCAAAGAAAAATCTTCTGTTTCTGAAAGAGGGAAAAGGATTACTAGAGCAAAAACAGTTTGATCAACGAACCATTGATGCTTTTATCAATGTTGAAGAAGTGGTTATAAGTAAATTAATTAATTCTAATTCTCCGGACATAATCCTTGATAATCTTGTTAGAATTATTAAGTCATCAAAATTTCCATCAATCTGGTATGAGCAATTAAATGAAAAAGTATTTCATGATTCATTTTTCACAATCTTGGAAAGATCAAAATTTGCAGTAGATTTATTTGCAGAGGATTCTTATTTACGTGAAGCATTCCTAAATGGGAAGGTATTTCGTAAAATTGATTTTGAGGCTGAAACATACTCAATAAAAGAATTGCATTTTATCCTGGCAATACAATTTCTACTTAAAATTATAACTCGCGAAACACTCTCTGAACTTCTCAGCATATACCTAACTGAAAAAGTAAAATTATTGTTTACCAAGTTTTTTGGGAAAAAGATCTATCGAAAAAAAATAGCGATGATTAGTCTAGGAAGTTTTGCGATTTCAGAAATGACTTTTTTTTCTGACTTAGATTTAGTTTTCATCTCGACTGATTCAAACAAATATCCAAATATTCAAAATGATTTTTTCAAATTCCTAAACTCGCTAAAAGAAGAATTAAAGCCTCATGCAGTTGATAGTAGACTTCGTCCTGAAGGAAAATCTAGTCTGATTATTTGGGATTTATCTAAATATCAAGAATATATGAAATCAAGAATGAAAACATGGGAGTTTCAATCTTTTACTAAGATAAAATTTTTATCAGGTAACAAAGAAATTTATGAACAATTTGTTGATAGTTTAACATTATCAGCAAAGAATAGGCTTAACCCAAATATTTCCAACGATATTATCGAAATGAGAAAAAAACTTTATCCTCAATCAATTGGAAGCATCCAAAACAAATTCCATTTAAAGAAAAGTAAGGGAGGACAAACTGATATTGAATTCATTATTCAATATTTAATACTTTGTTCACCCGATTTATTAGCTTATTTTGCATCGAGTAACATTAACGAAGTATTAACTCGGATTTTCTATAAAGGAATTTTAGAGATTAACATTGCTGAGAAGTTGAAACATAATTACAGCATAATCAAGCAAATTGAAATTCTTCAGCAAGTTTGTTTTGCTCAAATAACACCAACACTCGTTGATGATGAAGAAAAACTTGGGATACTTGCTTTATTTTTAGGATTTAAATCTACGTCAGAATTAAACAATCAATTTAACAAGATGATAAAAGAAACTAACGAACTTTTTCATAAAATCATTGTGGGGGCATAGTTGAAATACTTTAAAAAGTTTTATGGTTTGATAACTGGTCTTTTTGTCTTCATAGTTTACCTACAAACTATTGCACCTTCTGTAATCCAGATTGATACGGGTGAATTAGCCTCTGCACAAGCATTACTTGGAATTGCCCACCCAACCGGGTACCCATTATTTACCATGTTGGGATATCTTTGGACTTTGCTCCCATTTAATTATTCAACCATATATCAATTAAATTTATTAGCAGCCGTTTGGTGTGCCGGTGGAGTAATTTTCTTTATTTACACTATGCGAGAATTCTTACTAAATATTAGTCTTTTTGTAACATCGAAAACAGAGAAAACTATTCAAAGTCCAAAAAAGAAAAAAGGAAAAGAGGTTAAGGTTGTTAATGTACCTCAAACGACGGAAGTAAAAATTCCAGAGTTTGTAATTTATTTTTCTTCAATTTTTGGTGGACTGATTTTAGGATTTTCAAAAACTTTTTGGTTTCAATCAACATCAGTCGAAGTTTACTCGCTTCATATTCTTTTAATATCACTCATCCTTTTTACTCTGATAAGAGCATACGTAAATTCTAAAAAGTATAATAGTTATAATTATTGGTTCTTGTTCTCAATTGCGCTTGCGTTCGGTTTTTCGAATCACATGACTACATTGTTAATATTGCCCTTAACTGCATATCTCTACTTTTCACTTTTTGGAGTCAAGAAAGAATCAATTATTCGATTAGGTTTAATGTTGTTGATATTTTTTCCCCTTTTAATTGCAGTATATTCATACTTACCAATCAGAGCAGCACAAAATCCGGTTATCAACTGGGGAAATCCGATTGATCTAGAACGAATTTTTAGACATGTATCAGGTAAGCAATATCAAGTCTGGTTGTTTTCATCTTTTGATTCAGCCAAAAAGCAATTTAGCTTTTTCATAAGTAACCTACCCATTGAAATAACTATTCATTTAATTTTGAGTATCATTGGCCTGATTGTTAGTTTAATCAACTTTAGAAAGCTATTTTTTATAGCTTCGATATTATTTGTTTCAACTGTACTTTACTCAATCAATTATGATATTGTTGACATCGACACATATTTTCTCCTTGCATACTTTGCCACCTCCATATTCAGTGTAATTGGAATAATTCAAATATTTGAATGGCTAAACCATAAGCATATAAAATTTGCGCTTCCTTCGATTGTTATTATTGTTTTCTTGGCAGTCCATATTCTTCTAACTTATAATAAAGTTGATCAGACAGATATATACGTTTTTGAAGATTACACGAAAGAAATTTTAAGAGCCTCAGATGAAAACAGTATCATCTTTTCTTACCAATGGGATTTCTTTTTATCTGCATCTTACTACTTTCAGTTTGTTGAAAATTATAGGAAAGATGTTGTTGTTATTGATAAAGAATTATTGCGTCGATCGTGGTACTACAAACAAATTGAAACTGCTTATCCGGGAGTCACAAAACCGATTAATGCTACTATTAACCAATTTCTTGATGCACTAAGACCATTTGAAAGAAGTGAAAATTTTAATGCTCAACTTCTCGAAACTCTTTTCCAAAAGATTATGACAGATTTAGTCGCTTTAAATGTTGATGAAAGAACCTTCTATATTGGACCTGAAATTTTCGAAAATGAAATGCAGAAAAAGCAATTTCAGCTTCCCGAAGGCTATACTATTGTCCCTGATATATTTTTCTTTAAAGTTGTTAAAGGAAACGACTATGTGGAGGCTAAGAATCCTGACTTCAAAATAAGATTTCCGAAAAAAAGAAATTATTATCATGAAACTATTGAAAAACTTATAGGTGGAATGCTGGTTCGGAGAGCACTTTATGAAATGCAATTCGATAAATTAGAGAGGGCTAAAGTCTACATTGATAAAATCAGAACAGTATTCCCGAATTACCCGATTCCATCGGGATTGTCTGAAGCTATTAATCGTTCAACCTCAAGTATGAATTTAAATTGAATTATTACTCAAGCTCATTAAAAAGTGCTTTTTTGCGATCAGCAGAAACTTCTGATTCAGTAAGAATTGACTGCAACACTATATCAACTTGCTGAATAAGA
>JAHBUO010000039.1 GCA_019638025.1 Ignavibacteriaceae bacterium
AAAATATAGAACATAATTTGGATAATTCTAACTTCACTTTTATTGAAGGGGATATTAGAGACATTCAAACGTGCACACATGCAGTCAAGGGATGTGATTATGTTTCTCACCAGGCAGCTCTTGGTTCTGTCCCCAGATCTATAAAAGATCCGATAACTACTAACGCAGTTAATATTGACGGTTTTTTGAATATTATAACTGCAGCGAAAGATTCTAAAGTTAAACGGTTTGTTTATGCATCAAGCTCAAGTGTTTATGGCGACTCACCGAAGTTACCAAAAGTTGAAGATGAAATCGGCACCCCTTTATCTCCTTACGCTGTGACTAAATATGTAAATGAATTATATGCAGGGGTATTTGCTAAAACTTATAAGATGCAATGTATCGGGCTTAGGTACTTTAATGTATTCGGTAAACGCCAGGACCCTAACGGAGCATATGCAGCAGTAATCCCGAAGTGGGTCAAACAATTAATTAATCATGAAAGACCCGTTATTAACGGAGACGGAAGTTACAGCAGAGATTTTACTTACATCGATAACGTATTGCAAGCTAACGAAAAAGCACTTTTTACAAGCGACGAGCAAATCAAAAAGGGGTTGGAAGAGTATTATCAAAATGTAGTTTCTCAATTAGAAAATAAAAATGATAAATTAAAAAGTGAAACATTGGAGAATCATACACCCATAGATCCATTCAACCATTCAACGATTCCACCATTCAATCATTCTATCTCTGAAGAGTTTTTCTTTTCCGAGGTATTTAATATTGCTTACGGTGCTAACACTACATTATTACAACTATTTAATGCACTAACGGATAGCCTCGCAAAACATGAACCCCTTATCTCTGATATTGAACCAATATTTGGACCTTTTAGGATTGGTGATATTCCACATTCCCAGGCAAATATAGTAAAAGCGAGAGAAATAATAGATTACACACCCCTATATGATGCTAATAATGGATTCAAGATCGCCGGAGAATGGTATTTTAAAAGTATTACAAAAAAATAAATATTATGCAAAAAAAAATATTAGTTACCGGAGCAGCAGGATTTATAGGATCACATCTGACTGAATTACTTGTCCAGAAGGGGTATAGTGTAAAAGTTTTTGTCAGATATAACTCTAAAAACAATTGGGGATGGTTGGAGAATTCAGAGGTTAGGGATGAACTTGAAGTTGTGACAGGCGATATACGAGACTTCGATTCTGTTTATAATGCAATGGAGGGAATAGAAACTGTTTTCCATCTTGCAGCCTTAATTGGAATTCCTTATTCATATGTTTCACCAAAAGCATACATCGAAACAAATATAACAGGCACCTATAACATATTACAAGCTGCCCGTGCACTGAGTATCCAACAAGTATTAGTTACTTCCACAAGTGAAACATATGGTACAGCACAATATGTCCCAATTGATGAGAAACATCCGATGGTTGGGCAATCACCTTATTCAGCATCAAAGATAGCTGCTGATCAATTGGCTATTAGCTTTTATAGGTCATTTAATTTGCCTGTTAAAATAGTTAGACCATTCAATACTTATGGACCGAGACAATCTGCAAGAGCAATTATTCCAACAATCATTACGCAATTATTAAGTGGAGAGCAACAACTAAAACTTGGTAATCTTACACCTACCAGAGATTTAACATTTGTTAAAGATACATGTAAAGGTTTTTTTGAAATTTATAATTCTGAGCATCTCTTTGGTGAAATAACAAATATTGGGATGCGTGAAGAGATATCAATCGGAGAACTAGTTCAAAAAATATCAAAATTAGTGGGAGTTGCTGTAGATATTGTTACAGAAGAAGACAGAGTTAGACCCAATAAAAGTGAAGTTGATAGGTTATTTTGTAGCAATATTAAACTAATTGAGAAGACTAATTGGCAACCAGATTATGACCTTTCTAATGGATTGATCGAAACCATCGAATGGATGAAAATTAACCTATTCAATTATAAACATAATATTTACAACGTTTAAGGAAGTTTTATGAATCCCGTAATTGACATAGCAGGCAGAAAAATAGGGTTGGATTATGACCCACTAGTTATTGCTGAATTAGGTATAAATCACGGTGGTTCTTTAGAATTGGCAAAAATTATGGTGGATGCGGCTGCAGAAGCCGGAGTTGAAGTGATTAAACATCAAACGCACATAGTTTCTGATGAGATGAGCAGTGAAGCGAAAGCTGTAATTCCGGGGCATACAAAAGAATCTATTTATGACATAATTGCTTCGTGTGCATTAAATGAGGATGATGAAAAGAATCTCCAAAATTATGTCCATTCAAAAGGAATGATATTTATTTCGACTCCTTTTTCACGGGCTGCAGCTGTAAGATTAGAATCAATGGGGGTACCTGCTTTTAAAATAGGTTCCGGTGAATGTAATAACTACCCACTTTTGAGACACATTGCTTCATACGGAAAACCTATTATTCTATCTACGGGTATGAATACAATTGAAAGCATTAGTAAAGCAGTTAATATTTTTAGAGAAAAAAAAATTCAGTTTGCATTATTGCACTGTACGAATGTCTATCCTACACCGCCTGAACTAGTTCGGCTGGATGCATTAAACGAATTGAAAGATACCTTCCCTGATGCTGTGATTGGTTTGTCAGATCACACAACTACTAATTATCCTTGCATAGCCTCAGTTGCATTAGGAGCATCAATTCTTGAAAGGCATTTTACTGACCGAATGGATCGAATAGGTCCGGATATAATCTGTTCAATGGATAAAGCTTCATGCATTGAATTAATAAATGGGACGAAAATTGTTAAACAAGCTCGTGGCGGAAGAAAAGGTCCTGTTAAAGAAGAAGAACCAACTATAAATTTTGCTTATGCATCCGTTGTAACAATAAAAGATATTAAAAAGGGAGATACATTTAGTTCTGAAAATGTGTGGGTGAAAAGACCCGGAACAGGCGAAATTTTAGCAGAAAATTTTGAAAGTATTATAAATAAAAAAGCTAAAAGAGATATTGGCTTAGATATTCAATTAAAATGGGATGATATAGAAAAATAATGAGAAAAGTTTTTATTGTTGTAGAGAGAAGAGCTGATTATAGCCGCTATAAACCTATATTGGAAAAATTAGCGCGGGATCCCTTCTTTGAAATCTATCTAGTTGTTACAGGAATCTGTTTATTAGAAACACATGGAAAAGATGTGAATTATATTACTAAAGATGGTTTTATAATAAACGCCCAAATCCCCATGTTTATTGAGGGGAGTGATGATACAGGAGCGGAAATGATACGCTCAATGAGTAGAGTAATGACCGGTTTGGTTGACGAATTGGAAAAAGTGAAACCGGATTTGGTTTTATCAGGTTTTGATATAGGCGCAAATTTTGCAGTAACAATAGCAGCCGCACACATGAATATTCCAGTTGCTCATATTCAGGGTGGCGAAGTTACAGGTAGTATTGATGAAAGCATAAGACATGCAATGAGTAAATTTGCTCATATTCACTTTCCTGCCACCGAACTTTCGAAACAGAGATTAATTAGGATGGGCGAAAAACCTGATTCAATTTATGTAGTCGGGTGCCCATCGATCGACGTTTTAATCAATACACCATATATAAATAAGGAGGAGATTGAAAAAGTTCTAGAACTAGATTTATCAATTCCTACTTTATTAATGATTCAACACCCGGTAACAACTGAATGTATGAACTCATTTGATCAGATAAAAGAAACTATTGAAGCGATTAAAGAATCAGGGGTTCAAACTATATTCTTATTACCGAATAACGATGCCGGACATTCTAAAATAATTGAGTATATAAAATCGAATGGTGTAAAATGGTTTCCCAGTTTACCGACAGATATTTTTATTAATCTGTATAGAAACGTTCATGCATTAATCGGTAACTCAAGCTCAGGCATTCATGAGACTCCAACGCTAAAAATCCCAACTATCAATATCGGTTCAAGACAGCAAGGTAGAGAAAGAGCTGGTAATGTAATCGATGTGCCAAACGAAAAAGAAAAAATTTTAGCAGCTATAAATAAAGCAGTTTATGATGAAGATTTCCGCAAATATGTAAGAACGATTGAAAACCCTTATGGTGACGGTAAATCTGCTGAAAGAATTGTTGAGGTATTAAAGAGTATTTCATTAGATGGAATAATTCAGAAAATATTTCATGATTAAGAAGGTTCTATTAGTTGGGGGTTCAGGTTATCTTGGAACTGCAATTTCAAAGGTATTTGAAGGGAATATTGAATTTGATTTAACACTTGGAGATCTTTTTGAACCTAAAATAACAACGCAAAAATTTATCAAATTTGATGTAATTGATAAAGCTGTGGTTAATTCATTCATACAAGAGTATGATGTAATCATTAACTGTACCGGACAAATTACTAAACCCATAAATACATGTTTTAATATCAACACAACCGGTATTGCTAATATTGTAGATGCAGTACAAACTTACCAAAGGAAGATTATCCATATCTCCACTGTTTCGGTTTACGGAACATGCGATTATGCCGATGAAATGAGCTTGTTGAATCCCGAGAGTCCTTATGCAGCGAGTAAAGCGTTTGCCGAATATCAAATTAATAGAAGTTTGCAAAAAAATAGGTATTGTATTTTACGATTAGCAAATCTTTATGGAGAAGAACAACCTAAAGGACTATTTTCTTATCTATTAAGAGCCTCTACAACTAGAGAGAAATTATATTTTAATAATGATGGCACCCTTAAACGCCATTTCATTCATGTGAATGATGCTGCCAATGCAGTTTTTATAGCAGTTAAGAAAAATCTTGAGGGTACATTTAACGTTGCTTCCGATGATAATTTTACTGTTAATCAAATTCTTACTTTTATCGAAAATGCATCTAAAACTACATTTGAAATAGAATTTGAGAAGATTAAACCAATCGAAAATATTGACAAACTAAACTGTACCCTTTTTAAAAAAGAATGTGGATTCAAAGCAGAAGAAAATATCAAAAATTTTATCAAAAAAATCTTCAAAGCTAATGAGTAAAGAGATAACCAAATATCTAATTCATACATCTAATACAATTAAAGCTGCAATGAAGCAACTTGACCAGTCGCACGGTAAGGTACTCTTCATAGTTGATGATAATAAAAGGTTGATTGGTTCTCTTACTGATGGCGACATCAGGAGATGGATATTATCCGGTAATGGGCTTGAAAATAATGTAAAAAATGCTTGTAACTATAAACCTTATGCAGTTGTTATCGGCTATGATATTATGGAAGTCAAGAAAGAGATATTGAAGGAAAAATATTCGGCTATTCCAGTCCTTGACTTTAATGGAATAATAATAGATATACTTTTTTGGGATGAACTTCTTGAACCAATCGAATTTCATCCACATAAGAAGGTTTTAGAAAGTCACGTAGTGATAATGGCCGGTGGTCAAGGAACACGCCTGGAACCTTTTACGAAAATATTACCGAAACCTTTAATTCCTATTGGAGATAAAACGATTATTGAAATGATAATGGATAAGTTTCAGAACTTTGATATAATCCATTTCATAGTATCTATTAACCACAAAGCAAAAATAATTAAATCATATTTTGAGGAACTTGCTCCTTCATATTCAATTGAATTTGTTGAAGAAACAATGCAGTTGGGAACAATCGGGGCACTGGCATTTCTTAAGGGAAAATTGAGTAAACCAATCCTAGTAACTAATTGTGATATAATTATAGATGCCGATTATACCGAGTTATTAGATTTTCATACGAGAAACAATTATGATATTAGTTTGGTAGCTTCAACTATGAATCATAAAGTACCTTATGGGGTTTGTGAGATAGAGAGTGGTGGATTATTGACTAAATTTACAGAAAAACCGGAATACTCATTTTTAGCTTCAACCGGTATGTATATAATTAATCCTGAATTATTAGAACTCATTCCTGAGAATACTTTTTATCATATCACTCATTTAATTGAAAAAGTGAGGGAAAACGGGGGAAAAGTCGGAGTTTTCCCGATTAGTGAAAATTCATGGCTTGATACCGGGGAGTGGCACGAATATAAAAAAACACTCGAGCGGTTTAAGATATGATAAAAGAAAACATTCTAGGAATTATTCCTGCACGTGGTGGCTCAAAAGGAGTCCCACGAAAAAATATCAAATTACTTGGCGGTAAACCATTGATTGCTTACACTATTGAAAACGGACTTCAAAGCAAATACATTGACAAATTAATTGTTTCGACAGACGATGAAGAAATAGCAGATATTTCGACAAAACATGGAGCTCTTGTTCCATTCTTAAGGCCAAAAGAACTTGCAAATGATACTGCGAAGGCAATAGGTGTTGTTAAACACGCTTTAATCACAATGGAAGAGAAGGATGGAGTTGAATATTCCATAGTTGTTTATCTTGAACCACCGGCGCCATTAAAGCTAACCGAAGATATTGATACAGCTATTGAGATGTTCATCGAGAAAAAACCGGATTCAGTTGTAAGTGTCAACGAGGCAAACCAATTTCATCCTATCCTTATGAAACAGATAGTTAATGGTAAACTTGAGCCTATTTGGAAACCGGAACCGGAAGGTGTTCCAAGACAACAATACGAACCCAAAGCTTACATGCGTAACGGGGCTGTTTATGTTTTAAAAAGATCTAATATCTTAGATGGAAAATTCTATGGGTCAAATATACTCCCATATATTATGCCTCTTGAGCGGTCGATTTGTATTGATGATATGAATGATTGGTATGTTGCGGAGGCTTGGATGAGAAATAAAGAAAGAATTTAGATAGAGTGAGAATTGGGTTAATCGGTTATGGGTCAATCGGAAGAAGGCATTGCCAAAATTTACTAGAATTAGGATATAATGATATTACTCTTCTACGTACCAATGGAAAAACCAATGAATACGGATTAGATGAAAAATATGATATTAACGTTTTTCTAAAAACTCCATTCGATTTTATAATCATTTCTAATCCAACCGCACTTCATTATAAATTTTTGTCAGAACTTCTCCCAAATAACATGAATGTATTGGTAGAAAAACCAATAGCGTGTAATTATAATGAAGCAGGATCATTATCTAATCTGATTTTGAAATACGAAGGTATCGGAATGTCAGCTTATAATTTAAGGTTCCATCCGTGCATTCAAAAAGTTAATGAACTTATTAAAATCGGAAACATAGGAAAAATCTATACTGCACGTTTTTTTGTCGGGCAATATTTACCGGATTGGAGACCTCACGTAGATTATAGAGATTCATATTCTTCAAAAAAATCGTTAGGTGGGGGGGTAGTTTTAGACTTAATTCATGAGATTGATCTTGCATTATTTTTTTGTGGTGATGTTAAAAGTAATTTTCATTCTATAGTAGGAAAACTTTCAAATCTCGAAATAGAAACCGAGGATATCGCAGAAATTCATTATCAATCAATGAATAATTCTATTGTTTCTATTCATCTTGATTATTTAACGCAGGGATATTCCAGGTGGTTTGAATTGATAGGAGAGAATTATAGGATACATTGTGATCTTTTTTCATCAGAAGTAAAGGTAATAGGTGAGAAGAATAAAAATGAATCTCTTTATTCATATAAGGAATTTAATCGTAACGATATGTATCTATCATTAATTAAATACTATGTTGATTGTATCAAATTAAATATAAAACCTAAACCATCTTTGGCAGACGGATTATCGTCTCTTAATTTAGCATTAAAAACTAAATCTTTTTTAGAGGAAAAATGAAAAATAATTATAGTAATCTTTTTAATGTTGAAAATAAAAGAATTGCCATTATTGGCGCTACTGGATTGCTCGGAAGCCAATATGTCGAGTATTTATCTTCGCTTGGTGCAATTGTAATAATTGGAGATGTAGATTTTCAAAAATGTAAAGAATTATCAGATAAACTAAATAAAGAAGGAAAAAAAACTTATCCAATTTGGATCGATAATACGGAAGAGGAGAGCATAGTTGCTTTTATTGAAGAAATTGAGAAAAAATATAATGGATTGGATGTTCTGATTAATAATGCACAGATAAAACCCGAAGGTTTTTATGCTCCATTTGAGAAGTATACAAAAGCAACATTAACAAAAGTACTTGATGGAAATCTGGTTGGGGTATCGTTAGCATGTAGAGAAGCATGCAATTTGTTTCTTAAATCCGGAAGTGGAGTCATTATTAATGTTGCATCTACTTATGGAATTGTAGCTGCTGATCAAAGACTATATGATGGTGTCAAGAATATATATTTTCCAGACGAGAAATTTTCGTCACCTGTTTCATATGCAATCTCAAAAGCAGGAATTGTTCAATTAACAAAATATCTTGCCTCCTATTTTAGAGAAAAAAACATTCGAGTAAACTGTTTAACCCCCGGTGGAGTTTTCGATAATCATGATGAAACATTCAATAAACAGTATTCTTATAGGACAACAATGGGAAGAATGGCAGAGAGAGATGAATATAATGGAGCAATTTTATATCTATGCTCAGATGCATCAAGTTATATGACCGGTGCAAACATTGTTGTTGACGGTGGATGGAGTGTTATTTAAGGATGATTATTCTTATTCCCATTGAAACTAGTAACCGAGAACTTCTTTACAAGGTTTATTTATCCCATTTATTAGCACAGAAAGGTTTTAAATGTTACTTAGGTAATAAGAGTAACATTGCACATTTAATCTTAAAATTTGATTCCTACATCTATCTTGACAAAGGATATCACAAAGGAGTTTCTGATAAGATTTACGAAATCATAAAGAGCAAAAATGGGAAAATTATAAATCTTGATGAAGAGGGGGGGGTTGACTATCCGGATAACAGCACTTTATTGGGAAGATATTCGGAAGCACTTTTCTCTTCATCAGAACTAGTTTTTTTATGGGGAAACCATCAATTAAATATTACTGAAAAGAATATAAAAGATAAGCGTAAAGTTTTTGTAACTGGTCATCCCAGGTTTGAGCTATTAAAGAGCAACTATCATTTGTTTTATGAAGATGATGTAGAACAACTCAAGAAAAAATATGGCGATTTTTTTCTTGTAAATACTAATATGGGTTTCGGTAATAATATAAAGGGGGATGAATTTGTTATTAATAATTATGGAAATAGGTTCTCCAATATCAATAAGAAAATTGAATTCGACAAAAAGAAAATTGAAATATTCATTCCGCTTATTAAGAAACTTTCTTCCGAAACTCCTAAAAATATAATCGTTAGACCACACCCGGAAGAGAATGCTGATTATTATAAGAAAGCATTTGATAGTTTTAAGAATGTGCATGTGATATATGAAGGATCGGTAATTCCATGGTTGATTGCTTCTGAAATTATGATACACCCCGATTGTACAACGGCTATTGAATCATTATTAATTGGGAAAAAAGCTATTTCGTTTTTACCTGAAAAATATGACACAGAAATTGTTACCAATTTGCCCTTAGAAGCGAGTTATAAGTTTAATAATGAAGATGATGTTGTTAGTTTTATTAAAAATGAAAGTTATATTAATGAAGCAGTTGATTTAATGGATTATCAATTCGTAGAAGAATACTTTTCGTTTTCGAGAGAATCAAGTGAATTAATTGTTGATACCATTGCTCAACAATTTCCACTAAAAGAATTTGACCTTTTAGATGAAATTACATTAAAAGATAATTTTTGTTTTTTTTACCATTATTTAACATCCCGAATCTCTAAAAACACTACTACTAAACTAATTAGAAATAAGCTTAATGGTTTTAGTTATAATGAGATCATCAAAATTCACAATCGAATAAAGAATATCAATCCACAATGTAGAAGTATAAAAATTAAAAAAGTATCTGAAGTATTATTTATGTTCTATACTGCATTCAATAAAAAACAAAATTAAGAAAATCTATGTTCATATCAATTTCGGATGAAGAAGTAACTTATTCAGGTGGGAAAAAATATGTATTAAAAGATTCTAAATACCTTGTAGTCTTCGAGTCGCCCAACCATATTAAAAATGAAATTATTCTCAACCAAGAATATGCAGAAATTACAAAGTATGCTGATATATTTCCGAGTGATTCTATATTATTTGTTGATCCACTAAAGAAAAAAATAGTTTTTTTACGAGACTGGCCAGGGAATATTCAATCTTTCTACTTTCTTGATAAAGATAAAAAACAATTTCACATTTCTGATGATATTACACATCTAGTGAAGAAAATCAAGAATATAAAACCCTCTTTCGCAGGTATTCAGTTATTTTTAAATTACCGAAAACATTATCATTCGCACACTATTTACGGAAATGTGGAAATGCTTCATCCCGGACTAATGATAGAAATTGATCATTATAGCTTTTCCTTTGAAGTTAAACCATGGTATTTACCATTTAGGCAAATTGAAATCAAAAATAAACAAAATGCAACAGGTAAATATATTGAGGCAATTGATAACAGTTTAATGAGACTGGTTACAAAAGATAACCCAATAGCCTTAATGTTTTCTGGAGGAAGTGACTCAACATTTTTACTAGATAGACTTATCAAAAGTGGTTTTACTAATATTAATTTATTTGCCATTTGTATTAAGGATAATACTTCTCAAATTGACTATGCTATCGATAAAGCGAAGCATTTTAATTTAAGTGTAACGCCAATAATTGTCGACAAAAAAGAAGTTCTTAAAAGTTGGACAAAATTGTATGAAATATGTTACCACTATCTTTCCGATTTAAGAATAGATGGGATTTTTTCATCGGCTGTGCTGGTTTTTGAATTTCTTAGGGATTATTTCAAAAATGAGCCAGTAACAATTATTTGGGGGTCACAATATGCTTTAATATCCCCGGTGATTTCAGCAAAAGCAATCGTTTCATTGCGTTTACTGAGTTTAATAAAAAAAATTAGTGATTTAGTTTTTATCCCCTCAAAAATTATTACAACGCTCTTTCTTTTCGTAGTTAAAAATGTTCCAGTACTAGACAGAAAACAAGTTTCAGAGCAAACTTATCAAGCTTATAAAAGTTTATATTCAAAATGTTTTGGAATGCATCACAATGCAACACAACTTATTGATATGGTTTTATCAACAAATTATAATTATTGTAAACATTGGTGGATGGATTGGAGGGGAAAAGTTAAAAATATATATTATCCCGAAGCAAAAAATGTTTATCCATTTCATGATCGAACTTTTCAAGAAGCTTCTATGCCTATTGACCTAAATGTTAGAATTGGAGGATGGAAAAATATTTTTACAATGCCAAAAGAATATAAGCACTTTTTTTATTCACTTTTACCTTCCAATATACCTATCTCATCCGTTAAGAGAGGGAATTATAAAACATTGCCAGAATACTTTTCATTATTCAAGAATGAGCAATTTTATAATACTTTATTAGAATACTTAAATGATCCTAAAAATAAAAAGTTAGTAGACTTGGTCCTAAAGAAAAATAATATATCTATACCTTACTCTTACGAGAATTTTCTAAAATTGGATTATCAACAAGTTGAAAAACTGTCTGGAATCCTATTTTTAATTATTAGATTTAGAACTGATGGAGTAGATTTATAGAATTGAAAAATAACCAACAAAGCGCTTTGAGAATAATTTGTAATTCTGCTCTAACAGGTTATTTTCTTAAAGCATTTCAGTTTGTTGTAAGTATGATAACCTTACCAATTATCTTGTCCAGTTTAGGAAAGGAAAAGTATGGGATAATGATTCTTGTTGGCCAGTCTGTAGCTTTTCTTGCTTTAAGTGACATAGGTGTTCGCAACGCAGTTGGAAGATATTTTTCGAAATACATTGCTCTAAACGACAGAGAGAATATTAATAAATTGATAAATACTTCGTTTTTAATACTATTTACTGTTGCGTTAATAATCCTTACTTTAACAATATCACTTGCACACTGGATTCCAATTTGGTTAAATATAAATCCTCGATATAATGATTTAACGCGGACTGTATTTCTGCTCAATGGTTTTATTTTAGCATTATTATTTCCGACAAGAATAGGGCAAGGCATTCTAGCAGGTTCACAAAAATATAGTATACTTAATCTAATAGAAATACTTACAGCCATGTCTCAATTGTTAGGCGTGATAACCTTAGCCTACTTTAAGAAACTTGGGCTAATTGAATATACGATTTTAACGGGTATATCTACAATTTTATCGCAGTTGTATTCTATTGTACTTGCTAATAAAATTCACTCCATGTTTCACTTTAGTATTAATAAATTTTCTAAAAGGATGGCTAAGGAATTATTTAGTCTTGGTTCGAGCAGTTTACTAGTAACTGTAAGTGGACTATTTATTGGGCAAGGCATTACAATGAGTGTAGGTATCTTATTAGGAACTGTCTCTGCTGGAATATACGGGGTTGTAATGATGGTAGTGACCAATATTTCATTCCTTTTAACAAAGTTAGGTCAGCCGTTACTCACCATTGGAAGTGAACTTGAAGCAATAAAAGACAAAGCAAAACTCAGAAAAATCACCTCATTTGTGATGAAAATATCCTTTGCTTTAGGTGGAACGATAACTGTGATGCTTTATTATTTTTGTAATTCATTACTACAAATTTTGCTTAAAGAACGTTGGACAATTCACGAATTTAACCAAGCAAGTACAGCAATTATTGTTATGAGTTGTTGCTTAACAATAGGGATTCCACAGTTTATGACCCGCGCAGTGCTTCAAGGTGTTGGCTTACATTGGAAAGTAAGTATTCCAGTTCTTGTGGCTTCATTAATTTCACTTGTTCTTGGAATTCTTTTAATTTATTCAGGTTTTGGTATAGTAGGAGCTTCTATAGGTTGGGGTGCCACTTGGATTTTCCAAGGTATATTTTACTTCCCAAGAATTAGCACAAAGTTCTTGGAATTAACATGGAGAAGAATGTTCGTTGACTCTTACCTAATAGGACTAATATTGCTTTTTTTCAATTTAATCACGGGCTTTGTCTTGTTGTCCTTTGAAACAACGAATCCAAATCCTTTTTATGTTTTTATTAGCATATTTATTTTGCTATTTCAATCATTCACCATCTTTATTTTGATAGAACTGTTATTCTTTAAGAATGACGATTTTTCGATAAAAGTTATTTCCTATTTAAAACAATTTAATATCATAAATGCAAGAAATTAGTCAAAAAGTATTATATAATAAGCAACAACGTATCAACTTTGAAGAATTAAGAAATAAAATTCTTTCGTTCCTAAGTTCTTTACGGGTGGGAAAAACAATTTATAAAATGAGTCCTAATTCTGATGCAACAGTCTATTCATCAATATTTGCTTTATATATTTTTGATTTATTTAAGGAAACTGATAATTGGTCAAGTGAGGAAAAAGATGAATGGGCTGAATATTTGAATAGCTTCCAAGACGCTATCACCGGACTTTATATTCCTAAGGGTTTTGGTGGAGAAATGGTTTCGAAAGAAGTTTTTCAGTTGACTTCGTTTGCACTTAGTGCTCTGAATCTTCTTGGTAGAAAATCCAAATTTGAATTAGAGTTTTTTAAATATTGGCAAACAAGAGATGCCGTTATAGATTATCTTGAAAAGATGGGCTGTTGGGTTGGTAAGCCGAGTTCCGGGAATATGGCTATGTTTTTAGGCATATTTATGACAATAGCATATGAAGAATCCAAGGATGAAAAATATTTAGACTTGCTTAATTGCTGGTTTGAAGAACATGAAAAACATCAAAACCCGAATACAGGCTTTTGGGAAAAAGAACCAATTAAAAATCATTACTTTGGTTATCAAAATGGATTTCATCAATTAGAAATTTTTAGTTATTGGAAACGCGAAGTAAAGTATTACGATAAAATTGTTGATCGTGTTCTAATGCTTAGCAACAGTGATGGGACCTTTTGGTCATATCCAGGTGGGGGTGCATGCTATGATTATGACGCAGTTAAATTACTTGTTGATTGTGGGATAAATAAAAATTATAAAAATGAATCAATCAAACCTCTTTTTGAAAAAGTACTTGATCATGTATTCTCAGTTCAGAACGCGGATGGTGGATTTTGTGAGAATAAGTTTTTACCCAAACAAATAAAATGGTTAATTAATTTAAAAACATTAGAATTTTTATGCTTTAAAAATCCCAACCAAAATTTTTTTCTAAAATTTAGAAGTATTGTTTCAATTTCTAGAAGGAAGTTTTGGAAAAATAAAACACATTGGGTATCGAATTCAGTTCCTTGGGACGAAAGTGATTTATGGAGCACATGGTTCAGGATGTTGACAATATTAGAGGTTACAGAAACGCTGCAATTTTACAGAAAAGAAAATCATTTTCGCTTTTTAAGAACAATTGGACTTGGATGGAGAAGCCATAATACTTAGTAATATTGAATTCTTTTATAAATACTCAAAACTTCCCGACAATAAGGAACTGAAGAGAGACATTGAATCAGCTGCCACTCGATTATATGATAAACTATTAAAATTCAATTTGAAATCTGCAAATTTATCGGAATACAACGAACGATATTTTGGCGATAAAATAAAAACTCAGAAGTCGATTGTTTCAAGTTTGCAATGCTATACTTTCATTTTATTCTTTGCATTACATGAGGTTAGGAAAGAATATTCTGAAATAGTTTTTATGGACTATGGTGGCGGGCATGGGATGCTTGCTTTATTGGCAAAAGAGCTAGGAGTAGGGACAGTTATCCATAATGATATTTTCCCAATTTCTTGTGAAGATGCTAAAGCAATCTCTTCTAATTTAAAAATTTCACTGGATTATTTTATTCCAGGCGATATTGACACAGTAATTGAATTTCTAAAAAGAGAAAAAATAACTTTGGATGCAATTGGTAATTATGATGTTATAGAGCATATTTATGATATTGAAGATTTTATTAAGAAATTAAGGTATATACCAAGTGAACATTTGCATTTATTTTTTGCATCAGGAGCAAACAGCTTAAATCCAAGAATTAGAAAGAAACTAATGAAACAACATTTGGAATTTGAAAACGAAGACAGAAAGTATAAATATGGACGTAAGCCAACTGATGAGACGAGGGCTTTAATTAAAGTTCGTGAAGAAATAATATTGAAGAATGCAAAGAATTTAACAGATTACCAACTTCAAGAATTAATTAGAACTACCCGCGGTTTGATTGTTGATGATATTAATCGAGCTGTTGAAAATTATTTAATTTCTGGAGAGTATCCAAAAGAAATTAAACATCCAACTAATACTTGTGACCCTTATACGGGTAGTTGGTTTGAACATTTAATGAATCCTTATGAATTATCAGGATTATTGAAAGATAATGGCTTCAATTCGGAAGTTATTGCGGGTTATTACGGCCAAAATCATTCTTTTTTGATGAACAATATTTTGAATTTAGCTAATTTAATTATTAGTAAATTTGATAGTTTGGGATTAAGTCTCTCACCATTCTATTGTCTCAAAGCAAATCGATAAATTGATGTTCAACTTAATACTATTCTTAATTATATTATCATTTAATCTAGGACTCCTAGAAAACTTGTTTGGTTTACTACCGGAGGTAAGTGGTTACATAATAGATATTAGTATTTTAATAGTTTCTGTCTTAGTATTATTAAATGGTAAATCAAAATATCTAAAAACTTTATGGATAATTCCATTATTCATAATTATTTCTCTTATATCTAAATTTTTTAATTCATCAGAATTTATATTATTTGTTGTAGGAATTCGCAGGTATTTAATGCCGATTTTTATGTTATTTATAGGATTGAATATTTATATAAGTGACAATAATTTCCATCGATTGACAAAGACAATAATTTTTTTATTTTCAGTACAGTTTTTTGTTGCAATTTATAAACTATATACCGTTGGGATGCAGGAGCATATGTATATAGGGACACTTGCCAATTTTGGAGGTGCCATTTCTACTATTTTACCCCTATTAGGGATAAACTTATTTTTGGTTTTGTATTTAGATAGCAAGAAGAAGGTTTTCATCTTACTAATGATTTCAATGCTCTTTTTTGGTTATGTGGGATTAAAAAGAGCTTTGGTCTTTTTGGCACCAATCAATATTTTTCTTAGCATTGTTTTTTACTACTGGCTGATGCATGATTCTAAATTATATAAGATTTTTAACCCAAAGGTTATTATTTCTGTTGGTTTGTTAGCAATGGTGATTATTTATCTGGGGGTCAGAATAATGCCAACATTAAATCCAGAAAACAAAGTCTGGGGCAGTTTCGATTTGGCATATACAATTGATTATGCTGCAGGTTATGAGGATCGTAAGGATTATGGAAAACTTGATGGGAGTGGCAGATTAAATGCTTACGAAGGGATTTTCTATTTCTTAACGAGTAATACGAATGCATTTCATAAATTAATTGTCGGTATCGGTCCAGGTACAACTGAAAGAAATAGTTTTACTAAGTTCGATCAGTTTTCAATGGAAGCATTGGGATTAGGGTATGCTTCCGGTTTAGTTGGCGGTGCGAAAACTGTCCTTCAGTTTGGCCTTTTGGGGTTGATTGTTTACACCTTGTTTTTATTTAAACTTTTTTCATTATTAGTAAAATTCGCACTAAACTTTAATGTTTTCCAAAAAAAATGGTTGATTATAACAATACTTTGGCTTCTGATTATGACAGTTGATTTTCTTTTTTATTCCCACCTAATTTTGATTGTGAGAGGAATGTATCTACCTCTATATCTCTTAATAGGATATTATGTTAGAAAAAGTTTAGACAGTAATTTCAAGCATGAAAATATTATATATTGATATAGCAGATTCGATTGATTCAATCAGAATTGCTGAGAGAGTAATTTTTGATAAAGAACTTCAAAATCTAGGATATGAGATTAAATTTTTGTTAAAAAAAAGTAATAAAGCTGCTAATAATTTTTATACATATCCATCAAATTTTTTATCCCGTTTTTCGATTAATATCCCACTATTTCTTTCGCTAAAAAAAATATTACTTGGTGAAAAATTCGATTTGATTGTCTCTAGAAATTATTCATCAATAAGTTTTATCCCAATGCTAATTTGCCAAATTAAACAGATAAGATTTGGATACATTAAAGCATTTCCATTATCAGAGTTTTTTGATTTTCAATCAAGAAACGCCAATGATCTATTCCATAAATTATTATATAGATTTAGATATTATTCAAATTCATTTTTTGAAACTATTATTTTTAAAAAAGCTAACTTTATAATAACTAGAAGTGATGCTTTCAAAGAATATTTAATTAAGGTTTACAGAATTTCTTCTCAAAAAATTATTTCAATACCAATGGGGTTTGATTTTTCAAACAATAAAATAAAAGCTTTTGAAAATGATAAAGTTAATCAAAACACAAATGCTTTCAGATATTCATTGCTGTATTTTGGTTCCATCGAAAAGATAAGAAATATTAATTTTCTACTGGAAATATTTGAAAAAACCAGGCTGTCTTTACCCGAAGTAAATTTAACTATTATTGGTGGAAATATTTCTGAAACTACAAACATTAAAGCCGAAGTAAAAAAAATGAATTTAGAAAAAAGTATAAAAATTTTAGAAAATAAACCGAGAGATGAGCTATTCGAGTTGATTAGAAATTCTAGAATCACTATTTCTGCAATACCACCATATTCTTTTTATATAGTATCATCACCAACTAAAGTTCTTGAAAGTCTTGGGTTGGGAGTACCAGTAGTTGCAAATGAAGAAATCTTGGATCAAAAAATGGTAGTCGAAAAAAGTCAAGGAGGCATTTTAGTAAAATATGATACCCAAGAATTTGCGAAAGCTATTATTAATTTATTAAAACATGATATTGAACACACTTCTCAAATGGGTGTGCTAGGGGCGAATTACATAAAGGAAGAAAGATCATACAATTCTTTAGCTCTGAAACTAGATAAATTTTTGAGAATAAAGATTGATGAAAGATAAGAAAATATTATTAATAGAAGGTTGTAATTTTGTTGACTATCCAACGGGAGGGCATCTTTCCTTTGCTGTTCAAATGCTTAGTGCTTTTGGTAATCAACTGGCATTAGTTGGGATTACAACTGAGAAGGATTTCCCAGTTGGTATTTGGACAAAAAGAATAATTGATGGAATTGAATACGATTATTTTGCTTTTCAAAGAGTTAAAAAAAATGATAAAAAGCCATTTATTCCGGCTCGTTTAAAGAATTATTTTTGTTTATTAAAGAATAGGGATAGAATTAAAAAAATAGGGATTGATAATGTTTTTATACAGACATTTGATACTTATTTAGCGGTATATAGGGTGGGATTCAAAAATATCTGCTATAGATTTGCCGGTTTAGACAACCCATTTACTGTTTCACGTTATTGGGTTAGTAAATTTTTTTCATCGATATACGAAATTATATTTTTGAGGAAACTTTCTTCAACCAAGCTAATTTTGGCTGCTGCAGATAAGAATGGGGTGGGAAATTTTAATAAATATTTAAATAATATCAATGGTTCATTAAAAGTAATACAATTTTCCACAAGAGTTAATACATCTATATTTAAGAAGAATGATAAAGTTAAGATTAGAAAACGATTAATGCTTCCATCTCAACAAAAAATAGTTATTACATCAGGAAGATTAGGCTGGTTTAAAGGGTGGCATTTTTTGATTGATTCTTTTTTATTTTTTAGAAATAACAATATAGATGCACACTTATATTTTATCGGTGATGGGGAAGATAAATTAAAAATTGAAGACTATATCCAAAAGAAAGGATTGGAAAATTTTGTTCATCTATTAGGTTATTTATCTCATGAAAAATTAGCTGACTATTTAAATGCAAGTGATTTGTATATTATGGGCTCATATAAGGAAGGGTGGTCAACTTCATTAGTTGAAGCTGTTTCTTGCGGTGTACCATGTTGTGTAACCAATTTTAGCAGTGCTAAGGAAATTATTACAGAGGGAAAGGATGGTTTTATTGCAGAAAGACATGATGAAGGTCTCTTTGCAAAATTAATGAATAAAGCACTGTTAATTGATCGAAATTCTTTACCTAATCAGTCAAAGATCTTGAAATATTCAAATGACAATTTGAAAAATGACTTAATGAGTTTATGGGAGTTGAAATAAAGTGTTTTCTTTAATTAAGAAGTTAAGGGACTTCTACCTTGTTAAAATAAAATGGCGTAAATATAATATAAGTAGTGGGTTTCATGCTGGTCGTAACGTACATTTTTGGGCTAAAAACAATATTATTATTGGTAAAGATTGCTATATTGGAAGGAATTCCCAAATTGAATGTGATACGGTTATTGGTGATTATGTAATTATTGGCAATAGTGTTGCTTTTGTAGGTAAGTTTGATCACAACTATTTACATGTTGGTTTACCAATTAGGCACGCTGAACAGATTAGAGATGAAAATTATTTTTGGAAAGGGATTAATGCAAAGGTAGTAGTTGAAGATGATGTATGGATCGGTTATGGTTCGATAATTATGAGTGATATTACAATTGGAAAAGGAAGCATAATTGCTTCCGGTTCTGTTGTAACTAAAGATGTTAAACCTTATTCTATTGTGGGTGGTAATCCGGCAAAATTCATTAAAAATAGATTTACAGAAGAAGAAATTTTACAACATGAATCGTTGATTAAAAGTGCAAAAATATTTTAATATAAAATTTGAGTTTGATAGAACAACATTTAAAAAAGCTGTTGTCGATTCAATTATTGAAAAAAAAAAAGGCTACATTTGCGTTGTTGACGGCAATGTTCTTGCACAGACACTTAAAAATAAGCAATACAATAGTATTATAAATAATTCTATTGTTAATGCGTGCGATGGAAGTTCCATATCATTACTTGCAGGGTTAATTCATAATAAACAACTTCAAACTTACACTGGTCCTGAGATATTTCAAGATTTTTCAAATCTTGGATTTTCTCAAATATTTCTTGGAAATACATCTATGGTGCTAGAAAAGTTAAAACTAAAACTCTCTCAAAATAAAATTGATTTTAGCGAAAATGATTTTTATTCACTTCCTTTTAATGATGTGAATGATTTTGATTACCAACGAATAGCTTCCGATATAAATAAAAAAAAATCTCAAATAATTTGGGTATCACTTGGTGCACCTAAACAAGAAATATTTATGAGCAATTTACTACCTTTTTTGAAAAGAGGGGTTCTATTTGGAATTGGTGCGGCCATAAATTCTTATATTGCTGATGGCACAATTAAACGAGCTCCATTATGGTTGCGCGAATTACATTTAGAATGGGTTTTCAGAGTGTTGAAAGAGCCAAACCGCATAGGTAAACGCGCATTTAGATATATGTTATTAATTCCAAAACTTGTAATTAATGAACTAAGACAAAAAGGAAAATTATATGAGACAACTAGTTAGAAACGTAAAGATAATCGGTACAGGTTCTTATACACCAAGTCAAATCTTGACAAATAGAGAATTAGAAAAAATGATTGATACCAGTGACGAGTGGATTTACAAAACACTTGGTATAAAAGAAAGAAGAATTGCTGCTCCCGATGAGTGTACAAGTGATTTAGCTTCATCTGCCGGTATTAAAGCAATTGAAGATGCTGGGTTGAAAGCAGAAGATATTGATTTAATTATTGTTGCAACAGCAACACCTGATAGATTAGCGCCTTCTACTGCATGTATAGTTCAAGATAAAATTAAAGCATATAATTCTGTCGCATTTGATCTTTCGGCTGTTTGTTCCGGTTTTTTATATGGGATGTCGGTTGCAGCTCAATTTATTGCCTCTGGTGTTTATGACCATGTCCTAGTTATTGGTGCAGATACATTTTCAAGAATAACCGACTGGAAAAGAAGGGACGCTGTTTTTTTTGGAGATGGTGCCGGTGCAGCAGTACTTTCTAACGGTAGTGCATTAGAAGGTTTTCTTGCCTTTAGACTTTATTCAGATGGAAGAGGGAAATGGAATTTTACAGTTCCGGCAGGAGGTTCAGAATTACCAGCAACAAATGAAACTGTTGAAAAAGGTTTACATTATTTTCAAATGAATGGTCGTGCAGTATATGAAACAGGTACTACTGTTTTACCTAAAGCTATAAATCAAGTTTTAAGTGACACTAATATTAGTATAGACCAAGTTGACTTTTTAGTTCCTCATCAGCCAAGCAAACTCTTACTTGAAAAAACTGCCGAAATTATTGGCTTACCCAAGGAAAAATTAATGACAAATATGGATAAATATGCAAATACATCTGGGGGAACTATCCCAATATTATTAGATGAGTTAAAACATTCAGGGAAACTTAAGGCCGGTGATATTATTTTATTTGCAGCGGTTGGGAGTGGTTGGACTTATGGTGCTTCTTTATTAAAATGGTCTTATTAAAAGGAGAATATAAATGATATTTATTAATGGTGCTTCAAGGGGTATTGGTAAATTTTTACTTCAACAGTATATGAATTTGGGTGAAATTGTTTTAGGTACATACAATTCAACAACTCCACAGACAGATTTATCTAACTACATTCAAATTGATGTTACTGATTATGTTAAAGTTGAAAAATTGGTGAGAGATTTACAACCTAGACTTGAAAATATTACGCTGATTAATTGCACAGGTGCAAATTATAATTCATTTGCACATAAAGCAGATATTAGAAAATGGGGCGATTTAATCAATCTCAATCTCGTTTCAACATTTAATATTATTAGGCACTTTTTAGCATTGATGCGTGAACAAAACTATGGGCGGATTATTAATTTATCGTCAGTAGTTGCCCAAAAAGGAACTCCTGGTACAAGTGCTTATGCGGCTTCCAAAGCTGCTTTGTGGGGTATGGCAAAGAGTATTGCTATAGAAAATGCTCAGAAAAATATAACTATTAATAATTTAAACCTTGGATATTTTGATATTGGGATGATAGAAGATGTTCCGATAGAGTATAGAGAAGGAATCAAAAATTCTATACCTGTGAAGAGTTTTGGAGATCCTATCCAAATTTTTAACTCGATCGAATACTTGAGAAACAATAGTTATATTAATGGCACTTCAGTGAATATTAATGCGGGTTTATATTAGTGGGTAGAAATAATGTAATTCAATTTAACAAATTCGATTATCAAAAGAATTTGTCTCAACAGCGAGAATTATTTAGAGAATGTTTTCCGGAAAATAATGGTACTACAGTTGAGACTATTGAACACTACTATTGGAAATTCCATTCTTTCCCTGGTAAAAAGAAATCGTATGAATACATTGCTGAATCAGAGAGTAGTATATTAGGTTATTATGCCGCTTTGCCCTATGAGTATTTGATTGGGAATGATAAAGTTAGAGTTGGAATGGTGTGCGATGTAATGACGGGCATTAAAGCTAGAGGCAAAGGAATTTTTACACAGTTAGGAAAATTTGCTACCGATGAATTGAAAAAAGAAGAACTTGTATTCACTACTGGTTATCCAATTCGTCCTGAAGTAATTCCGGGTCATCTAAAGGTGGGATGGGAAATTATTTTTGATTTACCATTATTTATTGGGGTAATAAAAATTGATAGTATTCTGAAAAGTAAGAAATTGGGCTATCTAACACCCATAATCAGAGTAATTTTTTCACGACTTAAAAAAATTATGGGTTATTTGTCAGAGATTGATAGCAAATTTTATATTGATGTATTCACCAATAAACAAATTGACAAAATAGATAAGTTGGAAGAATTTATCGCTCGATGGTCTCATGGTAAGAAAATCGTTCTCAATAAAACTTCCGATTTTTTAAAATGGCGTTTAAATGCTCCTGGGAAAGAATACGATATTATTGTATTAAGTGAGAATGAAAAAATTGTTGGAGTTGCGATTGCACGTTTTGTCATTAAAGAGAAGATTCCATCATTCGCACTTTTGGATATAATGATTTTGGAAGATAACAAATTATATTCGAAAAATATGTTTAGAGCAATTTATAAGATAGCAGAAAAAAAGAATGCTGAATGTTTACTCATTATGTCAAGTAATCCAACAGCAAAAAAATTAAACTTTTTTAGAAATGGACTTTTAAAATCACCTTACAAATTTAAACTTATAATAAAAAGATTAAATTCACAGTACACAGACGATTTAATACTAAATCAAGATAACTGGAACCTTATGTGGATTGATTCTGACGACTTGTGATTAACTTTGAAAATATTGACAGTTGATTTAGAAGATTGGTTCCATATCCTTGACTTTACAGAGACTGAGGAAATATTTAAATGGGGGGAATTCGAGACCCGTATAGACGAGGGGCTTGATTATATATTGTCAGCACTATCTGACACTGGATATAGAGCTACATTTTTTGTTCTTGGATGGATTGCTGAAAAGCATCCGCATGTGATAAAAAAAATTTTAGCAGCTGGTTATGAGATTGGAAATCATTCGTATTCACATCTCCTAATTTATAAGTACAAAAAAGAAATTGTAAAACAAGACATTTTGAAATCGAATAAGTTGCTTCAAGATATAACAGGGGAAAGAATCAAATACTTCAGGGCTCCTGGTTTTTCAATAAAGAGGGATACTAACTGGTTTTTTGACTTATTATCAGAAATGGAGATTCAAATCGATAGTTCGATTTTCCCTACATCACGGGGGCATGGAGGTTATGATGGTTTTTCCTCTACTTTACCGTGCAAAATAACTATGGGTGGTAGTATCATTAAAGAATTTCCAATAAATACGTTTAGTCTGTTAAGAAAAAATATAGTTTTTAGTGGAGGTGGGTATTTTCGTTTACTTCCTTATAGCATTCAAAAATTTTTATATAAAAAATCAGATTATGTCATGACATATTTTCATCCTCGAGATTTTGATTATGGACAACCGATACTTGAAAATCTTACTCAATATCGAAAATTTAAATCTTATGTTGGCCTCAAAAACTCAAGGAATAAATTCGAAAAACTTCTTCATGATTTTGAATTTATCGATATAAAAACTGCAAATGAGCAAATTGATTGGGATAATGCTAAAACGATAACACTTTGATGAAACCGGTTTACCATTCTATAATATGATCCTTTTAAAAAACGATTTTATAATTATTCAGTTCTTTCAATATAATATTTTATGACATTTTTTATAATTCGCATCATCATTGTGTTTACACTCTTTTATGCCATTGGAAATGCTCAAATCAATAACTCACGGGAAATTAATAAAAGGATTTATCAGTTTTTAGAGAGGATGGAGTTAGATGCGAAACCATTTTTAGAAATTCGCCCCGTTAATAGAAATGAAATAGGCGGACTCCTTATAAAAAATTTTGAGAAAAATGGGACTTCAAA
>JAHBUO010000004.1 GCA_019638025.1 Ignavibacteriaceae bacterium
AAGCCTCACTCCGGCGGGCAACTTTCTTATTCCCTCTAGCGCTACTCTGAATTCATGTTCCACTTCGTTTTCTAAATCCTTCTTGCTATTATCATTCACTAAGAAGAATTCATTTACTCCCGGGAGGTAAATTCTTCCACGCTCTTCAATATCACTTTTAATATCTCTAAGGAAATTTACCTTTTGAAATGCTGAACCCAACGCACGCGCAGGCTCAAGGAGTGTTTCATATTGCTTTTGATCGCCATCAACAAATACTTTCAAACACATCAACCCGACAACTTCTGCCGAACCATATATGTAATTTTCGTAATGTTTCTCCTCATAATAATTATTGTACAAATCCATTTCCATACTATCTAAAAACGCATTTATGTGAGCATGTTCAATATTATACCGTGATACAGTCAGTTGAAAAGAATGAAGAATAGGATTTGTGGAAATACCTTCCTTGATTGCCTTAAATGTTTCTTCTCTAAAATCTAATAAAAGTTGTTTTTTATTATGTTGATGAAATGAATCAACGATTTCATCTGCTAATCTAACATATCCGTAAATGGCATAAATTGGGTCACGATACTTCGGTGCAAAAGCCAGGATTCCCATGCTAAATGATGTACTGTAATTCTGCGTAATTATCTTACTTATATCAAATGCACTTTTATGATAAATTTCCATATACCTCCTCGATTCTTTCTTCAACTAATTTCGAGCTAATAATCACCATTGGCAGACCTGTTCCGGGAGTTGTTGAAGCTCCCACATAAAATAAGTTTTTAAATTGTTCATCTTTATTCTTTGGACGAAATGCTCCAACTTGTAGCATCCCGTGAGAAAGTCCCAGCCCTGAGCCTTTGTATAGATTAAACATTTTTCCCCAATCTTCCGGGTCAAAAATCTTTTTTACTAATACATTATTCTTAATATCGAAACCGGTTCGTTTAGATAAATCGTCGATTATGTTATTTGCCAACTCTTCTCTATCGCTCCAATCTTTTTTAAATCGTAAATCAGGAACAGGACAAAGAATAAAAATATTTTCACATCCATCAGGAGCACATTCTTTATATGATTTTGAAGAGACGTTTACGTAGTAATATGGTTTTTGCGGACTTATTGATGATGTAAAAATTGCATCGGCATAACCTCTAAAGTTCTTACCTAAGAAATAGTTGTGATGCGCCAAATTATCGATGCTTCCTTTAACTCCTAAATAAATTGTAAACGGAGCAAGAGTCCACTCCATCTTATCTAACTTCTCTTCACTGAATTTTTCGCGTTTAAGAATTTTTCCTCTGAAAGAAGCTGCATCAGAATTGGAGATAAAAATATCTGCAGTCCATTTTTTACCATTTTGATCGATAAGAGACGAAATAAAATTATTACTCTTTTCAAAACCAACGATTTCTGTGTTGTAAACAATTTTAACTTTTTGTGCCGATAAGAGTTTTAGCAATTCATCAACTATTTTGTACATCCCCCCTTCGACTTTCCAGTAGCCGTCGTGTTTCATCTCGGTATAGTTGAGTAGCGAGTATATTGCTGGAGTTTGAAAAGGTGTAGAACCAAGAAAGAATGCAACAAGCGAAAAAATAACACGTACTTCATTCGAGTCAAAATTTCGTTCAACTTCATTCCACATAGTTCTGAATAGATAAGGCAAGTGTTTTTTGGGAACTTTTGACAACTGAAATAGATAACTAATCAGACTATTAAAATTTGATTTTATAACTGCATCTTCAGTATCATGAAAGAATTCTCCTCCTCGTTTTAAATACTTTTCAACTTTAGCTGCAAGATTAGGTTCAATTTCAGCAAATTCTTTTTCAAGATTCTCCAAAGTTTTCCAAATTTTGTAAGGTTTATCATTCCCTTCAAAATAGACATTGTAAAGTGGATCGAGTTCCGTCATTTTTATTGGATTTTTCACTCCGCATGATTCAAACAGCTCATTCAACTCGTAACTCATACTCATGAAGGAAGGACCAACATCAAAGGTGAAACCATCAATTTGTAATTGGTTTAGCCTTCCTCCTGCTTTAGAGTGTTTCTCCAAGATTGTCACATCATACCCCTTGACTGACAATCTCAGAGCTGTCGATAATCCGCCTAATCCGGAACCGATAATTAATACTTTTTTCTTCATTCAGATTTTTAATGTTAGTAACAATAATTAGAACCCGAAAAGAATTAAAAAAGTTTCAAATCAACTATTTAAGATTATTGTTGAGCAATTTAATGCTCCCCAGATTACAGCAGGAATACCTTGCCCGGGGAAAGTAGTATCTCCAACCGTATAAAAATTTTTAAATGGAGTTTTGTTTTTTGGTAGAGAAAAAAAATTATTTTGTAAAGAATGAGGTATTCCTCCAACATATCCATTATGTCTCTGTGTGTAAAAATTGAATGTTTGAGGAGTTCCGGTTAATTGATGTTTTATCTCTGATGAATTAAACTCGGGAAAAGCTTTTTGAAACGATTCAAGAATTTCTTTCGTGACAATTTCTTTTCTCTCGAAATAATTGTCCTTAGTTAAGTTAAGCCAATCATTTGGATTAGTATGAATAGATATCGTAACAGCCCGCGAACCTATTGGGGCTCTTTCGATATCATCATCCAAAGAAAAAGAGACAAAAATTGAATTCCCTTCACAAAACGGAATTCTTTTATTAAGATGTATTTGATAATATGCAGTTTCAAGTTGATTGTTAGATTCTATTGCAAAGTTGAGTGTAACCGCTCCCCATGCTTTGTTGAAACGTCTTGAATAATTTGAGAAATAGTTTTTTATAGGTCCGTCTGTAATTAGCTCTAAATTCCATATCGGGATTGATGATACAACCCCTTTTGCTTTATAAGTATTTCCTCTTTCGGTTTTAATAATGTATTCTTTGTTAAATTCTATTGAAGTAACTTTTTCTTTGAACTTAATTTCACCTTCATTTAGTCTGAGAGAATTTTGTATTGCCTCCAATGGCTTGTACATCCCACCATAAGGATAATACGTCTCTGAAGGATAAGCCAATCCCATAGCCGCCATCAAAAAGGGGGTATCAAATCGGTTATTTTGAGTTGTTATAAGAAGTTGTTCATCGATAAAAGAAGTAAACTGTTGGTTGCTTGATAAATCATAATCAGTTAAAGCTTTTTCAACAGAAGAGGCTAGACTATAAAGTAAGGGAACTCGTTTTATATTTTTGAAATTAATTAAATGAAAATAATCTTTGATGCTTGAAGGGGGGAAAGTTATCGGCGATGATATCAGATTATAAACTTCATCATTTATTCTGTAAACTTTTTCCCAAAACTTATTTTGTCCACTTGTACCAAACTTATTCTCAGCCTCATTTATCCACTGATATTGATCAGAATATCGATTTATTTTCTTTTCATTTTGAATGATAACCATACCGGGGTCAAGTTTTTTGAACTTCGGTTTAATATCCAATAATTCAAAAATCTTTCCGACAGGTTGATTCTGCTTCACACCACTGAATGTTGTTGCACCAACATCAAAAAGAAATTCTTTCCTCTTAAAGTAGGATGCACACCCTCCTATCAGATTGTGTGATTCGAGGACTAAGATTTTTTTCTTTTCTTTTGCAAGAAGTGCGGCCGTTGTTAAACCACTATAACCCGCACCTATCACAATGAAATCATACATAATTGAACTTACTTTTATTCTTCTAAACAGAATAATTTTAGATTAGTTCCAATCTGTAAGAAAGAAGAGTTAGCCCTACGGATTTCCGACAATCAGTAGGGCGAAGAAATTTATTTTAATAATACAAATTTTTTGGTGGAAGAAAACAAATCACTTTGTAGTCTATAAAAATATATCCCACTCGAAAGGCGGTATATATTGGCATCAAACTCAACTTCATAATTACCGCTTGACATTGGGGCGTTAATCAGTTTTGTAACTTCATTTCCTAGAACATCAAAGACGGTAAGAGTAACATGGTTACTTGAATTTATTGCCGGAATTGAAAACTTAATTTTTGTTGTTGGGTTAAACGGATTAGGATAATTCTGATTCAAATTGAATTCGTTTGGAACGGCATTTTCATCATTATCGATTATTGAAGTAGGCATTCCACCAAGATTATAATATGGGGCATAATAATTTTTCAGAGTATCAAGTACAGCTTTTGATGTATCTCTCCCCATTCTATAAAGTCCCATACTCTGAAAACCTTGTGGATGTTGATGTGAATACCAATCAAAAATACACCACCATGTTACCCCCATTAAGTACCCGCCGTCATAATAAGTACCGTTCGGCTTAATAGTTGCTGCTCTAAAAGTAAATGCTGAGAAAGTTTCTTTGAAAACATTTACTTGAGCATTTTGCCCACCAATTGCATTTAACTCACCCGACCAATATCCAAATTCTGTATCTAAAACCGGCTTAAAAGGATACTCATAACTTGCATCGTTCAGAAATTTTCTTGTTCCGTCATAGTAAGTTCCGCCGTGGAAAATTCCAAAATACATTGTCCAACCGGCTACATCGCAGACTGCTTGAGATGGATCGTGCGGACCGGGTCTATCAGCAGCAGCAGATTGAGTTATTAATCTTCCATCAGGATAATTGAAATTTATGTCTTGTTTCACGCGAGTAATAAAGACTTTTCTATTATCAACATCAGCGCACTCATTTGTGGTACTCCATAGAATAATTGAAGGTCGATTGTAATCCTTGAAAACCATCTCTTTAAACATTTGTTCATGAATGTGTCTAATGCTATTTTGAATTACCCATGCCATCTGATTGTCAAACCACCAAACCGGAATCTCCTCCACTATTGCTATTCCGAGTCTATCTGCAATTTGATATGTGTATAAGTGATTTGGATAATGTGCAGTTCTAAGCATATTCGCATTAGCAGCCTTCACTTTTTGAAGATCCTGATAAATAACATCAATTGGTATACTTCTTCCATAAACAGGATGATCTTCATGTCGAGCAACTCCTGTAAAGAAAACCGGACTGTTGTTTAATAATACTTTATTCTCCTCGGTCTTGACAATTCGAATACCGAATTGAGTATGGTATTCATCAAGGATAATATCCCCCTCGGATAACGTCACCTTCATTACATAAAGATTTGGAAACTTGGGAGACCACAACCTTGGATTATCAACAACAAGGTTTGTACGCCATACTTTTACAGTGTCATTTGGAATGGTAAACGATGTTTGCCCATTCCCAGAAAAAGTTGCGACCGAGCCTATTAATTCTGATGCTTTGTCACTTTGAATATTATTCTCATTCACATCGGCATTGAAAATCTCAACCTTTACATTTACATTTTTGTCAGAACCACTTTTATTATATACCGAAATTGTCGTTTGTATTTCGCCATTTGTTGAAAGAGTGACAATATCTCCTCTCATAATGGAAACTTTATTAGAAACTTCCAGATATACATCGTGAATAATTCCGGCATAATTAAACCAGTCAACCCGTGTGTAAGGGACTATATCATTCCTACTTCCCCATGCCGGATTGTCTACACGCACAGCAATTATGTTTTCTGTTCCATAATTCATTTTTGAACTTACATCGAATGCGAAGGGGGTATATCCACCTTCATGATAACCGAGATAATTTCCATTTAGCCACACATCAGCAACATAATTAACCGAATAAAACATCAACTTTATAAATTTGTTGTTTAGACTATCAGGAACTGAAAATTTGTATCTATACCATACTCCATCTTCAAAATATTCAGGAACTTGTGGAAAAGGATTCATTACATTTTCTACACTCGGAATTTCTTTTGTCTCCCATGAAATATCATCAAAAGATGGGAGATAACGACCTTGAGCTTCTGTAATAAGATCATTATAACCTGCTATATCCCGTTTAGCTAAAGTAATTTGATCGCTTGCAGCAAAGCGCTGTTTTTTCCATGTCCCTTTTAAATCAATGATTTGCCTATTTTGTTTTTCGAAAGAAGGGACAGGCATACCATTCTGATATGGGATTGTTATTCCATCAGATTTAGGAGTTGAAAAGGTTGCTTCTAATGATGCAACTTGGGCAAAAAGTGAAAAAGTAAAAAAACATATAAAAAGGGTTAAGGAATAAATTTGGTTCATAATTTTTATCCATAAATAAATTATCGCAATTATTGATGTGCCTTGCCTGCACAAATGACATATCTACTAGTTGCAAAAAGAATACCAAGATTTTCAACCGAACATACTCAACTCAGAGCAAATATTGTGTATATAATTTGTGATTAATGCTAGCAAGTTATCAAACAAATAATAAAGTTTATCACTTTAATAATTTATTGGATTGAGAGATTGGGGTTGATTTTTTAGTTAGATGTGGAATCAACCCCGGAATTCAGATTAGTATTTTTTAATTTGAGATGACTCTTCACTCGTTGCAGGAAAGAAACTGATTGCTGTTCCACCACTTTCAGCAAGTTTCAATTTAAGTGAAGTTTCTGAGGTTACTATAAACTCTCCGATTTTATATCCCATTGGATTTATTTCCCAATGAGCATTATCAGCATCTGAATAAATTCTTGCTTTATAATTTTTCCCTGAATCGAGGAAGTTTAAACTGATAGTAAATTCTCTTTTTTGTTCATCAGTAATAGCGCCCAAGAACCAATTATCGGAATTTTTTGATTTCCGAGCCGTAATTATATAATCGCCCGGTTCAGCTTTAAGGATTCTCGTATCATCCCAATCAACATCAACATCTTTTATAAACTGAAAGGCATCCGGAAATCGTTCATAGGATTCAGGATAATCTGCAGCCATTTGAAGTGGGCTATACATAGTTACATAAAGTGCAAGTTGTTTAGTCAATGTGGTTTTAACTTGCTCTTTTTTACCGGGAATAAAATAATCAAGTTTTATTTGGAAAATTCCCGGGGTGTAATCCATTGGTCCCCCCATGAGTCTTGTGAAGGGTAATATTGTCTCATGTTCAGGCAAGTTACCACTGCTCCATGCATTAAATTCATTTCCACGAGCAGCTTCATTTGCTAGCCAATTGGGATAAGTACGATGCAACCCCGTTGGTCTTACAGACTCGTGTGCATTTAACATAATTTTATACTTAGCTGTGGTTTTTGCTGTATGGATAAAATGATTAACCATTGATTGCCCATCATGATGTTCTCCACGCGGAATAATTCTACCAACATATCCGGTTTTAACTGCGTCGTATCCGAACTTGTTCATTAGGCGATACGCTTCATCCATACGTCGTTCATAATTTGCAACGGAGGCTGATGTCTCGTGATGCATTATTAATTTCACATTTTTTGCTTTTGCATATTCTGAAAGTTCACCTAAATTAAAATCGGGATAAGGGGTTACAAAATCGAAAACTTCCTCTTTCCAGTTTCCAAACCAATCTTCCCAACCAACATTCCATCCTTCAACTAAAACACCTTTAAATCCATGTTTGGCAGCGAAATCGATATATTCTTTAGTTCTTTTTGTGTTTGCAGCGTGTCTTCCATTTGGTTTTAATTTAGACCAATCTGTTTGATTCAACTTAACATTATTCGTGTCAGAATAATTCCATGAGCCAGTACCAACATGCATCTCCCACCAGATACCGATATACTTTTGAGGATATATCCAACTTACATCTTCAAAAGTACATGGTTCATTTAGATTGAGAATTAATTTTGACATTAATATCTCTTCAGCCTTATCTGAAACGATAATTGTACGCCAAGGCGTTTTCTCCGGTGCTTGTAGATATGCTTTACTCCCCAATACATCGGGGACTAAGTGTGCACTTAGCTTATTTTCTTCAGCATCAATCAAAAGATGCATTGCCGGATAATTTACTAATACCGCTTCGTGAATATTGATGTATAATGGCTTTGAGGTTTTCAACATTAATGGTGTTTGGACGCCATATTTATCAAAGATTGATTTAACTCCAATCTCGTTAGCATTATTTCCTTTAAGTGCATCTACTTCTGAAAGTTTGGATAAAGTATATTTATATTCTTGCGAATCATAGTCACCCGGAATCCAAAAAGCACTATGATCCTCAGTAAGATTAAATTCAGTTAATTCATCAGTCACAACAAAATAGTGTAAGTTTCTTGACGAAGGGAACTCATACCTGAAACCAAGTCCATCATCGAAAAGACGAAACGTTAGAATAAGATTTCTTCCCTTAACTTTATTTTGCTTAAGTGTAACTTTCAATTCCGAATAATTATTTCTTATCTCTTTCACTTCTCCCCACACAGGCTTCCAGACTTCATCAAACTCGGTTGACTCATATCTTTCAATAATAAAATCATTATCGAATGATGGGAGTTCTTTTAACAATATTCCAAGTTTACTCTTCTTGATGACTGTTTCGTCCTTGAATAATAGAGTGTAAATCGGTTCTTTATCCTTATTCAATTCGAAAATAAGTTTTAGATTTTTGTTCGGAGAAAATAATGTTTGTGCATTTATAAAGAGTTGCAACATGAACCAAAACATTAAAAATAGAAGTCTCATTTTTTTACCTTACTTAAAGAAAAATTATGGTCTGCTCTTGGGAAGTCTTACAATGAATTTAGTTCCTTCCCCATATTTACTTTCCACTGAAATTTCACCGCCGTGCATATTAATTAATTTTTTACAGATTGCTAACCCAAGCCCGGTAGACTTTTCGCCGGCAGTTGGTTGTGATTTGATTTTCACATTCGAAAATAAATTAAACAAATATTTTAGTTCTTCATCTTTAATACCTTGCCCCTGGTCTTCTACTGAGACGAAGATATCCGATTCTATTTCCCAAATTTTTATTGTGATTTCAGAATTTTCGAATGAAAATTTAATTGCATTTTCAATAAGATTTGAAAATACTTCTTCTATTCGAGTTGGGTCTAAATTCAGTCTAATTTCGTTACTGAATGATTCAACAGTTAACTTAATTTTTTTATAATCAGCTCTTAGCTTAACAGAGTTGACTAACTTTTCAATTACTTGGTACAAGTTTATCTCTAGAATCTTTAAATTAATTTGGCCCATTTCAATTCTAGTAACATCAAGTAATGAGGAGATAATTTCTAATTGATGTTCACATCGCTCCCGAATTATGCTATACATTTCTTTTGCTTGCTCGGGAGTAATGTCTTCATAGGATTCGAGGATTTCAGCATAACCAAGAATTGTTGCCAGCGGATTTCTGAGTTCGTGTGCGGCTATTCCTAAAAGAGAATCTCTCTCTTTTTTTGTTTCCCACCTTTCCAGACAATTAAAAATTGTGGTTGAAAGTTCGTACTTACTGATATTGTCTTTTGGAATGTAATCGAATGCACCTAGTTTTATTGCTTCGGCTGCAGTTTCTTCATCTCCCCTACCGGTTAGCATAATAATTGGGGCGATGTTCTTTTTTACTAATTCAACCAACCAATTCATTCCACCCTTTCCGGGAATTTGATAGTCAATAAATATGACATCAGGCGATAACACTTTGCTGCTTAAAAGAAGATTAAATTCATCATCATTCGTCGCCTCTAATACAGCCACATCAAGCCGTTCATTCTGGATGAAAGATTTGAATATTTTAATATCAGTTTTATCATCATCAAAAATATAAATATTTAAATGTGGGATTTTAGATTTCATATAATATTGAGTCTCTTTTTATTTTCGGAATTAGTCCAATAGTTTATAATTAACTTAATTTTACTTATTAACTCATCAACATCAAGTGGTTTTCTGAAATAACTATTTGCACCGTTTTTATATGCAGTTTCAATATCGTGAGGAGCATCTGAGGTTGTTAAAACAACAACCGGAATTACTTTTAATTTTTCATCGGTTTTTAGTTTTTTCAGGTAGTCTAATCCGGAAATTTTCGGGAGATTTAAATCCAAGATAATTAGCTCAGGCAAATCGTCTTCTGAATTAATTGAACTTAGATGTGAATCTGCTTCTTCAGCATCAAAAAACTGTTCTATTCTAATTTTGCTATGCGCTTTATTGCAGGCAAGTTTTATTAGTTTTTGATCACCAGGATCGTCTTCTATAACAATTAACTTAAATGTCGATTCCATAATACCTTTTATGAATGTAAAATTGAAAAAGTAAAGATAGTTCCTTTATCAATCTCAGATGAGACTGATATTTCTCCTCCATGATTTTCGACAATTTTTTTACAAACTGCCAACCCAATACCGCTACCGCGATATTTTTCTTTTGAATGAAGCCTTTTGAACATCTCAAATATTTGTTGATAATATTTTGAAGGAATACCAATTCCATTGTCTTCTATCTCAAAATAAACGAATTGATTTGTTTTGTGGGTCCTAATTTTAACAATCGGCTTCACATTTTCACGCTTATATTTTATACCGTTTGAAATTAGGTTTTGAAAAAGTTGATGGATTTGTGTTTTAACTCCGACAATTTCTAATAAATCATTTTCTATTATTATTTCAGCTTCGGTCTCTTCGATTAGAGCAGATAATTCGAACTCCTTAATCTTATTTATAAGTTCATTTACATTAATCCGAATTTTTTCTTTTGCAGCATAAGTTAAGCGGGAATAAGAGAGCAAATCATCAATCATCATTTGCATTCTTCTTGCACCATCAATCATGAAATCAAGATTTTCTTTATCATCATCAAAAACTTTCCCGTCAAGCGAACGTTGTAAAAGAGTACCAAATGAAGAAATTTTTCTGAGAGGCTCACGTAAATCATGGGAGGCAATATATGCAAATTCTGAAAGTGCTTTATTTGAATTTTCGTAATTAATCAGAAGTTGTTTGAGCTTAAATTCATTTTCTTTTCTGATTAGAGCATTCGTAAATATCTGTCCGATAATATTTAATAATTTTATTATATCTTCTTCCCACTTCTTGTGAACTCGAACTGAATCAAATCCCAAAAATCCCATAAGTTTGTTATTAAATACTAATGGAAGAACAACAAGTGATTTAATATCTTGCATACTCAACACTTCACGTTCCGCGGTAGCTTCTGCAGGAAGATCATCTAGTGACTCCAAATATATATGCTCAAAAGCTTCCATTTTAGACATCCACCAAGCCATAAAATCCGAGGGAATTTCTTGAAGATTTTCAATTTGTGGTTCGATTCCTTCTCTACACCATTCAAAAGTATTATTCATACTCTTCTTATCAGAGGCAAACTCAAAAATATAAGTCCGGTCAACTTCCGCAAAAGTTCCTATTGAGTTAAGAGCTTTGTTGATTGTTGCGTCAATCATTGATGCATCAATACTAATGAATGAACCTGATATTGTGGTTATAAGGTTTTCAAAATCGAGACGATATTTTAATGCTCTCTCGGCAAGTTTTTGCTCTGTGATTTCAACTCCATAAGCAATTATTCTATCTAGATTTCCGTCATCATCCAATAAAGGACTAACTGCTCTTAAGTAATATTTTTCTTCACCACTGGGTGTGGTGTTTTTTTCTTCAAATCGAATTAACTTCTTTTCAACTCGCATTTGTTCATAAAGCGATTTTCGCCTTTCTGCTAATGATATATCTATTCCTCTGTACTTACAATAGTCTAAGTCTGTTTTCCCCATAAGCCATTTACGCATTTCAGGGTTTTTAACGCCTTCAGGATTTAAATAAATATATTTATAATCTGAATCAAAAACCGCTACTTGTCCGGGGAGGTCATTCAAAATCTGCTCATAAAATCTTTTGAGATTTTCGATTTGATGTTCGTACTTTTTCCGATTAGTTATATCGTTATATAGCCAAAGGTGTCCAAGATAATTATCTGAGATGAAAATCGGAATATAATCACGTTCAAAACTCCTGCCATCAACAAGCTCAAGTTCTTCCGCTTTTATACGTTTTCTTTCAATTAGTATTTCATCAATCCGTTTTATAAAATCATCTGAACCTTTGAATAAAAACTTCACTTGTTCTGATGCTGCAACACAATCTGCCCCTACTAAGTCTATTGGATTTGCGTTAATACCGAACATTTTACAAAATTCATCATTCAATAAAACAATTTTTCGATTTTGATCTTCTAAAAGAACTCCAGCTTGAAGGCTGTAAATCAATGCCGAAATTCTTGTTGTTGCCTCTCGTAGTTTCACTTCTGTTTTGTGAGACTCTGTCAAATCATTTAGGATGCCAATAAAATTTGTAACATTATCATTGGAATCTTTTGTCGGGGAAAGTTTTAAATCACACCAAAAAACTTTTCCATCTTTCCGATATGCTTTAATAACAGAATGGAATTCTGATCTATTTTTTATAGCATCATTAAATAATTGTACTTTCTGAAGAAATGCTTCATCAAAATGGAATCCCCAGTAACTTTTCCCGATTGATTCTTCAACTGAATAGCCTGTAATATTTTCAAATGCCTTGTTGGCATAAATTATTGGATTATCGGACTTACTGCAATCAATAATAATAACACCATTAGGAATATTTTCAATTGCTTCTCTGAAAAGGTAATTATTTTGGAATTCTTTAAAAGTTTCTAGCTTCATAAATACTAAACTTGTTTTGTACGCAATATTAAAACTTAGTGATAAATAAAGATATATAAAATCGAATTAGTTATAGAATCGAGTCAAACTAACTTATTAATTAATTCCTCTCTTAAGATTGAAATTAAACTCAAATATATTTAGTTTGCATCAAATATTTGGGTTCGATATAGAACATTATTTGTAGCTGAAAGAATCCATAAGTATCTCACAAAAAAAATTGGAGGCTTCCGATGAAACTTACTCACCTACTAGTATTCCTATTTTTAATCGGTGGTGTTACGTTGTATGCACAGATTTATCAAGGACCCGCAGCCGGTTCGGTATCAAGCGGTGTTTCGGTAAATACTAATAGTTTTACAACCGAGCCACCTGCTAAAAATTTTAGACCAAGACCAATTAAAAACATTTTTATTAATTCTCAATACGCCAATACTGAAGATATGCCTCGTGCATCCGCACCTGAAGGGGCTAATTATATGGTCGATCCGACTATTGCCAATTCTAATAGACAAGTTAACGGCGATTTTGTACTATCCAATAATTTCAATGGAATTCCTGACCAAGGATTCACAATCCCTCCAGATCCATATTTGGCTGTAGGACCAAATCATATATTAGCCGTTGTTAACAGCCGTTTTAGAATTTTGGATAAGTCGGGTAATGTTCAAAAGACTATCGAAGCATCTTCATTTTATTCTTCAACTCTTTCCGGTTCAGATCCTTTTGACCCCAAAGTAATTTATGATCAATTTTCTCAAAGATGGATAATGGTTTGGTTACATGTTGGTTCGTCTACAGGTTATTTTTTAGTTTCAATTTCTGATGACTCTGACCCAAATGGAATTTGGTACAATTGGGCAATGCCATCACATCTAAATGGAACCACTAACGCGGGGAACTGGGGTGATTATCAAGGTGTCGGCTATGACAATCAAGCTCTTTATATTACTTCCAATCAGTTTACATTTGCTGGAAGTTATAATTATGTAAAATTAAGAGTAATCAACAAAACTAATCTTCTTGCTGCTTCACCGGGACAAGTAACTTGGAACGATTTGTGGGATATTAAAACTGCAAGCGGTACAAATATTTTCACTTTGAGACCATCAAGACATTACGGAACTGGTACATATACTCTACTATCCACCTCACCTTTTACAACAGGTACTTTTGTGACTCTCTACAAAGTCACAAATCCAACAACTACGCCGGTATTAACTGCCGTAGACATCCCTGTTACGACATACAACTCTCCAAACGATGCAGGACAATTAGGTGGCTCCCAAACGATTGATGGTGGAAGTTTTTATTTTAGAAATGAGCCGGTCTATCGAGACGGAATCATTCATGCTGTTCACGCCGTTAGAAGCGGAACAGGAAATCTTTACTCATCAGTAAGATATCTTGCCATCAATACTACAACAAATGCTGTTGTATCTGACATAGCAATGGGTGCTGATACCTATTTCCACACTTATCCCGCTCTTGAAGTTGATGCATCAAACAACGTTGCAATTACATACACACGTTCCGGGACAAGTGAATATGCAGGGGCATATTATACTTCCAAACCTTCAGATGTTACTTCACTCACCGGAAGTAAATTATTAAAAGCCGGTAACGGTTATTATTACAAAACTTTTGGTGGGAGCAGAAATAGATGGGGCGATTATAATGGTGCTTGGCTTGATCCTGCTAATACAAATAGAATTTATTTGCTAACTGAATTTGTAGCTTCTACAAATACTTGGGGAAGCTGGATTGGTGAATTAACTTTTTCAACTACTGCGGCTTATACTTTAGTAACGGCTCCAAATGGTGGTGAGAATTGGCAAATTGCTTCAACTAAAAATGTTACATGGAATAGTAGCAATGTAGCAAATGTCAAGATTGAATACTCTACAAACAACGGAACAGCTTGGCTACCAGTTGTTCAGTCTATTCCCGCATCATCAGGTAGTTACGCTTGGGTTATCCCTAATACTCCCTCAACCCAATGTTTAGTTAGAATTTCTGATGCAGCAAATTCAAGCATTATTGATGTAAGTAATGCACCATTCACAATTAGTGCTTCCGGACAAGTATTAAACTGGGCAGCCGTAACAAGCGGAACAACGGGTGATATCTGGGGAATCGATATTGTCGATGATAATGTTATTTGGATTTCAGCAGCTAATGGAGATGTTAGACGCTCCACAGATGGCGGAAATACTTGGTTAAGCGCAGGTAATCCAGGCAACGGAGCTTATGCGGTAGCTGGTATTGATGCTAATACAGCAGTTGTTGCAACCGGACCTACATCTGGGAACGGCTCTATTTTCAGAACAACAAATGGTGGAACTTCCTGGACTAACGTATATACTGCAACAGGAGCATGGTTTAATTTTGTCGATAATTTTGACGCTAATACACTTTGGGCACAAAGCGATCCTACAGACGGAAGTTTTCACATTGTTAAGTCGACAAACGGAGGAGCTACATGGGCGCTAACTTCGAATCGACCTGTCGCCCCTGCATCAACAGTTTATGGCGCAAATTCCTCTTTCTACAGAATTGGAAATACTTGCTGGTTTGGAACCGGAGGAGCTAGCGGTTCTACTCTTGCTAATCGAGTTTACAAATCAACAAATGGTGCAGATGGTCCATGGACTTTCGCTTCAACAGCACAGCAATTTACCGGTTCGCTCGCATTTAGCACTGCAACCGGAGCCGGTTTGGTTGGTTATTGGCAGGCAACAAATACTTTGGGAAAAAGTACCGATGGTGGCGCAACCTTTACTGCACAAGCTACAACCATCGGCCTAGTCAAAGGTTTAGAGTATGTTCGTAATACTCCAATTACTTATGCTGCAGGTGATAATGGTTTGTTTGTATCACTTGATAACGGTGCAACTTGGACAGCCGACTTAACCCCAACAGGAACTGCAAGCATGTTATCTGTTAGATTTAATGAGAGTGGAACTGTTGGTTTTGCAGGAGGAGCCGGAGGAGTTCTTCTAAAAAATATCGTGCCCCCTGTTGTACCTGTTGAGTTTACTGCATTTAATGCTTCAGTTGCTAACGGAAAAGTTATGCTTGATTGGTCTACTGCGACAGAATCAAATAATCAAGGGTTTGAAGTGCAAAGAAAATTAGTGGAATCAGAAGATGCACAGTTCACTACAATCGCATTTAAACCAGGAGCAGGAACAACTACTCATGCTCAAAATTATAATTTCACTGATGATCTTTCAGATTTTCAAGCAACATCTGTTGCATATCGATTAAAACAAATTGATTTTGATGGAAGATATGCATACAGCCAAGAAATATTAATTGATAATATTGCTCCGGATAAGTTTGAACTTGCTCAAAATTATCCTAATCCATTTAATCCTATAACTAGTATCAATTATCAGCTACCTGTTTCCGGAAATGTTACTTTAACAGTTTATGACGCACTCGGAAAACAGGTTGCAACTCTTGTTAATGAGTTCAAAAATGGTGGAAGATATTCAGTTGAGTTTGACGGGTCAAAACTCTCAAGCGGAATTTACTTCTACGAACTTAGGTCCGGAAATTTTGCTTCAGTTAAGAAGCTTGTTCTGATGAAGTAAGATTCATCATCAATCTTTTCGAGAGGCTGTCTAAGTTAGACAGCCTTTTTTATTAAGTTTTTGGGAAGGAGATATAAAATACGGTTTTTTGATTGGGAATACTTTCTGCCCAAACTTTTCCACCATGACGTGAAATTATTCTTTTAACATTAGCGAGTCCAATTCCTATACCGCTAAAATCATTTTCATTGTGAAGTCTCTTAAATACTCCAAAAAGTTTATCGGAATTTTTAGAATCAAATCCGACACCATTATCCTCAACGCAGATTACAATTTCTCTCTCATCATTCTGAATTGAACCAACTTTAACAATCGGATTCTCTTGTTTAGATGAGAATTTCACTCCGTTTTCAATCAGATTATAAAAAACAGTTTTTATCATTTTATAATCGGCAAAAATATTGGGAAGTTTTTCAACTTCTATTTTAACATTTGGATTTTGAAGCTCCGGCTTCATATCAGCCAAAACTTTTTCGATTAATTCGTTCAATGAGATATCTGATTTAATAATATCCGTTTTACTCTTTCTTGAAAATTCCAACAGTTCATCAATCATTAAGGACATCCTAACTGCCGATTCTTTAACTACACTCATATATCTAACCAATTCGTCAGAAACTCTCTCCGGTAGTTCAAGTTTTGCCAATTCAAGAAAACTTAGAATATGTCGTAGAGGGGCTCTCAAATCATGTGAAATTGAATAAGAGAAAGCTTCCAGTTCTTTATTCAATTCTTCAAGTTGCGAAGTCCTCTCAACCACACGCTCTTCAAGCTCTGATGTCAACCTTCTCAATTCTTCTTCAGCTTCGCGCCTTTTAGTTATATCTGAAGCCATACTTATTGCACCGGAAACCTTATGAGACTCATCAAAGATTGGTGCTATAAATAGACTGACATAAAACTTCTCCCCATTTTTTCTTTTTCTCTCAAGCTCAATATTTGAAATTACTTCACCGGCTTTTATATGAGCTTTTAATTTTTCAAACTCGCTCCAATTTTCTTCAGCTATGCTTGGTAACCTTTTACCTATAACCTCTTCTTTTTGCCAACCGAATATTTTTTCTGCAGTTTTATTCCAGATAGATTTAACAACTCCATTCCCGTCAAGGTCATAAATAGCAATTGGAGAAGAATCGATTAAAGTCGTCAAATAATTATTTATGTCGAACATTTTTTTCTCAGCTTCTTTCCTCTCGGAAACATCTCGAATAATTGCTTGGATATAATGTTTTCCTTCAACTAAAATTAATCTTGAACTGAGTTCTACATAAAAAGTGGTTCCATCTTTCCTTTTATGAATTGTTTCGAAAATTAGTCCCTCTTCATTATCTTTAACTTGTTTAACAATGGGCTCTGAATGCGCATTAGGAGCCCTCAAATCAGTTAAAGTCAGGTTCATAAATTCTTCTTGAGAGTAAGTGTAAGTTGAAATTGCTTTTTCATTTACTTCAATTATATGCCCATTATAATCACTAAGAATAATTATATCGGTTGCGTATTTGTGGAGGTAAGCGTAGTGCTTTATTAATGCTTGTTTTTGTGACTCAAGATTGTATTTTTCTTCATAATATTCAGACTGCTGATTTTTTATAAACAACCAGAACCCCGATGAAATTACGATTATCAATAACCCTGTTATAATGACTAAATAAATTCCATTTTGATATACAAGAGCAAAACTTTCGCCAACATCAATTTTGGCTATGATGTACCAGTCTGTTCCTTCAACAGCAGAAAAGCTTGCTATTACACTTTCCTTTCGATAATCACTTCCCTCTATCACTCCTTCAGCGGATAGGTTCTGCTTATTAAAAATTGATGCCTCTTCATTACTTTGAATGAGAAAGTTAAGGGCTGTATTTTTTTTATGTCTTAATTCATTTAGGATTAAGAATGAATCATCCTTATCTCTAAGAAGCATAGTTTCGGCAGTTTTAGTTTGTACAGGCCAACTTTGGATTAGAGGGAATAAATTTATTTCCGGATCAATTCTAAATAATAAAATCCCCGGAGAATATTGACTTCCATTTTTATTAATAAGCAGAGGAACAACATTATCCATGAATATTGTATCTGAGGAATCATCCTTTATTAAGGATGAAAGTGTAACTTTTCCATTTTGAGATGTTTCGAAAATTCTTTTGATATCATTCTGATTTAGAGTAGAGTCATTTTGATTCATTCTCAAAATCTCATTTCCCTCATTATCAAAAAGAATAATGTTCAAGTAATCGTGATTTTTGTATAGAGGGAGCAACCAGCCATGAACATCTTTCAATAACATTTTATTATTTGATTTAAGATAGTCTGCAACAAGGCTCTTAAAAAATGGATTAGAATAGAAGAAAAGACCATCCGCAGTTCTTTCACTACGCCACTGAATAATCTGTTGCTCTTTTAGGTTGGTAATAAAATAGAGTTCATTGTACTTTTCCTTTTTTGCTCTATTTTTTTGAATATTAAATAGAACAAAAGCAGAACTTATCAACAAGAGAATAATAACCCCAAGAACCAGATAAAGCTTTTTTGAAAAAAACCTTCTCTCTGAATGCGAATCAGTATGCTGATTAATCTTCATCTTGACCTCCTTACTCCGGAGAGTTTATTAAGAAGAAGTAATTTAATGATTTAAATGGCTAATTTTACTCGCTCAATTACTAAGTCAATCTCTTCACAAGTATTATAAAAATGCGGGGAAAATCTCACAAACCCTTCACGTAAAGAGCAAATGATATTAGCTTCGGTTAACGAATTGTATATTGATTTTGCACTATCGGAACGGAAACTTATTATTCCGGAGATGTGTTGAAAATCGTACCCTGACAAAAGGGTTTTTATACCGATATTATCAAGATGCCGTGTTAAGTAGAGAGAATTTGCAAGAACACTCTCTTCAACGTTTTCAATTCCAAACATTTCAAATAATTCCAAAGAGGCATCAAGTGCATTAACACCAACAACGCTTATAGTTCCGTTTTGAAAAGCCTCCGCACTCTTTTTAAGTTCTAAATCATAGTTTAATAAAGTCCAAGGATTTTCAACTGATTGCCAACCTACATACTTTGGTGCTAATTTTGTTTGAAGTTCTTCGGAAACCGCAATAAAAGCTAATCCCATCATACCCATTAACCACTTCTGAGCACCGCAAGCTAAAAAGCTGATATTACATTCCTCGAAGTTAAGAGTTGTTGCACCTAAACCTTGAATCGCATCAACACAAAACAAAATATTTTTACTCTTGCAAACTTCTCCAATTTTTTTTAGGTCAGCTCTATAACCGCTTAAAAACTGAACTGAGCTGATGGAAATCAATTTAGTTTTGGGAGTTATTTTTCTGATAATGTCGTCAGCAGTAACTATTCCGTTATTCGATTTTACAAAATCTATTTCTACACCTTGAGTTTTTAAGTTCAAGAAAGGATAAACATTGGAAGGGAATTCAACATCATTGAGAATAATACGGTCACCTGTTTTCCAATTCAAACCTTGGGCAACAATATTTAATCCATTTGAAGTATTATCAACAAAAGCTATTCTATCAGGCGAGGTGTTAATAAGTCTGGCAAGTTTATTTCTGACTGATTCAGTTACAAACTGAGTTTTGGGAACATTTTCGATGTCTGTTTCACTTCTCTCTCGAAGAAAGTCTTTTACCCGCTCTGTTACAAGTGATGAGAGGGGACTAATAGATGCATGATTTAAATATATTTTCCCGCTATTAAGATAAGGGAAGTATTTGCGGGCTTCTTGAACCGTCATTATATCCTCGAAATAAGTTTTCCTAAGATACAAAAAAAATTTTTCAATTATTCATTTTCAAGTTTCGTGATTTGAAAAATCGTTAAGAATTTATATTATTCAATATTATTTCTTCTAAAAAAAGACAAGAAGAGGGTTCAATGACTGACGATAAAAAGGTTTTATTAAATAACCTTGGATATTTATATATCGCTTTCGCTCATTTAACTGATGCTAATTTGCAACAGAGTGAGTTAGAGGCAATCAAATCTAAGTTAATTGAAAGAGCACCCGACCTCAGTTACGATGAAGTAACTAATCTTCTAGATGATGCTATTCAGTGGTACAATAAAAGTGCAGATGAGCGGTTAAGAGTTGTGAATACAATTGCCGAAGCGATTCACTATGACATTGAAGAAGCATCAATTAAAATTTCTATTCTTGATGACCTTGTTGCAATTGCCAAGGCAGACGGTAATTATCAATTCGAAGAAAAAGCTTTTGTTAATGTTCTAAGCAGTGCTTGGGGAATTGATTACTCAGTGTAAATCGTTATTGCTGTTATTTGTTAAATTCATCATTTTTGTGTTTAGAATTTCGTTCTTCTAGTTAACTTCTTCTTACTAATTGTGGCAGTTATATGAATCTGAAACATATCTCTAAATTTTCGGAATTAAAACCGAAAGACCTTCGCTGGAAATGTAATCCCAATATTTTTAATTTTAAATCTACTGATGAACTTGAACCGATTGAAGGAATACTCGGGCAAGATCGAGCTATCCGAGCAATCAAACTTGGTATAAATTTGCGTAGCCCCGGTTACAACATTTATATTTCCGGATTATCGGGAACCGGAAAAGCTTCATCAGTAAAAAAAATTCTCGAAAATATGTCGTTTAATTGCCCGATGCTTTTTGATTATGCATATGTAAATAATTTCCAAAACCCCGATAATCCAACACTTTTAATATTCGCTGCCGGTGAAGCAAAAGAATTCAAAAGTGAAATGGCAAGTTTGATTGAATTCCTGCAGATGAAAATACCTCAAGCCCTGGAAAGTGAAGCATATATCAAAAAACGAAAAAAGATATCTGATGCTTGCTCTGAAAAAGAGAAAGAACTTGTTCAAACTTTTGAATCAAAAATAAGTGGGCAAGGGTTCACCTTAGGACAAATTAAAGTTGATGAGAGCATTCGTCCCGAAGTTTTTCCGATTTACAAAGAGAGAGCTATCCCAATTACTGAACTTGAGAAACTCGTTCTTGACGGTGAGTTACCTAAGTCGGAGGCAAGAGAAATTTATAGAAAGTATACTGCTTTCCAGAATGAGTTAGTTCAGCTTTTCAAAAAGGGATTAAAACTTAGTCAAAGCATGCACAAAGAAGCACAACTACTTGAGCAAAAAGAAGTTGAGGCGATTGTTACTGGTGCGATTACAAATTTTAAAGAAAAGTATTCCGACCCCAAAATACTCAGCCACCTTACTCAGATTGAAGAGAGCATCTTAGACAATCTTCAAATCTTTAAAGGACAAAAACCAGATGGAGAGACAACTAGCGAAGGCTTCATTATAGATTACTTTAAAGAATACGAAGTGAATATCATTCTTGATAATTCAAATCAAAAAGAATGTCCCGTGGTTGTTGAGATTTCTCCAAGCTTCACAAATCTATTCGGTACAATCGAAAAAGTAAGTGATGGACGCGGAGGATGGTATGCTGATTTTACTAAAATTAAAGCAGGGTCATTACTAAAAGCAAACGGAGGTTACTTAGTATTAAGCGTTAATTCAGTTTTTGAAGAGCCGGGAGTATGGCGAACTTTAAAGAGAGTTTTAACCCATAGAAAATTAGAAATACAAGACTCAATGAATTTCTTCCAAGTTTCCCCTTCAATAATAAAACCGGAACCTATTGATATTGAAACGAAAGTTATTTTAATAGGGAGCTCTACAGTTTATTCTGTTCTTGCAGAATATGAGTACGATTTCAAAAAGATATTTAAAGTCCGCGCAGAATTTGACCATGAAATAACTAAAACAAACGATGTGATGAAAGAGTATGCGCGAGTTATCAAAAGTATGATAAAAGAAGAAAGTTTACTTGAGTTTGATAAATCCGCTATTGCAACATTATTAGAACTTGCCGCTCGTTATGCGGGGCAAAAAGATAAATTAACTGCTCGCTTCTCAATGATTGCTGACCTGGCTCGCGAGGCTAATTTTTGGGCTACACAAGATTCACAAAAAACTGTCAATCAAAAACACATTGAAACCGCTTATTCATATGCTCGCGAAAGGCATTCGCTGTCGGAAGAGAAAATGTCTGAGATGATAAAAGAAGGATCGTTTCTGATTGATACTAAAGGCGAAAAAGTTGGTGAAATTAATGGGCTCGCTGTTTACGGAAATGATTTATTTGCATTTGGAAAGCCTTCAAAGATTACTGCAGCTATAGCCCTAGGCAACGGAACTATAATAAATGTTGAGCGTGAAGCCGGTATGGCTGGCAGTACTTATAATAAAGGAGTTTTAATTATTTCCGGATATTTTAGAGAAACTTTCGGGCAAGATTTTCCACTTTCGTTTTCAGCTAATCTTGTGTTTGAACAATCATACGGAATGATTGATGGTGATAGCGCCTCTGCTGCAGAAATTTTTATATTACTCTCTCAATTCTCAAACATCCCGATAAAACAGTACATTGCAGTTACCGGCTCTGTAAATCAAAAAGGTGACATTCAACCGATTGGCGGAGTAAATGAAAAAATTGAAGGCTTCTTTGCAACTTGCAAACTGAAGGGATTAAACGGAAAACAAGGAGTTATTATTCCAACTCAAAATGTGAAAGACTTAATGCTTAATGAAGAAGTGATTGCGGCTGTTAAAAAAGGAGATTTTCATATCTACCCTATCAGTCGCATTGAAGAAGGAATTCAAATTCTAACGGGAGTTGTTGCAGGAACAAAAGACAGCAAGGGCCATTTTGCCCCGGGAACACTATATCATTTAGTCTACGAAAGATTAAAGAAGATGTATCTTTCGGTTAAGCATCCGTTCGATAGACCGAAACCTAAAAAAGAAGAACCTAAAAAAGTTACAACAAGAGGGAGGAAAAAATGAGTATCGATTTTAGTAAAGTGTTCGCCAAAACCAAAATCCTGTGTACACTCGGACCAGCTACAAGTTCTAAAGCTATGATTAAACAATTAATGGAATCAGGTCTCGATGGTGTAAGACTTAACTTCTCTCATGGTGATTATAATTTTTATCAAAACCTCTTCAAAGAAATTCATGATGCATGTATTGAAGAAGATGAGCCTCTTGCAATTCTATTGGATTTACAAGGTCCGAAAATTAGAATTGGAGATTTATCCCAAGCAAGCTTTGAAATTTTTACAGGCGACACTCTCGAAATATCTATCGAAGATTTTAAGGGAGATAACAAACGAGTTTCAACATCTTACAAACTTCTAGTTCAAGATGCAAAAATTGGTGAGCAGATTTTAGTTGATGACGGACTTATACGACTTCGCGTAAAAGATAAAACTCCTACTTCTGTAATTTGTGATATTGAAAACGGTGGTACATTAAAACCGAAAAAAGGGATGAACCTTCCCGGAATGGAATTATCAACTCCATCGGTAACAGAAAAAGATTTTAGAGACCTCGAATTCGCACTTCAGTTTCGAATTGATTTTATTGCTTTATCTTTTGTTAGAAAAGCTATTGATATTAGTCAACTGAAAGAATGGTTAAAACAACGTGGGAAACACATTCCCGTAATAGCAAAAATTGAGAAGAAGGAGGCTATTGATAATTTTGAATCAATATTAAAAGTGGCTGATGGAATTATGGTTGCTCGAGGCGATTTAGGAGTCGAACTTGAACCTCAAGATGTTCCTATAGTCCAAAAACATATAATCAAAAGATGCAATGAAGTTGGTAAGCTTGTAATAACAGCAACTCAAATGTTTGAATCGATGATTAGTAATCCAATTCCCACAAGAGCAGAAGCTTCTGATGTTGCTAACGCTGTATGGGATGGAACTGACGTTGTAATGTTAAGCGGTGAAACTTCTGTTGGGAAGTATCCGCTACGAACAGTTGAGATTATGAACAATGTAGTCTTAAAAGCTGAACTTAACGTAAAACAATGTGTCCCGATAAAGTTTGAAATTCCGTCAATCCTCGAAGAGAATTTGTTTGACTCGATGAACCGCGCTATAGTTGCCATGAGCGAGCAAGTAAATGCTGCTGCAATTGTGGTATTCACACATGAAGGAAGAACAGCTCAGAGAATTTCCAAATTCCGACCTAAAGCAAGAATTATTGCAATATCCGATCACTTTGAAACAATGAATAAGCTGTGTTTAAAGTGGGGAGTTACTTCATTATTTCTCGAAGGGATTAAGAAAGAAGGCATAGCCATCGAAAATGCAAAAAAACTTATTCTTGATAAAAAACATGTTAAAGCTGGTGATATAGTTATCTTTACAGCCGGAGCTCCCTATTCTGAGAAGAGTAGGGTTAATTGGTTGCGTTTTGAATCGATGTAAAATTCTATCTGAGATAAATCATTTTATTTACTGCTGATTTAACTCTTTCTGTTTGCTCGGATTTTATTTCAATTCTACAGAAATAAATTCCTGATGAAAGACCTTCAGCATTAAAATTAATTTTGTGATTTCCCTGTTGTTTTGCTCCTTGTGAGATATTGCGAACTTCTTTTCCAAGAACATCGAAAATTTTGATTTCAACAAAGGAAGAATTATCAAGAGTATATTCAATCGTTGTGCTATTATTAAACGGATTTGGATAATTCTGTTTTAATGAAAAGTTAAAATCGTTCTGCTCTTCTTTTGCAGACAAAATATCTGTAGGATTTTGCCCGCCTGTAGTTGTATGCAGAATCATTCCATTATCACCGAACAGCCACCCTTCACCATCAGGGAAGAAATGAATAAAGTTGATATAGTTAGCAATTCCCGTTTTCATCTCTATCCAATTAAATCCACCATCGACTGTACGAAATAATTTTCCATTACTACCGGCAACCCAACCGGTATCAGGATTTGAAAATCTAACTGACATCAATTTATTAACAGGAACAAATGCCGTAGTGTCCCAGGTCCAGCCTTGGTCAATTGTTCGCATAACAATTCCATATTTACCGACCACCCAACCATAAGTCGGATTAATAAATAAAACATGTGTCATATCGTATTGTGGACCCGGTGAATAATCATCAATAATTAACATTCCTAGTGAACCCATACGCAACTTTACAAAAACACCCCCATCACCTGCTAAAAAACCAACGGATGTTCGAGTAAATTCCGAAGACCTAATGGCATTATTTATACCAAACTGTGTTTGATACCAAGATTCTCCGCCATCGCTTGTACGTAACGCCAATCCCATACTTGCAAAAATTCGTCCACCAAGGTGACTTTCGAAGACAATTGAATTGAAATCGAGTTGTCCTCCAAGAGTAGTGCTAATTCTTATCCAATCTTCACCACCGTTGGTAGTTCTCAATAATACTCCTTTATTTCCGACTATGTACGCAGTATCAGGCTTGAGAAAAACTATTTGATTTAATCGTTCGTTCGTTCCACTATTTTGCTGCACCCAATTAATTCCACCATCTGATGTTTTTAAGATTACACCATTGTCCCCAATAACATAAGCTAAAGTTTTACTTCTGAACGCTGCATTAGTAAAGTTTGTAAAAATTCCGGAGGTTTTGAAATTCCAATTCTGTCCTGAATCAGTTGATTTCAACATTAAACCTTTTTCACCGCAAATCCATGCATCGCCAAAAGAATTATTTCTGATTGCATTCAGCTGAAATGATTGTCCGCTAATATGAACTTCCCACATGCTACCAGCGTCGGTTGACTTTAAGATTATTCCTTGACTTCCAACTATCCAAACATCACTTGATGTTAAAAATGCTACATCGTATAACCATTTATTTGATGGTGAATTTATTTGTGACCAAGTTACTCCACCATCAGTTGTTAAAAGAATTGTTCCGCTTTTACCTACAACTATTCCGTTGTCTGCATCTTTAAAACTTAGAGAAGAAAGAATTTCTCCCGTTCCGACTTGTAGAGAATTCCAATTATTCCCTCCATCAACAGTCTTTAAAACTTTGCCGAAACCACCAACTGCATAACCTACCGATGAATTAACAAAATTTATTTTCGAAAGTCCTCCGTCAACACTTAAATTACTAACACTCCAGTTTAATCCACCATCTGAAGTTTTTAGAACGATACCATCTGCGCCAACAATAAATCCATCTGAATTATCAATAAAAGCAATAGAGTAGAGTGATTTTCCGGTTACATTAGGTAGCTCTATCCAGTTATCACCACCATCTGAAGTTTTGTAAATTTTACCAAATTCAGCACATATAATACCGTTGTTTTCATCAAAGAAATGTAAATCATTAAAATTAACTTGCGAGTTAATAGTTTTGATTTGCCATGTAGCCCCGCCATCATTCGATTTAATAAAACTTCCACCATCTCCACCGGCAAAAACAAAATTATTGTTCAAAGGAAAGATTGAGTTAAGCGATTTTCCTTGTGGTAAAGGATTTTGCCAAGAGAAACCAAATTGTCCGTTTAGTTGATAAGAAAACAGAACAACAATTACGCAGAATATTTTTATAAATCTCATGTATGAACTCAATCAGTTAGAAAAGCAATTTCAATTATTTATAATTAAGAATAAATTAATTTAATATCAAGCATCAAGAAAATCGTTTTTTTCGTTATCACGATACTTTCGTTTTTTACTCCCCTCGTAACTCTCGATATTTACTAATACACCCTCTAAATTACCGTTTACAAGTGGAATTCTTTTCGATGTTCTTAATCCGATATGTTTTCTAAGTGAAACATCACCCATATAAATAAAGGCTGAAGTCCCTTTGCAACTATTTTTTAGAAAATCTCCGAGCTCTTTATAGAGTAGCTGAACATCTTCAATTTTACCGAGACGAATCCCATAAGGAGGATTGGTAATCAGCGTACCATTTTCAAAACTCTTTATATGTTGAAATGGTTGCCCGAATATCTCAACATTCTCTGTGTATGGAATCCTTGATAGATTTTCGCGTGCGGTTACAATTACTCTTTGCGAAACATCACTCCCTCTTATCAATCCTTTTGGGAGTGGTCTCATCAAACCATCAGCTTCAGATTTAATTTTCTTCCATAATTCCTTTTCAAAATCCGGCAGATAAAAAAATCCGAAATTTTTACGTAGATACTGAGCGGGGATTCTACAATAACTCATCACAGCTTCGCACAAAATTGTTCCGGAGCCGCACATGCAATCCCAAAGCTGATTTTCCCCATCCCAATTACTGATTTTGATTATCGCAGCAGCAAGAGTTTCTTGCATCGGAGCTTCACCTGCTAAAAGTCTATATCCTCGTTTGTGAAGGGAGTCGCCGGAAGTATCAAGACTTACAATTGCAAAGTTTTTTTCAATATGAAGATTAAAACGAACGTCGGGATTAGAGACATTAACATTGGGGCGTTTACCAAACTTGTCTCTAAAATAATCAGCTATACCATCTTTTAAGGCTTGAGCAGCATACAATGAATTTGTAATTGTACTTTTGTTTACCGAGGCTGTTATGGCAAAAGTTTTATCCACTCCAAAAAACTTTTCCCATTCAATTTCTGATGCTGATTTTATAAGTGCCGAAGGAGTGTGACAACTAAATGAAATAAGTGGTGCTAAAACTCTAGATATTAATCTCGATTGATAATTAATTCGATATAATGCTGATTTATCGGCTTCAAAATAGACTCCGCGATAATCAACTTTACAATTAACCGCTCCAAGAGATTTCAATTCTTCTTCTGCAAGAGCTTCCATCTGCCCGGGGACTTGAGCATAATATCGATTATTTTTTTGATATAAATATGTCATTCGAATACTGAATTCTTTTTAAAAATTAAGATGCAATATAACGAATGTTTGGTCGGCAGATGGAAATAAATAAATCAGTTTAAAGAAAACTGAGGAAATCCTATTGCAGAAGTATTGTGGAAGTTAAGTTTAAATATCTCATAAGAAATATAATCGTAAATCGGGAACTGACTAAGTAAATCTTCTACTTGAATTTCCGATTCACAAGTAGCAATAAGCCAAAGTTTTCTTCTTTCAAGTGATAAAGAATACGAGCGGATTTTTCCGAGTTGCACTAATCTATCAACTGCAATACGCTGATGAGGAATTTTCGAAACGAAATCATCCGTCATTGCACTTGGCAATTGAATTTCAACCATAAAATCATACATAATTAAATTTTCCATAATCTTAACACAAAAATAAAAAAAATCTAAACATCCGAATGTAGAAATATTTTGCTCTACTTTTATAACTACTCAAACTTTAAAAAAGTTTCTTATTCAGATTATCGACAAAAAATTGTAAAACTTGAGCTATTGCATTCTTCTTCAATTTGATTAGTTTTGAGAGTGTTACATAAAAGGAGGTTTTAATGGATTCTATGTCAATAAACATTTTTGCTGTTGCAATTACATCATTAGTAACTTTTGCTGTTGGAAGTCTTTGGTATTCGGTTCTATTCGGTAAAGTTTGGATGAAAGAGAATGGCTTTTCAGAAGAGGACTTCAAAGATGTAAATATGTTCAAAGTAATGGGTGGGGCTTATATTCTGTCACTAATAATCTGCTACAATCTTGCAGCATTCTTGGGTCCTGAGCCAAATTTTATTATGGGAATGATTTATGGATTTCTAACCGGTGCCGGTTGGGTTTCGACTTCAATTGGAATAATGTTTTTATATGAAAAGAAATCCATAAAACTATTTTTAATACATGCCGGTTACAATACTCTTACTTATACTATTATGGGTGGAATACTTGGTGTGTGGAAGTAATCTGACAATAACTATTTATAAATTTACTTTCGTATTATAAAATGAAAATAATCTTTTCCCTCGTTCTAATCTTAACGTTAGCTGTTTTTCCGCAACAACAACTTGTCAATATAGGGGACTTCACAACCGAAAATGGTGGGATTATTACAAATTGTCAAATCGGGTTTAGAACTTTTGGTATTGTGAATAGTGACTCCTCAAATGTTGTTCTTTATTTATCCTGGTTTGGTGGAACTTCAGAGCAGTTGAGCAAAGCTCTCGGGAAGGATAATCTGATTGATTCTACAAAATATTTTGTAATTACAATTGACGCTCTCGGAAATGGTATTTCCTCCTCCCCTTCAAATTATCAAGGAGAATTTCCTGACATCTCAATAAGAGATATGGTAGTTTCTCAAAAAAAAATGCTTGAGCAAATCGGAATAAAAAAGGTTCATGCCATTGTTGGTGGATCAATGGGGAGTATGCAAGTTTTTGAATGGCTAATCACTTATCCCTCTTTTATGAATAAAGCTGTTCCTTATGTTAGTTCTCCCAAATTGTCAACCTATGATCTTTTATTAATGAATTGGCAAAAACAGATTATTGAAACGGGTTGGAAACACGGAGCTTCAGATATTGAAATTGCAACATCCATTAATATGTTCACAGCGGCATTCGGTAGAACTCCGGAGAAGGTAAATGAGATGATTAACATTGACAGCACAGAAAAATATATCGGTTCTATGCGAAGAGATTTATCAAAGACATTTACAATCAAAAATTATTATAGTCAACTTAAAGCTATGATGACAAATGACATCTCGCGTCATTTTAATAATTCATTTACAGATGCTGCAAACGCAATAAAAGCAGACATTCACATAATAGTTTCAGCTACCGATTTATTGATTAATCCAAAATCATCAATCGAATTAGCTAAATTATTAAATTGTGAATTAACGATACTTGAGAATAACTGCGGACACCTTGCCCCCGGGTGTGAATTAAAAAAAACTTCTCGGATAATTTCAGAGTTTTTAGAAAATTAAATCTGGACTAATAAAAAAGGGTTATGAATTTGAACTCATAACCCTTTACTGATTATTACTTATAACTCCAATTACAGTGTGTCAATAATTTTATTAAGCACTAAACTTGGTCTCATTACTCTTACCGTCTTTTCATCATCAGGGAGATAATAACCACCGATATCAGCTGATTCTCCTTGACACTTAATTAAATCATCAACAATAACCGATTCGTTAGCTTCTAGTTCTTTTGATATAGCTGAAAAACGTTGTTTCATTTCGATATCTTTATCTTGTTGTGCGAGAGCCTGAGCCCAGTATAATCCGAGATAAAATGAACTTCCTCTATTATCAAGCTCATTTACTTTTCTGGAAGGATATCTTGAATTCTCAAGATATTTGCCGATAGCGATATCTAAAGTTTCAGCTAAAACTGATGCTTTAGGATTTCCCGATTTTTCGGCAATCATTTCAAATGATGGGACTAAGGCACAATATTCGCCGAGGGAATCCCATCGTAAATGGTTTTCTTTAACTAATTGCTGCACATGTTTGGGAGCCGAACCACCTGCACCGGTTTCGAATAATCCTCCCCCATTTAGGAGTGGCACAATTGAGAGCATTCGTGCGCTCGTCCCTAATTCTAATATTGGAAATAAATCAGTCAAGTAATCTCTTAAAACATTTCCTGTAACGGAAATTGTATCCAAACCTTTTCTTACTCTTTCCAATGTATATTTCATTGCATCAACCGGTTTCAATATTTTTATCTCAAGATTAGCTGTATCGTGCTCTGTTAAATATTGTTTGACTTTATTGATTATCTCTCTATCGTGCCCTCGTTCTTCATCCAACCAGAATATTACCGGCGTAGCAGATTGTCTTGCTCTATGAACTGCAAGTTTAACCCAATCTTTTATTGCGGCGTCTTTTGTTTGGCACACTCTGAATATATCCCCTTTTTCAACTTGTTGAGTTAGTAATACTTCGCCATTAGCATTTACCACTCTAATTTCACCCTCATCTTTAGCTTCAAAAGTTTTGTCGTGCGAGCCATATTCTTCAGCTTTTTGAGCCATTAAACCGACATTTGAAACTGCACCCATTGTAGCTGGGTTAAATTGTCCGTTTTGCTTTGCATCTTCAATAATTGCTTTGTACATAGTTGCATATGATCTATCCGGAATCATCGCAATGCAATCTTGCAATTCATCTTTTCGGTTCCACATCTTACCACCGTCTCTAACTACATTTGGCATTGATGCATCAACAATAACATCATTAGGGACATGCAGATTGGTTTTTCCGATTCTTGAATCAACCATAGCTAATTCAGGTTGATTTTCATAAATCTTATTAATATCAGCTTCAATTTCTAAACGCTTTTCTTCAGGAAGTTTCTTTAATTTTTCCAATACATCTGACAGACCATTATTTACGTTAGCACCAATCTCTTTTAATGTTTCAGAGTGTTTATCAAGTGCATCTTTGAAATAAACAGATACTGCATGCCCAAACATAATAGGGTCAGAAACCTTCATCATTGTGGCTTTAAGATGAAGTGAGAGTAAAACATTATCTTTCTTTGCTTCTTCAATCTGTTCAGCATAAAATTTTCTTAATTCTTTAACATTCATAACTGCAGCATCAATTACTTCGCCGGCTAATAATTTCAAATTACTTTTTAAAACATTAGATTCTCCGGACGAACTTACAAATTCAATGTTTACAGAATCATTATTATTCAGAGTCACAGATTTTTCAGAACCGTAAAAATCTTTTTGAACCATATGAGCAACTCTTGCTTTTGAACCTGATTCCGGCCAAGGTTTCATCATACGATGAGGGAATTTTTGTGCAAATTTCTTAACTGATACACTCGCTCTTCTGTCAGAATTTCCTTCTCTTAAAACCGGATTTACTGCAGAACCCAATACCTTTGCATAACGATTTTTAATTTCAACTTCTTCATCTGTTTTGGGTTCTTCCGGATAGCTTGGAATATCATAGCCTTTATCCTGAAGTTCTTTTATTGCGGATTGAAGTTGCGGAATGGATGCGCTTATGTTGGGGAGTTTAATAATATTTGCATCCGGAGTTTTTGCTAGTTCTCCAAGTTCTGTTAAATAATCAGGAATAGTTTGAGATTCGCTCAGTTTATCAGGAAAGTTAGCGATTATCCTTCCCGCTAAAGAAATATCCTTTAATTCTATTTCTATCCCGGTTCCTTTTGTAAATGATTTAACAATTGGAAGGAGACAATATGTAGCCAAAGCCGGAGCTTCGTCAATTTTTGTCCAAATGATTTTTGATGACATAATAATTTCTCTGTTATAAAATTGATGTAATAATTTAGTTAGATGTTTTTATAAAAATAAAGATTCTTTAGCAATTATCGAAGAATATGAACTCGATTATCAGAAAATTGTGATGCTCCATTACTTTTCAATTAACTCATTAATCAGATCTAGTATGTTTACTTTATCAAAAGGTTTTGCTAAAAAGTGTGTAAAGCCCTCCGATAAAAAATTCTCTTTATCTTCAATCATCGAATATCCGGTAACAGCAACAATCGGAGTATTTTCGTATGAGGGTATTTTTCTTATTTCCCTTGTCGCGTCAACACCCGATAGACCAAGCCCAAGATTAATATCCATTAGAATAATATCATAATGGTTCATCGTAGCTAAATCAATTGCACTTTGACCATTTGTGGTAGAATCTGACGTACAAATTTCTTTTACATATCGCTCTAATGCCAGTTTATTTATGAAATTATCCTCTACAATTAATACGTGCGGTTTTTTATTTTGTATTTTGGAATAAGTAACAGAACTTTTAAACTCAGTATTGTTAATCTCGAAAACTTCATCTTCTATCACACTCGGAATTATAACCGTAAAAGTTGAACCATCGTCTAACTCACAATCAACTAAAATTTTTCCTTTCGAAAGCGTTACAATTCTTTTAATTAAAGATAAACCCAATCCGCTTCCTTCATAGGTTCTTGACAACCCCTCGCTTACTTGTCTAAAGTCATCAAATATAACAGATAGATTCTTGCTATCGATTCCGATACCTGTATCACGAACTACAATCACGGCATATTTTATTTCATCGATAAAATCTGTCTTTAGCTCAAGCTCTATTTTCCCCTCCTTAGTAAACTTAACTGCATTGTCCAGTAAATGAATAAGTACTAATTTCATATTCTGATAGTTGGCATCAACAAAAATTTGCTCTTGAGGAAGCTTAAGATAAAACCCGATTCCTTTCGCTGAGGTTTTTTCAAGATATTCATTTGAAAGCTCTTTAGCGATTGATCCAAGTTCAACTTTTATTTTGTTGGTCTTAGAATACTTTGATTCAAGATTTGCAATTAGCAATACGGTATCAAGTAAAGTCATAAGTCTTTTACCCGAAGTGATGATATTTCCTAGCAGTTCCTTTGTATCGTCTTCATCGTTATTATTATCGAGTAGAAGGTTAGTCATTCCGAGTATTCCATTCATGGGGGTACGAAATTCGTGACTCATATTAGCGAAGAACTGAGATTTAATTCTATTCATCTCTTCAGCTTTTTCTTTTGCTTCAATAAGTTCTTGAATCATTTTCTTTTTCTCGGTAATATCTTCCTTAACTCCGACAAAATGAGTGATTTTACCCTCGTCATTATGAACAGGAGAGATAGTTGCATTTTCCCAATAGAGTTCGCCGTTTTGCTTTTTATTTAGAATTTCACCAGCCCAGGTATTTCCGTTGATTATTTGTCGCCACAATTCCTCATAATATTTTTCTGATTGATAACCTGATTTTAATATTCGTGGGTTCTGATTAATAATTTCTTCCTTCGAATAACCACACTTTTCAATAAAGCTTTTATTGATATACTCAATGTTTCCTTTTTCATTAGTAATCACAATTGAGACAGGTGTTTGCTCAATTGCACGATTTAATAATCTTAATTCCTCTTCGGCTTTTTTGCTTTCTGTAATGTCACGGGCAATTCCCTCAATTGCAATCAGGTTATTATTTGCATCATAAATGGGAACATTTCGTTGTTCGACCCATATCAATTGCCCATCTTTTTTTATCCAGCGAAGAATAATTGGTTTTTTAATTACATCAGGATCGGTTGTGAGTGAATTAAGTAATTCTCTGTCGGGTGGGTAAATAATTTTGGACCCCAAATCCGGATCAGAGTAATGTTCTTCTTGAGTGTAACCGGTGACTTCCATGACAATAGGACTAACGTAAGCAAATTTTCTTTCAGGAAAGAACTCATATCTGTAAATTAAATCACGGGCATTTTCGGTAAGTCTTTGGTATCTTTCATCACTTTCGATTAGCCTACGTTCAATTAATAATTTCTGAACTTTATTTTCTTTATGTTCTAAAGCATTTTTTAGCGCAGGACCTAATCTCCGGATATGCTCTTTTATTACATAGTCTACAGCCCCCGCCTTCATACATTCAACCGCAGTATCCTCATTCATTGAGCCGGTTAATATAATGAAAGGTGTTGTCGGGCATTTTTCAAGTTGTATTTTTAGTGCCGATAAACCATCGAATGCGGGGAGTTTAAAATCGGAGATAATTATATCTGCACTAAAATTTTCTAATTGAAATATGTAATCATCTTTATTATCAACAACTATTAGTTCATAATTCGGAATAGTTTTTTTTATTTCATATTCTGCTAACTGAGCATCGGTTGGTAAGTCTTCAATTAGAAGAATTTTTATTTTTTTTGCTTCATCCATTATAAAAATCCTTATTTAAGGGGCTTCATTTATTAATAACCAAAATAATCCGGTGTTTTGAACTGCTTTGACAAAATCTTCGAAGTCAACGGGTTTAACTACATAACTATTTGCTCCAAGTGAGTAAGCCTTTTTAATATCTGGATCTTCTTTAGAGGAACTTAAAATCACTACCGGAATAGATGAGGTTTCAGCTCTGCTTTTAATTTCTTTGAGAACTTCTAGCCCATCAATTTTGGGGAGTTTTAAATCCAGAAGCACTACTTTTAGCGATTGTGAATTTTTTCTCTCTGAAAATTTATCTCTACAGAAAATAAAATTTAAAGCTTCTTCACCATCTATTGCACAAAAAATTTCATTAGCAATCCCTTGTTTTTTCAATGCTCTAATCGTTAACTCTGCATCCAGGGGATTATCTTCAACAAGAAGAACGTCTGCACTAAGATAATTTTGCATATACCTCCTAATTTTTAATTATGTAATGGAATTGTAAACCCGAAAACAGCACCTTTGTTCAATTCACTTGTTGCCGTAACTTCACCACCGTGTTTAAATATGATACGCTGAACAAGAGCCAACCCCACACCATTTCCCTCAAATTCGTTAATATTGTGTAATCTTTGAAATACACCGAATAATTTGTGCTGGTATTTGGTATCGAATCCCGCCCCGTTATCTTTAACAAAATATTTAACTTCATGATTATTAACCTCGCTAAATATAGATATTTCTGATTTCTCTTTTTTTGAAGAAAACTTAATTGCATTGCCAATCAAATTGGATAAAACTAGTCGCATCATATTGGGATCGCAATAACAATCCGGAATATCTTCAACTCTGAATTGAATTCGACTTGAATCAATGTCGAGGGTTAATTCATGATAGATTGAATTTGAAAGTGATTTCATATCTACATTTGATTTTATAATTTCTTTTCTGGAAAGACGGGAGAAAGTCAGCAAATCATCAATAAGTTGTCCCATCTTTTGTGCACTCTCTTTAATTACGGAGCAAAGGTGTTTTCCCCGTTCATCCAATAGATGGCTATGCTCTTCGATTAATATGTTCGAGAATCCGTTTATACCTCGGAGTGGTGCTCTTAAATCATGTGAGACAGAATAACTAAAGGCTTCGAGTTCATTGTTGGCGGCAGTTAATTGGGAAGTTCTTTCGGTGACTCGATGCTCCAACTCTTCGTTTAATTTTCTAAGTTCGTTTTCACTTTTAATTAAATCTTGTTCAGCCTTAACTTTCTCGGTCACATCGTTAGCAAGTACAAGTTTTGCTTTCATTCCATCAATTTGAATTATGTGAGAAATAATCTCAACTATTATAGACGAGCCATCCTTTTTAATGTGTGTCCAAAGCCCGGCAAACTCAACCCCCTCAACATGATTTTTAACACTTTTAATTAATCTATCAACTTCCTCTTTTGGTCTTATATCCTTAATTGTCATCGAGAGAAATTCCTCTCGTGTATAACCATACTTATTTAATGCGGCTTCATTAACGGTTAGATACTTCATAGTTTGTACATCGTAAACCCACATTGGCAAGGGATTATTTTCAAAAAGAAGTCGATATTTTTGTTCATTCAGTCTAAGTATTTCTCTTGTTTTATCCCTCGAGCTAATACTGAATACTAAAAGAATACTGAATAACAATATCAATCCGACAAATCCCCACATCAGATAAAAGTAAACTCTTTCGAACTTGAAGAGAATCATGTCGAGTTCCCCTTGAATCAATGCTTCAATTTCGGAAGTCTTTCTTTCTAAATTAGAATAAGTTATATGAAGTGTAATTTTGTAAGCAGCATCTCTTTCAATCTTTATTTTATTCGTTATTACACTATTTCTAAAACCAGCAATGTTTAACTGAAAATCACTAAAGTGAGTTTCATAATCTGCTGTTGAGATAAAAGAATACCATCTTCCGGAATATTCGTTCTGAAGTAAAATTACTCTTTTGAGAGATGTTTCCACCTGACTGATTAAGCTCAGTCCTTGTTTAAAATCATAAGGTAATGATTCATCCTCAGATATAACTATGTTTAGATAAGCTTTTGCTAAATCAATTTTAATTTTTCTGAGTAAAATTTGCTGTTGGGAGAAATGTGTAATTGTATTGCTTTGATTTCTTTCTATTATGATTATTGAAGAGGCGAGTAGAATAATCGTTCCCAATATTATTAGTCTCAGAATACGTGGATTGATAAAATTAATCAACTCCTCAAAAGATATTTTTAAAGTTTGATTAATCATTTATCAGCCTCTGAGTTTGGAATATTATTTTTATTCATTCCAAACTTTGAAAGTATCGCCATATGTGAATCAGAGCCGACAATTTTTGATAATGCAAAATCCCATCGATTTAAGTTTTTGATGTCATCTTTTCTGAATGCAAAGGCACCTTTGTGTAAAGAGATGAAGTCTATCGATTTATCTTTTTGATTTATAACTTCAAATTGCTTCTCTTTTTGTTTTGTAACAACATAAGAGAGTGTCGGCGATGAAAGTGCAAGTGCGTCTGCAATACCATCCTTAACTGCGGCTACACCGGTAAGTGCATCGGGAACAAGAACCAAAAGGGACTCAGCAATTCCTATTTTTCTTAATATTTGCTCTTCGATTGAACTATATAAAACAGCTGATTTGATATTCAATGTGATGCAATCTGAATAGGAGAAAATCTTCTTAGGATTACCAAAGGGGACTAACAATGCTTGATTTACGATGAACGAGGGTTTACTAAATTTTACTTCTTTCTCGCGTTCCGGAGTTACAAACATTCCGGCGGCTATTACATCGAATCTTTTTGATTGTAATTCGGGAATTAGCAATCCAAATTCTGTATGGTACCACTCTACATTTTTTATCTTTAAAGAATCGAGAACTAATTTAGCTAACTCGATTTCTGTACCGGTTAGATTTCCATCATCATCATAAAACACATAAGGGGTTTCAATTGCATAACCAATACGGCAAACTTGATCTTCATCGCGGTTCTGTTCACTACATGCAGAAAAAATAATCAGTAGTAAAGGTGTAAGAAAGACAAGAGGTAAAACTTTTCTCGATAAACGACTGTGATTTTTTCTAAAGATTGAGCTATTTGAACTTATTTGAATGTTCATTATAAACTCTCATCGAAAAGATAAGACTCAATTATAATTTCTATAAATCGGAAAAAATAAATCTTATCTAAAGGACCCTATTAAAGTCATTAAATATTTTTTTAATAAAAATAAAAAACCTGATGAAATAAAAAAAACCTGCCCATCAAAGTTTTGATAGGCAGGTCACCTGATAAAAAAAATTTTAAGCAAAGTGATAAAAAAAACTAACAACCACCAATAACACGCTTTGATTCCTTCTTAACCACAACTATGTTTTTATTTTTTTCGATTAATTCAGGAATAACAATGCTGGCTTTTTTCTTAAACCTGACATTACTCTCCTCTTGTCTTGTTGAGGTAGTTAAAGGTAAACTAGGATTAATAATTTCAGTATAGAATTTATTCATTCCCCCCTCTAATACTCTAATATTGCTATGTCCAAGTTCAGTTGCAATAACTGCAGCTTTCATAGCATCTAATTCATTTTCCGCAATAAAGACATTTATGTTGTTTCTAACATCCAACATCTTCCCGCCGTCTTTAGTGAATAGTTCATCAATTGTCATATTAAATGATTGAGGTAATTTTGTTCTGTTAAATTGTTCCGGAGTTCTGAAATCAAGGATATTAATTCGCACATCTTTATCCATTAACCGAAATGCAAGTTCATCTGATGTTATTCTTTTGATTTCAACCGAGTTCAAAAATTTTTCATCTTCAACCTTCGATAGAACAACCTCTTTCTTGACCGGCAACATAAAGGCAGTCAAGCCGAACAAAAACATTATCGAAACAAAAGCATAGAAATATTTTTTAACAGGTACATCCTCATTAGGTTTACCGGTAACTTTAGCTTCTACAAATCGAACAGCAATAAATGCACCTACCGCCATCACTGTCAACAAAAATGCAAAAAGAGCTTGCGATGTTCCCAATACTTCAAACATAGTTATGTTGCCCCAGTTTTCAGCTAAGTATAACCCCTCGAAGACGGGATAAGCCTCAGCAAACAACCAAACTCCTATAAATGACCCGGCAACGAAAATAATTGCATCGATTTTTCCGATTGCAGCTGCACAGACAGAAGTCCCGGGACAAAATCCCCCAATTACAAAACCTAATCCCATAATCAATCCGCCCACTAAAGCTGAATATAAAAATGTCGGATTAATGTATATCAAACTTATATCGAGGATTCCAAAATGTGCGAAAGCTATCACTCCTATCATCGCCGTAATTCCTGCTGTGAAGAATACACGTAATACCGTAAAATCGTATCCATAGAAAAGTCCGACAAGTTTTTTTGAAGTGGAAAATCCCGCTTGCTCAAGTATATAACCGAAAGCAATTCCAATAAAGATTGCGACTACAAAGTTTAATTCATTTGAAATAATATCCGGTACTAATGGTCCCATTTTATAATTCCTTCTTAAATCCAAAGTTTTCTAAAAAAGTAAGCAAAGGCATAAGCCCCGCCGAATATTGCAAGCATCGTTATAATACCCCCAAATGAAAGCACAGCCATTCCGCTTAATGCCGATCCGCTTGTACAGCCTCTTCCAAGTTGCGCTCCTAAACCAAATAATGCACCACCAAGAAGAGCTGTAATGATTCTCGTTTTTGATGTTACACCCTCTTTTCTCTCAAGAGTAAAGTTCAATCGGTTTGAAACCAATCCTGAAATAAATGCCCCTATAATCACTCCGATTACTTCAAAGACAAGCCAATTTTTTAGAGGATTATTTTCATGTTCTCGCATGTAGTCACTATAAAACTTGGAACTTTCTCCATGACTCGGAGCGATAGTAGTTACAGCCGCTACAACACTACTTTTAACTGCACCACTTGCGCCCAAACCTCTTCCGGTTATAAAAATTGTTACAAGTAATAATAACCCTAATAATACTCCGGCTATGTAAGGATTCATATATTTTGTCTGTTCCACTTTAAACCTCTTTCCCCGTTTCATTTTCTTCTGATGATTTTGAAGAAATATTCTCTTCATGACTTTCGAGTTCTTCGTAACCTGTAATCATTGCTTTTATATTAGATGTAATTGTTTCACCCGTTGTAATCAAGTAGAGGTGGGCAATGATAAAGGCAATCAATATAAATGCCCCTAAAGTGTGTACATAAGCAATTAATTCAAGCGAATCAATATTTAAAGATTGAATTGATTCTTTTTGCGGATAACGATAAAACATATAGAGCAATCCTGAAATTACCATTACCGGAATTACCATTACTTTTAACCCAAGATAAACCAATTTTTGAAGCGGATTGAGTTTGCTCAATACACTCTTTTTAGTTGGATGGGGAGCGTTTCTGAATATTCCGATTAAGTAAAAATTGATTTGTGCTCTAATATTTTTTAATGTCGGAAGATACTGCTTCCATTCTCCGGTTGAGAAATGCCAAAAGATTGCAAAGATAATTAGTACGATAAATGTATAAGCAGCAATATTGTGATAATTAACAGCATTTTCGTAACCAAAAAATCGGAAAGAACCATGAATCTCAAATCCCGTTGCAACTAAAAAGAAAATTAAAATTGATTGAGTCCAATGCCAAAATCTTTCAAATGAGCGATAGATATAAACTTGCTTTTTCACTATTTCGCTCCTTTCTTTAATTTCTTTGAAGAATAAATACGAACCGTCAAATGACTTAGAACCCCAATCAGTGTTAAAAATATGATTGCTTTACCGAATGTTTCAATAAATTCCGAATAATCTCTTCCCGGCATATAAAAATCATTTAGACCGGCTAAACGGCTCTCTTTACGGGTATGGCACTCAATACAGTCAACCGATTTATCTTTTGTAGAGACCATATGATTAATTGGCCATGTCATTTCTGTATTTATAAAACTAATTTCTCCACTAAAAGGAAGATTAACATCTTTCATTCCTATTTCTGAAGCACGCTTCCAATCAAAATCTTTCCACAAAGCTCCTTCACCATACTTATCAGAAAATAATTTTGGTTGTATAAGCATTTTGTTTACAGGATCAAACGGTTGCCTTGCTCTATGAATTTTAACAGGAGTTATTTTCGATTCATTATCATCATAACTTCCCTTTAGATTGTTTACCTTAAGTGGTTTGGTTGTATCCTCGACAATATCGCCAAGCATATAATGATCTGCGGTACCGTTGAACCAGATATATTCCGGTTGCAAATTCTTACCCCATGTAAATGAGCCTTTAATTGAAAGATATGTGTGATTCCCATCTTCATCTTCAATATGATATGGTTGACCATCACGTAAATCACCGGCGGTTGACCAATTCCAATCTGTTTTTGTTGCATTCACTTTTGCATAAATCGGAATATGACAAGTTTGACAAGCTACTTTTATTGTGTGTTCATTTAATATTCCGGATTCATGCGGTTGTTCACCGTGGCATTGTTCACAAGTTGAACGATTTCTGTTCATTGACGAAAGAGAATAAACTCTACCCAACATCATATGGTTTTCACTTGTATGACAAGCTACACATGACATGTTTATTCCGTCCACAGCCATGTGAACATCAATTTCTTTTGTTGGTTCAAACATTGATTTTTCAAGGTCACCATGCTTTACATTGTTCCCACCACCACCGAAGAAATGACAAACGCCACAATTTGAACGTGTAGGAGTTCCAACATTTTGCGCAATTTTGGTAAGATTAATATTTGGATCAGGGGCTCCACCTTTTTCAGAAGCCTTTACATATGTTTCGGTTTGGTCATGACACACAAGACAATCGATATTATTTTCATTCGTGTATGCTTTTAGCTGGTCAGTCATACCAAATCCGACATGGCATTTCGCACAACTTTGTTCATTCCCCTCAACACCTATACAAAAATTATTAATTGCATTTTTCTTACCGATGTACACTATACCTCTTCCTTCGATATATTCTTCTCTCTCCCAATTCCAGTGATTTGACGCCATAACTTCTTTATGTCGTTCCGTATGGCATGCAATACAAGTTGCAGTTACCTCTTGCGGGTTAGAAAAGTTTTTTTGAAGTGGTGGAAGTTTTGCATGATCAACAGATTTTTGCTTCTCTTTATTATACTTTTGTTTCAACAAATTTACATTGGATTGTATAATTTCTGTTGGCTTAAGAAATACAATTGCCAAAGTGATTACAAATCCGATTAAGACAAGTACTGTAGCTATTTTTTTCATTTCGATGTATTTATTATTGACAAATTATTTTAGGGACTAAAACATTAACGCGAAATTCTTTTCTTTAAATCTTCAATTAGAATTTCAAGAAGATGAGCAATTGCTTCTCTTTTATCAAGATCGAGTTGTTTAAGCAAATTCAAATTAATATTGATGTGACTTTGGTATAAATTTGAAACAAACGGCTTGCTCTTTGGTGTAAGACTAACAAAGATATTTCTTTTATCAGCTTTGTCTATTGTTCGTGTTACAAACTTTTTAGTTTCTAGTTTTGTTATTATTTGAGTAATTCGCCCCGGAGTTAAATTCAACTTAGCACAAAGTTCTTTTATTGAAATTGTTTCGGTGAAAAAGAAGATTTTTAATAATCTGAATTCTGCAGGGGTTATATTGAAACTTGTAGCGAAATATTCTTCGCTAATATTACATGTTCTTGTTAAATCACAGATTAATTCTGCAAAATGTTCGGCTTCTTTAAGTTCTGATTTGTTAGGCATAAAACTAATTTATTTTATACCCTAAAATAATATTTGACGAAACAACAAACAAGAATTTATCAAACCAAACTTAAACTAAAACTAAATTTACTCCCCTTTCCCTCTTCACTCTCAACATGAATTGTACTTTTATGTTTTCGAATAAATTCATTACAGAGTATTAAGCCTAACCCTGTGCTGGGTTCATTATCCGTTCCAATCGAACCAACATTTTCATCAATTTTAAAAAGTTTTTCTTTAATCGAAGATGGCATACCAATTCCATTATCAGATATTGTGACGATAACTTCCGATTCCTTTTTCTCTGCGGTTAATTTGACAATTCCGTCTCTCTTAGTAAATTTTAAAGCATTACTCAATAGATTCCTTATGACAGTGTTAATCATGTTTCTATCGATTTTACAAACGATAGTGTCATCACAATTAAACTGCAACAATATTCCTTTTTGTGCGGCTCTGGAGGAAACCATATCTATGTTTTCTTCAAAGACATCTTTCAGATTAACTACTTGTAAATTAAAAACTATAGCTCCTCTTTGTAACCTTGCCCAATCAAGTAAATTCTCCAAAAGTTTATAGAGGTTTCGTGATGAGTTTTTCATTGATTGAACCATTTGGAAAATCGATTCTCTATCAAAAGCATCATACTCGCTTTCCAGCATTGACGTTGCCAACATAAAGCTTCCTAATGAACCTTTTAGGTCATGTGCAATTATTGAGAAAAATTTGTCTTTTTCAGCATTCAGGTTCTTCAAAGTTTCTTTGGACTCTGCTAAATCATTAATCAGCAAATTTTGGAATTGTATATTTTCTTGAAGTGTTTCTTGAGAATTCAGTAACTCTGCATTAGCTTTAAGTAATTGTTCTTCAGATTCTGCAAGTTCATTGAGCAGAGCGTTCTGTTTTTCAAGACTTTCAATTAACGAATTTCGTGATAGCTCTAATTCCTTAAGTAACTTTTCATTTGCAATCTCTGTCTCTTTTCTTAAAGTTATATCTTCCTTAACTGCGATATAGTTTGTGATATTGCCGCTATCATCAATCAATGGTGCAATAGTCGAATATTCCCAATAATACGTTCCATCTTTTTTTCGATTATGAAACTCGCTCTTCCAAACCTTCCCCTCTGATAAAGTTTCCCACATATTCTTATAAAAAGTTTCATCTTGATGTCCTGATTTAAGAATCCTTGGATTTCGCCCGATTACTTCATCGAATTTATAACCCGTTATTTCTTCGAAGAAAGGATTTACATATTCAATTTTGCCGCGAACATCTGTTATAACAATTGAACTACCGCTTTGCTTAACGGCTTCAGAAAGTTTTTTTAACTGCCGGTCATCTTCATCTTTTTTCCTCAATTTCTTCTCATAGTCTGATGTAAGCGATGAAATTAAATTTTCGTAATAATCTCTAATTTCATTAAAAGAATTCTCACCCTCATATCGTATATCTTCTGAATTTGACAAAATTACCTCATTCTTAATTCATTAATTATCCCATTATCGAATGTTTAATGGGATAGTTTAGGGATTAAAAAAGGCTGCATTTTAAGCAGCCTTTCTTTTTAGTATTTTGATTTGATTATTTAATCTTTAATTCAGGGAGTTGTGTTGTAAGTACAGGGCCACCGAGTTTATCTAATTCATCTACTAACAATTTATATTCTGTTGAGTATAGTTGTTTTATCCTTTCGTAAACCGGAGGAAATTCTTCAGCTAGAACATCATATGCGACTATTTCATTTTTAGTGATTTTTGATGTAGACCTCCAATGAGTATAAGTTAATGTTCCTAATCGCTCACTAAACGTAACCGATGAAGGTGGATTTTCTTCAGCACTCGGGCTATCGCTTCTTCGTTCAAAACTTAATAAAATATTATCTAACTCAACCAATAAATTATCGGCTTTATTTGATAATTGATGAGTTTCAGCAGGGGTTACAACAAGTGCTTGCTTAATCGCATTTGTTTGTTTAATCATTTCGGTAAGATATTGGTGAGTTCCGCGAATTGAACGTCCCAACTCATTTGCTTTTCTCTGGAAGGCAACTAGCTCATTTCTATCAGTTGCGGGAAGAGTTGTGTTTCTTAAAGCGGAAGTATTAAAATTTACTTTTTCGCCCAATTGTTTAACCCCTTCGCGAGTAACAAGTTCAAGTTTTACCGCGTACTTACCGGGCATTACCGGAGTACTTCCGGATTGTTTTGCTGTTGGCTCAAATTTTTCTACTTTTATAGTGTTAATATTAGGATATCGTAAATCCCAATTCACTCTACTTATCCCTTTTGAAGCATTAGTGTTAATTTTTCTAATAACATTATCGCTCTCATCATAAATAGTAAATACAAGATAAGGGACAACTTCTCGCTGCTCAGCAAGTAATTCTTCCTGTTTTGGTTGAGGAATAGGTTTACTCTCTTTAAATAGTTGTTTTTCTTTTTCTTGTCTGATTTGCTTTAATGTCTTGGGTATGTCCTTAATATAATAAGTAAAAGTCGCTCCAAATTCAGGATTAGGGGCACGATAATAATTTGCTCCTTGTGCATAGAGTGAGGCTGCTTGAATATACATTAAAGCATCTCTTACAGGAAATAGAACAGCTTCTTTATTCAGAGTTTCTTTTGATACATTTCTCAATGCCGAGTAATCATCAATTACATAAAATCCACGCCCAAATGTTGCAACAACAATATCGCTTTCTCTTTTTTGAATTGAAATATCTCTAACAGGGATATCGGGAAGCCCGTTGTTTAGTTGAATCCACTTACCTCCTCCATCAATAGAAAAGAAAAATGAAAACTCTGTCCCAACAAAAAGGAGTTCAGCATTTTCGAAATCTTGTTCAATTGTCCAAACCGAACCGTTAGCAGGTAAATCCGATGAAATAGATTTCCATGTTTTCCCTTTGTCATTGCTTCTATAAACATAAGGTTTAAAGTCATCTCTCTTATGGTTATTAAACGTAGCGTAGACAACGTTTTCATCAAATTTGGAGGGGAGAATATCGCTAACGTAAGTGTACTCAGGCAATCCGGGGAATGAAGAAGATTTTCTCCAACTCTTAGCATCTTCCGATACTTGAATTAATCCATCATCTGTACCCGCGTACAACAAATTTTCTTTTAAAGGTGATTCCGCAAGTGAGACGATTGTTCCGAATAATGATGTTGATTTATCTTTAGCGACTGCATCAATGCTCCAGTATTTTCCCATTACAGGAAAACTGTTTCTGTCGATTTGAGTTGTTAAATCCTCACTAATTACATCCCAACTATCACCTCTGTCATCACTTCTAAAAACTTTATTCGCGGCACAATACAATCGAGTGTTTTTATGCGGGCTTATGAATAATGGTGTATCCCAATTCCACTTATAAGTGTTTTCTCCTTTTCGAGGTTCAGGACGAATATCAATTGCTTCTCCACTTTGGCGGTCGTATCTAACCATTCCTCCGTATTGAGATTCAGCGTAAACTATATTAGGATTTTCGGGGTCAACAGAAGACCAAAATCCATCGCCACCGTTAGTAATGAACCAATCAGAACTAACAATCCCATCACTGCTGATTGTTCGAGAAGGTCCGCCCATACTTGAATTATCCTGTGTACCACCATAAATATAATAGAAAGGGGTAGAGTTATCGGCAAAGACTCTATAAAATTGAGTTACCGGAAGATTAGTTTTGTAGTTCCAATTTTTCCCCATATCGTACGACTCATAAATTCCACCATCTCCCCCCATAATTAGATGATCAGTGTTATTTGGATTTATCCACAATGCATGGTCATCAACATGTCTATCGTTTATTCCAAGATTGCTCCATGTTTTACCTGCATCGGTAGTAAGTTTAGAAACAACTTCAAGTGAATAGATTTTATCGGGATTTTTCGGGTCACAAACTATTTCATTAAAATATTGCCCCGATGAAGTATAAGTGTTCATCTTTTCCCAAGAAGCTCCACGATTAGTGCTTCTAAAAAAACCGCCGGCTTTTTCAGCAGCTTCCATAATTATATAAATTATATCGGGATTAGCTGGAGAAATATCAATTCCCATTCCCCCAATATCAACCTTCGGAAGTCCATTCATAATTTTTTCCCATGTTTCACCTGCATCTTCACTTTTATAAACTGCAGATTCTGGTCCACCACTAATTTTTGTAAATACGTGTCTTCTTCTCTGTTCGGAAGTTGCGTACATTACATCGGGATTTCGAGGGTCATATATCAAATTATTTACACCCGTATTCTCACTAATCTCTAAAACTTTCTTCCAAGTTTTACCACCATCGATTGATTTATATAAACCTCGTTCTCCACCCGGTCCCCAAACAGAACCTTCAGCAGCAACAAAAACATTATTTGAATTGCGGGGATCAACAACAATCTTACCAATTTGACGAGACTCTTTAAGTCCCATATTTTTCCATGATTTTCCGCCATCAATCGATTTGTAAACACCATTTCCATACCCAAGAGCTCGCTGATGATTATTTTCTCCTGTTCCAATCCATATTACAAAAGGATTATTTGGATCAATAGCCAAGCAACCTATTGAATATGTTCCGTGATTATCAAATATTGGTTCGTATGTTGTCCCGGCATTTGTGGTTTTCCATACGTGACCGCTTGCAACACCAACATAATACTCGCTAAAGTTATTTGGGTTAAAGGCAAAATCAGAAATTCTCCCGGATGTTAATGCCGGTCCAATACCGCGCCACTTTAATCCTTTAAATGTTGATGAATTCAATGGGTCTTTATTTTCTTTGTTTTCTTCCTGTGAAAAAAGGTTAAGGCTTAACAAACAAAACAAAAGTAAAAGCGATAGATATTTTATTTTCATAAGACTCTCCGAGTTGTGAAAGTAGAAATTTTGTTGAGCGAGAAAATAATCAATGTTAACTCAATTTCTCCAAAAAAAATGTTTAAGCGGTTAAATAATTTTTTGGTATGAAACTCATTATTGAGCGCATGATATTATCTATCTATACTTTCACTATATTTGGAGTAAACATTTCTATATCACAATTAATTATTTTACAATTGTAAAAGGTTTAGGAGGTTCTTTATGGCGAAACTTCGCTTTATGACTCTCGAACGTCACATTATTGAAGAAGAACGAAAACATCCCGAAGCAACAGGTGAGTTGTCACGACTTCTCTCTGACCTATCAATAGCTGCTAAAGTAATTTCACTTGAAGTGAATAAAGCCGGATTAGTTGATATTCTTGGATTTACCGGTGATCATAATGTTCACGGAGAAAGTGTAAAAAAACTTGATATTTATGCACATGATATGTTGTTTAGAGCTATGGATCATGGCGGACACCTTTGTGTTATGGCTTCAGAGGAAGAAGAAAATATTATTCATATTCCACATCATCACAGACTTGGAAAATATGTTCTATTGTTCGATCCTCTTGATGGCTCTTCAAATATTGATGCAAATGTTAGCATCGGAACAATTTTTTCAATCTATAAAAGAATCACTCCCGATAATACACCGGGAACTCTTGATGATTGTTTACAAGCCGGAATGCATCAAGTTGCAGCAGGATATATTGTTTATGGTTCATCAACAGTGTTAACTTATACAGCAGGAAGCGGTGCCCACTGTTTTACCCTTGAACCTTCGATTGGTGAGTTTTTATTATCTCATGAGAACATCAAAATTCCTTCTAAAGGGAAGATATACAGCATTAATGAAGGAAATTATAAATATTGGCATCCCGGGTTGAAAAAATACATTAAGTATCTTCAAGAAGAAGATGCAGCCACAAATCGTCCATACTCAACAAGATATATTGGATCTATGGTTGCCGATATTCATCGAACACTGCTTTACGGCGGAATATTTATGTATCCGGCTGATTCAAGAAATCCAAACGGTAAACTTAGACTTATGTACGAATGTAATCCCGTGGCGATGATTATCGAAGCTGCCGGTGGTAAAGCTTCGGATGGGAAAAAACGGCTTCTTGAAATTAAACCTGATGAACTTCATCAAAGAGTACCGATTTTTGCCGGTAGTCCCGAGGATGTACTTATGTTAGAAGAATTTTTAAGAAATGAAGAAGAATAGCTTTTATATAAAAGGGAGTTTTTAACAACTCCCTTTTTATTATTTCTTTATTGAAGTTAATTCTGTTTCAATTAATTCAGCTAATTTTTTTTCCGAAATTCCCTTCAACGATAGCTTTGCATTTCTAACTGTTATGTAAGGAGCATCTCCCTCTCCTTTAACAAATTTGAAAAGAGCGTATCCCAAACGATTTCTATCATTAATTACAGGAATAAACTCAGAAAATTTTTCTACAATGTTATAAACTTGTTTTTCAATTGAATCTGCCGAAAATTCTAAAGTTGATGGCGAAGCTAAAGTTGTCATATCTTTCTCTTAATATTATTTTACTACAAAAATAGTCAACAGAAATTAAAGTTCAATACTTTCACTTGGTAACATCTCCCCTTTTAGGTAATTTTGCCAAAATATTTTGTAAAGATTTTGATTAAAGATACATTTCAAAAAATATTAGTAGTCAGATTAAGCTCATTGGGTGATGTTATTCTAACAACACCCATTTATCGGTCTCTAAAAAAAAGCGACAAAGATATAATTATCCATACTGTTGTCTTAGATGCATATAAGGATGTATTAAAGACCAACCCCTACATAAACAGCGTTTGGGAATACAGTAAAAATTCCGAAGTTATAAAAATTCTGAATGAATCTCTTATTCACGAAGAGTATGATTATGTAATTGATTTACAAAATAATTTTCGTTCCAGAGAACTTCTTCGAAATGTTTCAAAGAACACCTATAGATTTGAAAAGCATAGTTTGAAAAAACTTCTTTTAGTTCATTTTAAAATCAATCTGCTTAAAAACTTCCCTCATATAACTGAAAGATACGCCGCCACATTTCCGGAAATAAAATTAGATAACGAGGGACCTGAAATATTTATCCCCTCATCAGTTAAACCGAGAATAGCTGAAAATGAAGTTGTTATTGGATTGTGTCCCGGTTCAAAACATTTTACTAAAATGTGGCCTATTGACAATTTTGTAGAGCTCGGTAATATGCTGATTAAAAAGGGAGTTAAAGTTGCAATCTTTGGCGGCAGTGACGACAAAAATATTTGCAAACATTTAGAAAGGAATATTAAAGGAAGCATTAATTTGACTACCGATAATAATATTCTTCAATTAGCTTCTGATATGAAAAATTGCATTGCAATTATTTGCAATGACTCCGGATTGATGCATACTGCAACTGCCGTTAAAACTAATGTGTTAGCAATATTCGGCTCTACAGTTAGGGAATTTGGTTTTTATCCGTATAAATCGACTCATTCTGTTTTAGAAAATTTTTCTTTATCTTGCCGACCATGTTCACATATTGGACGAAAAAGTTGTCCTAAAAAACATTTCAAATGCATGAAAGAAATTACACCTTCACAAGTATATGATAAACTTCAAGAGTTAATTTAATTTATGATAGAAAATATCTGGCTTCATCTATATAATTTGATTGTAATTCCATTGTTCTATGTGTTTCTGAATGTCGGGCAATTATTCAACAAAAAAATAAAAGCCGGCATTATCGGTCGGAAGCGCCTTTTTGAAAAGTTAATTTTAAGTATTTCAGATATTGATTCATCAAAAAAATTGATTTGGTTTCATTCTTCTTCATTGGGTGAATTTGAACAGGCAAAACCAATTATTGAAAAATTAAAAGAGCTTAGTAATATCAATATTCTTGTAACTTTCTTTTCTCCTTCAGGTTTTGAAAACTCAAAAAAATATCCCTATGCAGATATTGTAACTTATATTCCTTTAGACACCCCTTTCAATGCTAAACGCTTTGTCGAAATTTGTAAACCGACATTGGCAGTTTTTATGAGATATGATATCTGGCCTAATCACGTATATCAACTTCATCAAAAAGGAATTCCGACAATTTTAGTTGATGCAACCATGCGCGATAATTCACCAAGAAAAAATGTCTTCGCAAAGAGTTTTCATAATGGTATTTATAAAAAACTATCAAAGATATTAACCGTTTCTGAAAGTGATGCACTAAATTTTAAAACATTTAATATAACACCGTTTCAAGTTGATGCTGTTGGAGATACAAGGTTTGATCGTGTTTATCAACGGAGTCTGATTGCAAAACAGAAAAATTTGATAAGAGATGATATCCTTGCCGGAAGGAAAATACTTGTTGCCGGCAGCACATGGTTTGAAGATGAAGATGTTTTGATTCCCGCTCTGATAAAAGCTCTCAAATATCATAATGATTTTCTTGTTATTATCGCTCCGCATGAACCAACCATTCATCATCTTGAAAAACTTGAAAATGATTTTAACGGAAAAGAAAAAGCAATCCGCTTTTCTTATTTAAATAGTTATAATAACGAAAGAGTCATACTTGTTGATTCAATAGGGATTCTCTTAACACTCTATTGTTATGCCGACCTTACATTTGTAGGCGGAAGTTTTAAAAGCAACATACATAATTCTCGAAGCGGCTGTTTATGGAGTCGGTAATGTTTGGTCCCAAAATTCACAACTCCCAAGAAGCAAAAAAATTAGCTGAAACTGGAGGGGGAATAATTATCAAAAATAAAAAAGAAGCGTACAGAAACATTAAGCAACTACTCACAAACGATGAGCTTTGTAAAAGTAAAGGAGAAGCTGCCGGCAATTTTGTGTTGTCAAATATTGGCGCAACAGAAAAAATCTTAAAAGAAGTTTATAAATATATATAATACAATGTATGTTCAAATAGTATTCCCTGTTCCCTTCAAGAAATCCTTTACTTACTCTGTCCCAACCGAATTAGAAGAATACATTCAGGCAGGGATAAGAGCTGTAGCTCAATTTGGTAAAAGGGTTACAACCGGTTTTATCATTAGCCATTCTTCCGAAACCGATGTGAAAGAAAAAATAAAACCGATAATTGATCTATTAGATGATCAGCCGGTTTTTAATCAAACTGATTTTGAATTCTATAATTGGATGGCTGATTATTATTTATCAACAATTGGAGAAGTATTACGTTTAACTGTTCCGCAAGGAAGCGATGTTCAAAGTAAAAAGAAATATTCTTCTGATAGAGAGTATGCCACTCAATTGCTTTCAGATGAGAAAAATAAAAATTCCCTAAAAGCTAAATTGCTTAAAGTTTTTTCGGATAAAGAAATTGCTTCCTTAAAGTTTCTTCAGAAAGAAGTCGACAAAAAAAACATCTACTCACAGTTAAGAACATTGATAAATAAAGGGGTCATTACTGAACATGAAGATACTGAAGCCCCAAAAGCTAAAGAGAAGAAAGTACTTTTTGCAAAATTAATTAAACCGATTGATGAAGTTTATGATTTTATTCCAAGCATTGAGAGTAAGTCACCAAAGCAAGTTGCATTGCTACTTCGCTTGCTTAATATCCCGGAAAAAGAAGCCTCATTAAGTGAACTCTCAAAAGAGCTTAACATTACAAAATCTTCAGCTGATTCGTTAGTTAAGAAAGGAATTCTTTCTGTTTATTATAAAGTGATAGAGCGGAAACATTCGATCTCATATCAAGAAGAATTTAAGAATTTCGAACTTACACCCCAACAGATTAGCGTTGTAGATACTGTTAATCAATCCGTTATCAATCCGGCTTTTAAAGTATTTTTATTGCATGGAGTAACCGGAAGCGGCAAAACTCAAGTATATATCGAGTTAATTAAAACTGCTCTCTCGGTTGGCAAATCAGCTTTATTACTTGTTCCGGAAATATCTTTAACTCCACAAATGACTGCCAGACTCTACAACATTTTCCGTGATGAAGTTACTGTTATGCACAGCAGAATGTCACCCGGAGAAAGATTTGATGCATGGCAAAAAGTTTTAAAAAGAAAATCAAAAATTGTTATCGGAGCCAGGTCAGCACTGTTTGCTCCACTGGACAATATCGGGATAATAATTGTTGATGAAGAGCATGATCACAGTTATAAGCAAGATGATAACCCAAGATATAACGGAAGAGATTGTGCAATTATGCGCGCTAAGTTTTTGAATATTCCGGTTCTGCTGGGTTCAGCTACTCCCTCTGTTGAAAGTATGTGGAATGCTAATCAGAATAAATATACTTTGCTGCAACTTCCGGAGCGCGTTGATAATGCTAAACTGCCTCTCATCACTCTCGTAAATATTCTTGATGAGAAAAAGCAAAAAAGAATGGAAAATATTTTTTCCAAGACTTTATTGGAAAAAATAAATGATAGACTTTTAAAAAAAGAAGGGATAATTATCCTTCAAAATAGAAGGGGGTTTTCAACCCAACTCTATTGTATTGAATGTGGTCAAATTGAGGTATGCGATAATTGTTCTGTCTCTTTAGTTTATCATATCAATCAAAACATATTGAAATGTCACTACTGTGGTTTTACAAAAAAAATTCCACCTACATGTAATCACTGCGGTTCACATCATCTAAAATATTTTGGTACAGGTACAGAGCGAGTTGAAGACGAGCTTTCGTTTTATTTCCCGAACACTAACATTACGAGAATTGATTCTGATTCAGTTTCAAAAAAAGGATTCCTTGGCGAAATTCTTAATAAATTTAGAAACGGTGAGATTGATATACTTGTCGGAACTCAAATAGTTTCAAAAGGTCTTGATTTTTCAAGAGTAAGCTTGGTTGGAGTTATCTCAGCGGAGACAAGCTTATGGATGCCAGACTTTCGTGCCGATGAAAGAACTTTTCAGTTATTAACACAAGTTTCAGGAAGAGCCGGAAGAAGTACTCTCAGTGGCGAAGTATTAATTCAAACACAAAATCATAGGCACTTCGTCTTGAAAATGGTTCTTGAGAATAACTATAACGGTTTTTATAGTAAAGAAATTATCGATAGAAAAACTCACGGATATCCACCATTTGTTAGAATTTGCTTGATTGAAACTAAACACAAAATTGAGGAACATGCGCGGGGAGCAATTATCGATTTTTATAATGAACTTAAAATATTTGATAAAAGATTAAAAGTATCTCCTCCTACAACTGCAGTGTTGGCGCGGTTAAAAGGTGAATTTCGATATCAATTAATAGTTAAAAGTTCTCGTGAGATTGACCCGGCAGGTTCGCTTTTAAGAAAAGCAATTTTAGAATCTTATGCAAATTATAACCGCAAAACAAGATTTCGAGATGTGAGAATAATTTTTGATATCGATCCGCAAAGTATAATATAAAAGACTGACCTAATAAAAATTAGGTCAGTCTTTTTGCAATTACTTCATCAACATAAATTTTTTAGTTGATACAAAATCGCCGGTTCGTAATTCGTAAAAATATAATCCGCTTGAAAGATTGTGATAATCAGCCGAGTTAAATTCAACTTGATGTTTGCCGGCATTCTTAATCTCATGAACTAAGGTTTTGATTTCTCTGCCGAGTAAATCATAAACCTTCAAACTTACAAAACCCGATTTTGACAATTGATAATTGATAACTGTTGATGGATTAAATGGATTGGGATAATTTTGTTCGAGTGAGTATTCAAATCCTCCATTAAAATCAACTTCAACAATTCCAACAGTCTTTACTGAACCATCGAAATCAATTTGACGCAATCTGTAACTGGATTTACCCATAATTGGATTTATATCAACAAAGGAATATGAATTTACTTCTGTTGTTGTTCCACTTCCCTCAATATATCCCAACAAATTCCATTCAATATTATTAGATGATCTTTCAACGCTGAACTTAGAATTATTAATTTCACTATTAGTTAACCATTTTAACCGTATCGATTGCTCAAAAACACTTGCAGTAAAAGATGAAAGTTCAACCGGAACTACTCCGTATGTATAAATGCCAATATCATCAATATACCACCCGTCGTTATTTATTGAACCATCAGTTCGTAATTCAAATCTTAACTTGATGTCTTGTCCGGCAAATGAAGTTAAATCGAATTCTTCTTTAACCCATGACGCTCTTAAACCATCGTACATCGGCATACCTGTTGGGACTTGTTTTCCACTTCCAGATGCAGGCTTAGTATATTGACCGGATATCGGATTCCATGTGGAACCGTTGTTTGTGCTAATTAAAACTACTCCGCAATCCCACTTTGTTTCGATATCCCACTTAGTCCAGAATGATAAACGTGGATTATTCAATCCGGTTAAACTTATTGGATTGGTAGTCGTCAAACTTACTGTTGCATTTGAGACATAGTTCCCTATTGGGCTATCTGTATAAGAGTTAGGGGTTGAATAATAAGATGAAGTTGTTGCTCCCCACTGCGGTGTAGTCGGTGAGGCAGAAATAGTCCACAAATTTGTTGGATTGTTTGTAGTATCAACAAAAGCAAAATTTGGCGTACCCAATACAATACGCAAAGTATCGCTGGACATTACAGTTCCGTTAGTTGAAGTTCTTACTAACAGTTTTGCAAGGTAATCAATCGGAGCCATTGGTGAAATTGAAAATATAAAAGGAGTGGTTACCGGAATTGTTGTGCGTGCGGGTAAAGAAGGAATATTAACCGTTCCACTATTAATAGATATAAATTGGTCAAGCGAAATTAGCTCGACCGTTAGATTGGCAGCATCACCTAATCCTTTATTCTTAATACTCGAAATATTCATTTGAATATTTTGATCACCGGGATTAAAATATTGTCTATCATAAGCTACATTATTTAATTTAACATATTCACCGGCAACATAGGCGTAATACAGATTCGGAAGAACATTTTCTTGTGCAAGCGGGAATATTCTACTTTGTGCAGGCCAAAATCCATCACTTGAAGAGCCAACCTCCGGAGTCATTGCAAATATTTTTCCTTGTTGGGGAATATTTCCGTCATACATATAGTCATCACTATTACCGCGTGTAGAATAGCCAACGGTTTGAACATCGGTTCCCGGTAAGTAACCATTATATGCAACCATATCACCGGCAAATTCACGAAAGATTGCTGAATCGGGTGTTTCCATACCTAACGCACCATAAGGATAAATCAGTAGGTTACTGTAAGTATGATAATTAAGAGCATTTTTAAAATTTCGGGAGATAATGAAGTTACGATAATTTTGAGTTTCAGGTTCGGAAAATGGTGAGGGTCCTCTATAAGTATCGGAAGAAGGAGTAGTACTTGAACCACCATTAGGTGCGTTCCAATAGTTTTCGGGTCCAAAATTTCTGTTTAAATCAATACCATAACTACCGATGTTATTTTTTCTGTTTTTCCTCCACATTCCACCCCCTGAAGGTGAATTTATTTGATTGTAATAGTATCCATCCGGATTTAATATCGGTATAAAATACATCTCTCTATTATTTACAAGGTAAGTTACCTCAGGATTTGTCCCATAGTTTTCGAGAAGATAGTACATGAAGTATATCATTTGCATCATAGCTTGAGGTTCTCGAGCATGAATCATTGCTGAGTATAAAACTTCAGGTTCATTTTCATCTATATCAGGATTATCCGATATTTTTACCATATACATCGGTCGTCCTTCAACAGTATTCCCGATTGATTGTTTTGTAGTTATCAAGTTTGGATAAAGCATTCTCATACTATCAAGTTTTGCAGTTACTTCTGCAACAGTATAGTATCCCGCCAAAGAACCGTAACCAAAGCCTGTCACACCGAAATTTTCCTTGCTATGGTTTAAAGCTTCAGCTTTTTCAAAATCCGTAAGTTTGGGAAGTTTTTCAAAATATTCTTTCCAATCATCGATTAGAATTTCAACTTTGTAATTAAGTAACGATAACTGTGAAAATTCTTCTTCGTTTACAAAAAGGATGAGTTCGTTATCTTTTGTCCATTCAACATGTTCTAAATCGAAACCAAATTTTATTAAGTCAGATAATTGACTTCTTTCCTGAAATGATATTTTGATTTGTTTATAGGATTGTGAATACCCGATGGTAGTTAATAGAAGAAAGAGTAAGAGAATCAGCTTGTTCATGTTTGACGCCTTTAAATAAAAATTTAAGTATAAAAAATAGAGTATTTGAATTAAAGATGCTGAAATAATTTCATCAGGCGATACATCTCCCTATCAGTAAATTAGTCCTTATAAATATTTGATTAGATATTTTAAACATTATACGTAATATTTATTGAATGAATTTTTATATTTGATAATAAAAAAATAATCTGAAGGATTAGTTGGCAGAGTTCAAATTATTTAAGAGCATTTATCATTTGTATTCGAATGATCTTTCTTATTCGGAATTCGAAAGACTCATAAAGCGTGAAGCTCCGGAAATTTATGCTTTCTATTCTGCCGAGCTTACACCTCTCGATTTATCAAAGAACAAGGTTTCCGGGACACTTACATTTCTTAAAAATCTGTTTGTTGCCTTCTTAATGAAGTTAAGTCCGGTACGCAGAATTATTTATTCAATGTCTTTATTTTTTTTCTTCTATGGTTATTTATATGGAATGTGGGGTTGGAGTACACTTGCCTTTGTTCTAATTAATGGATTGCTTGCTTTTGAACTTGCAGATAAGCTTTCTGCTAGAGACGAACTTAACATTGCGCGAAAAATTCAGTCCAATCTGATGCCAAAATCCCCACCTAAACTTATTAAATATGATATAGCCTGCTATAGCGAAACTGCTAAAGAAGTTGGTGGAGATTATTATGATTTTATTTCAATGAATAATGATAACAATCACTATTTGGTGATTGTCGGAGATATTTCAGGTAAAGGAATGGCTGCAGCAATCTATATGGTTCAGGTTCAAGCTATTCTTCATCACTTAATAAATTTTAATTCGGAGTTAAAACAGATTTTAGTTCAGTTGAATAAAAATCTGTACAGAATACTTAAAAGAGAGTTTTTCTTTACTTCCGGAGTTGTTTCACTCTCAAACAGTAATGAATTAACTATTTGCAGAGCAGGACATATGCCTTTCATCTTTTATTCAACTCTCGAAAAAAAATGTACTAAACTTACACCACAGGGAATCGGTCTGGGCTTAACAGATAAGACCATTTTTAACGATTCACTTAAATCAGACAACTTAGAGATGAATACAGGTGACATACTCCTAATTTTTACCGATGGTGTTACTGAAACAATGAATAACTATAAACAACAGTTTGGTGAAGAACGACTTCTAAATCTTATTGAAAGAAATGCACAAAAATCTGCTAAGGAAATTGAAATCGCATTACTTAGAGAGATCAATTTATTTAAGAGAGATGCTTCGCCACATGACGATTTAACATTCGTTATTTTAAAAGCTAATTAATATTGGTTTCTACTACAATTGAAGGGATTTGAGCATGATTAAAAATAATTTGTTGCGGTTTCTTTTTCTTACTCTAATTTTTATAAGCAATGGTATGGCTCAAAATAATAACGACTGTAATCTAGAAAAAGTTTTAAATAAAGAGATTATTTGTTCTGTTGAAGTTCCTTACTTACAATACCTTCCGGAAAACTATTCGCATGAGGGAGAGGCTTTTCCACTACTTATATTTCTTCATGGTTCCGGCGAGCGAGGTACTGAACTTAAAAAAGTTAAGGCACACGGACCTCCTAAATTAATTGCAGAAGGGAAAGAATTTCCGTTTATTGTTATATCACCTCAATGTCCCGAAAACAGATGGTGGGATATTAAAGAGCTTAATCTCCTATTAGATAATTTAATTGAAACATTAAATATTGATAAAAGAAGAATTTATCTAACCGGTTTATCAATGGGTGGTTACGGAACTTGGGCTTGGGCAGAAAGTAGTCCGAATCGATTTGCGGCAATTGCGCCTGTATGTGGTGGTGGAAATCCATTAACAATTTCAAAAATTGGAAAGATGCCTGTTTGGGCATTTCACGGTGCAAAGGATTTTGTAGTACCTGTAGCTGAATCGGAAAGATTAATTGAAAAACTTAAAACTTTAAACTCTGATGTTCAATTAACAATATATCCCGAAGCCGGACATGATTCTTGGACAGAAACTTACAATAATGAAAAGTTATATGAATGGTTTTTAACTCACTCTAAATAGTTAGCTGAAATATGAAATCTGTTAGTACCAAATCAAAAAAAACGAAGAATATCCCAATAAAGTTTGATAAGGATAATTTCTTTTTGTTCTTCGGAATTGGAATTGTAATGGTTCCGCTCGGGGCTTTATTAATGTATGCAACTCTAATTATATCAGAAGATGAAACATTAATATCACAATTATCAAATATTGAAAATGTATTGCCGGAAGGATTTAAAGGTTGGATTGCATTAATTCTGGGAGGTTTGTTCGTTCTGTTTGGTTTATTCTTATTGCTGATGAGTCTACAGATATTCTTGAAATTCATGAAACAGAAAATGAAGCTTTAATCGGATTAGAGAGTATATTATGAACAAACATTATTTGTCCATTTTTATTGTAATTTTATTTTCGACAAGCACTCAAAATTTAATTGCACAAGTTGAGTTAAGCAATCAAATCTGGTTTGATCAAAATTATTCTAAAGCAATAATCGCTGAAGTTGATGAATCAGAATTATATGAAGCAACTTTTTACAATCACTCTTATCTACATTCGTTTATTTGGAGCTACGGATTTAAGACTCCTGCGTTTGTAGTAGTATCTCAAAACTCAAAATGGAGAATTGGAAACTTTGAAGGCGTTGACCCTGAGCTGAAATCGAAAGCGTTTCTTATTCAAAAAGGAGAAAAAGTTAAGTCCCTTTGGGAGCTAACCACTAATTCAGACAAGGGGGAAATCTTCGATGAATTCTATAAAACAACTTGGGTTGGATGTTGTGGTACTATTTCTAATTCAACGCTTTATAATTTGTTAAACGGAACTAAAATATTAGAGTTCACCGAACCTGTTCTCTCTTTCAAAGTTTTTAATACCTCTCCTTCCGTTGAGAGATTAATCGGTTTTAAAAATTCATTCACTGAATTGAAGGAAGTTTATGAAGAAGAACCTTTTTATATCGGAACAATCACATATTCGTCAAGAAGTTCTGTTATATCAAAGTTAGCGGTTTATAATAACAATAATGCAGACGATCCGATGTTTCCTTCCTCAATAGAATTTGTAAGCATGAAGTATGCAGATAAAATTAGCGAGGAAGGTAAAATAATATCTCTTTTTAGTGATAATGGAAATTCTGATAAAAATATTTTTTCTGATTTCGAAGTACAAATAACTTTCGACCAAATCGACGAGCCGTTGATTGTAAAAGTAAATCAAGACAATCTCTCTTTCGATTCTAAGCTGAATAAAGGTTATAAAGTTAAAAGGATTAAGTGATAGGACTAAAAGCCTTTTGTATCAGCTTTAATCATTTGCCATGCTGTTAAGAAAATAATTTGTAAGTCAAGACTGAAAGACCAGTTTTCGATATACCAAATGTCATGCTCAATTCTTTTAATTGTTCGTCTCCTTTGCTCTTCTTCATCAAGAACATCTCCACGCAAACCATGAACTTGAGCCCATCCCGTTAAGCCTGGTCTCACTATATGCCTCAATTTTATTTCATCATAGAGCTCAGAATAAGCATTGTTAAAAGCAATAGGATGTGGACGAGGACCAACAAATGACATATCTCCCAATAGAATATTAAATATTTGTGGTAACTCATCGATGTTTGATTTTCGCAAAAACTTTCCGATTCCGGTAATTCGAGAATCTTCTCTCGTAGTCGGTACAAACTTATTGTCATCCGAGTTCAACCTCATAGTTCGGAACTTAAAACATTTAAATATTTTATTCCCTTTTCCAATTCTATCTTGTATAAAAAAAGCAGGACCCTTTGAAGATAATTTTATCATTATAACTAAAATTGGAAACAACCAACTGCTAATTGTAATTAAGAATAGTAATGAGAATACGAGGTCGAAAGTTCGTTTAACAAACCGCCACTGCAATTCAGCTAACGGTTCTTGTCTAACACTTATAATCGGGAAATTACCCACCATACTAAGTTGGAATTTTTTAGATACAAATCGAAAATAATCCGGAATTATATGGGTTCGCACTGCATTTGTGTTGCAGACTTTTATTATTTCATTCAATTTGTTAGAAGCATCAGCAGGTAAAGCAATGATAACTTCTTCAACATTATGACTTTTTATTTTGTCTCCCAATTGATTTGTATTACCTATTACTAATGTGCTATCGTCCTCTTTGTAGTCATCAACAAACCCGATAAAATTTAATCCGAAATCAGGATTTACTCTTATCATTTCAGAAAAACTTCGACCAACTTCTCCCGCTCCTATTATAATAGTGTTTCTAAGATTTTTTCCTTTTGCACGCAACGAAGAAAGAATTTTTCGAAAAAGAATAGTCCGCAAACCGACTGCGCTCAATAAAAGCGAAATGTAAATAACTATGAAATTTCTGGTAAACAAATCTTCTTTTGCCGAAAAAATAAAAATGATTGCTGCAATAATCTGCACTAAAGAATTCTTGGTAAGATTAATTAGCTGATAGGAAATATCTCGTAGTCCGGTTTCATCATAGAATCTAAATATTGCCGATGTGAAAAACCAAAGAATGTTCAGCATCAACAATAGAATGAACATATAATTCCTCAAAAGTAATATTTCATATGATTGCGCAAGAGTTGCAGCTATCAGAAATGATAAGTTGAGGATTATTAAATCTGTTAAAATCCTAAAGTTGTGAATCGATTTCTTATTGACAATCAAGACTAAGCTCTTCCGTTATTGAAAGAACTAAACTTTAACTCAACATACTCGCTTATTTCCTTTTCAAAACGAGTACGGGAATATTTTTGCGCAGAGAGTGAAATAGCATTCGGATTAAATTTATCAATACTTTGCTCGAAATCATGAATCGCTGTTCTCAATGAGATTTCATTTTGATGATTGTAATGAATACCATTTTGTTTATGAATAATCGTTTCGGCAGTTCCTCCATAATTTAGCGCTATTACCGGAGTTCCGCATGAAAGTGCTTCAACAACTGTTATTCCGAAATCTTCATCTGCAGCAAACACAAAAGCTTTTGCTCGTTGCATATATGCTACTAAACTCTTTCCCGATTGATAGCCTAGAAATTCAATATTTGGAGTTGCGATCTTTTTAAGACTACTTAATTCAGGACCATCACCTATTATTACTAACTTTTTATTTTTTAACTCTGAGAATGCTTTTACAATGACATCTATCTTCTTGTAACTAACTAATCTGGAGGCAGTTAAATAGTAATCATCTTTGTTTTCATGGAGCGGAAATAGCTCAACATCAACCGGGGGATAAATTACATCAGCATCTCTGTTGTAAATTTTCTTAATTCTTCTTGCAACATATTTAGAATTCGCAATGAAGTAATCGACACGGTTTGAGCTTGCGACATCCCAAATTCTTATTTTATGCAAAATATATTTTACCAAAAAAGCCTTTAGTCCCTTGTCTAATTTAGCTTCTCGCATATACTGATAATACAAATCCCAAGCGTACCTCATCGGAGTATGACAATAAGAAATATGCAATTGATTTGAATTAGTTAAAACCCCTTTAGCAACTGCATGCGAACTTGATATAATTATGTCATAAGCGGATAAATCGTGCTGTTCAACTGCATAAGGAAAGAGTGGGAGCATCGACCTAAATATTTTCCTCGCAAAAGGAAGATTCTGAATAAAAGATGTATGAGGTTTTTTACCCTTCAATATCTGAAAGAGTTCTTCATCTGAGAGAAAGTTCACCAATGCAAAAACATCAGCTTCAGGATAAAGAGTATTAAAAGATTCTACACATCTTTCTGAGCCTGCATAACTATCAAACCACTCGTGAACTATTGCATACTTTGGCAATTTAATCTCTTCTTATTAATCATGAATACTAAAATAAAGTTTTTCTGTCAGCTCTGCCATTCGTTTAACAGTAAAATTATTTTTAACTCTCTCTCTTGAAGCGATTGATTGAGAAAGCCATAAATCCTTTTTTTGTTTAAGTTGCAACAAATATTCCACTGATTTTGAAATCCTACTTTCTTCATACAAAAAACCGGTTAGATTATGGATAACCGCATCTTTATTGCCCCGAACATTTGTAGCAATTACAGGAACGCCAAACGACATAGCTTCAAGTAAAGCAAGAGGAAGCCCTTCCCACCTGGAAGTTGAAAGATATACAAATGCCATTTTATAAAATGGACTTACATCTTCCTGAAATCCATGAAAGACAAAATGCGAATTGTATTTTCGTTTAGTGATTTCATTTTTTATCATATTTTCCGATTCACCGGAACCTATAAGGTGAAATTCGAAATCTTGCAAAAGACCTCTCTCATAAAGTTCATCAGCTATTTGTATAACAAGTTCGGTGTTTTTCGAATAATCAAATCTTGTTACTGACACAATCCTAAACGGTTTCTTATAATTATAATCGCTATTAATCTGCTCCGGAAAATCAACACCATTTTCGATTACAGATAATTTATTTTTGGGTACTAACCTAAGGAGTTCAACGGTTTCCCTCTCTCCATTTGATACAGCTATTGCTCTATTAGTAAATATCGAAAGGATACGCTCGATTAAAAAGTACAACTGCTTTGATAGTGTTGACTCACGTGGAATATGAATACCATGAAATGTGTGAATACACTTTGTATTTGTGAGAGCAGAAATTATTCTAGAATATATTCCTGCACCTTTTCCGTGCGAGTGAATTAAATCAATTTTATTTTTAACACAAAAGTAGATTAACCTAATTACAGCTTTATCCTGAAATTTACGATGTGGGATATTTATCAGATTATTTTCACCAATTACTTCGCTGAATTTAGAATAATAAGGTTCTTCTTTGGGTGAAGCTATAAAGATAGAAAAATCACTTGGCAAATTTTGAATTAACTTCAAAATGTGTTGTGGACCTCCGCCATAGTCAGCGCGACTTGTAATCATTAATATTTTTATTTTTTTATTCAATTGATATTGACTCTATCTCGGATTGCATAAAAGTTTGCTAATTGATAATTCAGATAATGAATAATATTTCTTAATAATCGAAAAGCAATATTTCTATTTCGAACAAAGTTATACTTTGGCAACTTTATGTTGAGCTTATCAGATAAGTAGTCAACATTCTTTTGCTTTGTTTCCCAACTTCCCGAAAACTGATTTTGATGTACTCTGTATAGACAATGTATTCTTGGAATAAAATAATAATCTCCTAACTCACCTAATCTAATCCACAAATCATAATCTTCAATTTTTAGTTGCGGGTCTTCATCGAAATAGTTGACTTCAATTAATTTTTCTTTCAGAATAATGACTGTTGAAGTCGGAATTGAATTCCCCTTCGTAATAAGTTCAGTACGAGTTCTAGCCGCTTTGGAGAGTAACGGGAGGACTTCATAAAAGGGAGAGAAGATATTTACGTCTCCAAAAGTTAGACTCATCGAATAAAACAATATTGATTTCGGATTATTATTAGCGACTTCAATTTGAACCGCTAATTTATTGGTTGTCCATAAATCATCCCCATCAAGAAATGCGATGTATTCACCTTTAGCAAGTTTAATCCCAACATTTCTTGTAACAGATGGTCTGCCAGCATGTTCAATTTGATGGAAGCTAATTTTCTTTTCTGATTTAATCATATTTTCGACAACATATTTAGTGTCATCAGTTGAACCATCATCGACAATTATTATTTCAAATTTCTGATAAGTTTGGTTTAATACTGATTTTACAGTATCAGCAATATACTTACCGGAGTTATAAGTTGTAATGATAACTGAAACGAGTGGACTTGTATTCATTTCGATTAAAGTTTCGTTAATTCGAAAATACCGCAGCCATAATTACAATTAAAATTCTTCTCGATGCTCGAAGCGTTAAATTGACAATCTGAATGAAATATATTTTGATCATCGACATAAGAAAAAGAGTCAATACAATATTTCCCATAAAATAAATCGAGAAGATATTGAACATCAAACACACGGTGGGCATCAAATTCGATTCTCTGTTCACCAATTGGTGTCGAAAAATAGAACTTTCCACCGGGTTTCAATATTTTGTAAATATTATTTAATCCTTTTATATGACCATTAATATCTATTTTATCACCATATCGTCCAAGTCCGAAATGTTCAATAACATGAAGACACGAAATTGAATCGCAATAGTTTTCAAGTGCAAAATTTAATTCTGACAGATCTGCCTTTACAAATTTTATGTTTTTAACTCCAATATTCATGCTTCTAATATCAAATATTTCTATTTCCCGAAAAGATGCCACATGAGCTACAAAGCCGTCTATTCTTGAACCTATATCAACATGTTTAATCGGATTGTTTTCAAATATCTTTTTGGCAATATGAATATCTTGATAAAAGTAATGCAGAGGTAGAGAACCGGCTTTATCAAATCTATCTGCTAAACACGGATTTAAGTTTTTAATCGGAAAATCTGTTTTAGTATTCTCAATTGCAGCTTTAATTTTACTATAATTATTAAAGTAATTCGGGATACCCCTCAATGACAGCAAAAATTGTTTGATATCTATTCCGGAGATTTTTAAAAGCTGATTAAGTTTCAAAATTAATATCTCATCACTTATTGAACATACAATTAATTAGATTACATAAATATTTTTGTGCAGAATGTTCTTTTATCGATCTATCATAGCCATTTAATGCTATTTCAGTTCTCATCGATTCATTCTTCAAAAACAATTTAATTTCATCGGCTAAATTATAAATATCTTCATACACTGCAATTTCTTTATCAATCTCATAAACCAAATTCAAACCGGGGACAAAATAACTCAATTGAAATCCGCCACATGCATTAATTTCAAAATGCCTTCCCTTCACCTGTTCCTTATTCTTTCGATTTAGCAAGATGTGCTTAATCCCTTTTAACGATTTTATTGAAGAAGCAAACATTCCAATATCCTTAGAGGTACCGTTTGATAAATTTAAATTTATAATGGATTGGTTGAATACATTGACCATTTCTTCTTGTGAGATAAATGCTTTATCGTTATTCCAACCTCTGCCAAATACTTTTACACTGATGTTTTCCTTTGCCAGATATTCAATAATCCATTTCCTTAAAGGACTGTAACCTCCTACAAAACTTACCTCATATTTCTGTGGTAATTCTTTTTTAAAATAAACGTTTTCATTAAAACCGAACGGAGACAATATTGCGTTATTAAGTCCATCGGCTATATAGCTTTTATACATGTAATAATCGGGGGTAGAAAAGAAGTGAAAATATTTTATCCAATGTTTGACAAATTTCTTTCGCCATGGATCATCAAAAAAGTAAGCTATAGTAGTTGTGTAATTCTTTAATTCATTAATTGTGTTTTCGTTAAATTCATTTTCAAAAAGACAGAAGAGAGTGAAGTCTGGTTTTTCACTTTTTATAAACTCAAGCAGTTGTTGATTCATATAATCTTTCCCTTTGGATTTATACAAATCATAAAAATCGAATAGTATTACATTTTCTTCTCCAAGAATATCACACATCGGCTGATATACATTAATGTACTCGAAGGAATATCCTCTCTCTTTTACTCCATAATCATACTGCATCAGTACAAGAGCGGCTTTTTTAACATTTGACGGAATAGAATAATTTGCCTTCATTTATAATCAATTTTTTAATTTTCCATTTATAAACATTATATGGACCGAATATAACAAACCAACCGCTAACATTGCATACGCTACACCTATTATTCCATAGTTAATTATAAAAATAATATTGAGTATAACTGAAAGTAGTCCGGCAATAATTTTTGGAAGGAGATATTTTTGCGGAACATTTAATGCCATGCCGGTATTACACATGGCTTGTCCGACATAAAACAATCCTGTGCCAATGCAAAAGAGGGGGAGCAGAAAAGAATAGAGTGTAAATGCCTCAGAACTAATCAGAAGAATTATTTCATCTCCCCAAAAGAAAGTAAAAGCGCTTGCATAAGCTGTAAAAACAATTGTCACCAAAACTATTAAATTAATAATTTTATGACCGCTATTTATTTTTTCATGATTTGATAAATCACTGAAGTGTTGAAAAATAATTGGTGTGCTGAATTCTGTTATTATATTATTTGGTAGAATTATCAGTGCGCTAACTAAGGTCATCATTACAGCATAAATACCAACATCTGCAGTTGAAAGATAATTTGCCAAAATCCACTTTTCACTATTTGATTGAAGCCAACCGGTAATTCCCCAAATAATAAATGGGAAAGCATAAATTTTAAGCGAACTGATTATTGCATTTCTAACATCCAAATGATTTATTTCGCCTTTAGTCTCATTGCCTAAATGGAAGTTCGAAAAAAGTTTATACTTAATAGTAAAAAATAAAATAGAAGTAGTGCCAAATATCATGAGTATTGTGTAAAGGCTATCCTTACTGGAATTAAACAAAAGCCATAGTAACAATAGATTAATAATTCGCTCCATATTTTGAAGCAAGGAATTTTCTTTTCTCTTTCTGATTATATTTAGACTGATACTATAAAACTCGTTTGACTTAAATGTTATTATGAAGATTACCGCCAGGGACAAAATTAAATAGTCACTATAAAGATTACTAAGCGTTAATATTAAAATAATTACAAGGCCAAGTCCGAACATCCCCAAGGCAGCATATTTAACGAAGTTATTCATCAACTTTACATAAACAGAAATTCTCCCCGCTTCTCTATTCTCGTGATAAAATCTAATAAACGCCTGGGTAATCGGACCGTACAATAATGACCCTATCAATAAATTCACTGTTAAAATAAGGGCATAAACTCCGTATAACTCCGTTCCTAATCGAGTTAACTGTTTAATAATTAAAAAGTTTAGAAGTACGTTAATGATTTGTCCGGATAGAACCCAACCAATTTCAGAAAGGTTATGGAAGGAAATATTTGCTTTGATAAACCTTGTGGTCTCCTTGAAGTTTATCATTTAACTGGCAATTCTGTTGATGGAATTATTCAAATAAAATATACAATCTTTATTAGTATGAAATATATTAAATTTATCACTTATTTTGTAAGTTGAATTTGAGATAAATTATTAGGAACCATGATTAAAATATCCTCCATCGTTATTGCTAAAAACGAAGAGCATAACATTAAAAGATGCATCGAAAGTCAGTTAAACTGTATCGATGAAATTTTTATTTTAATTGATGATTCAACCACCGACTCAACCGAAGCTGTTGTTAAATCTTTTCCTTCAGTTCGATATGAAAAAGTTAAATGGAAAGGTTATTCAAAAACAAAACAATACGGACTAGAACGAGTTTCAAATAGTTGGGTTTTTTGGTTAGATGCCGATGAAGAATTAACCGACGCCCTCAATAATGAAATTCTCAGATTCAAAAATAGCAAACCCTCTTTTGAGGCTTATTCAATGCCTCGAAAAGCATATTTTCTTGGGAAATGGATTAAACACTGCGGCTGGTATCCGGGAAGAGTAATAAGATTGTTCAATAAAAACAGTTCGAAATTTTCCGATAGCGAAGTCCACGAAAAGTTAGATATTAATGGTGGGGTGGGAAAGTTCATCTCAGACATTAACCATTACACAGACCCTTCAATTGAACATTATTACGATAAGTTCAATCGATACACAACTCTAGCCGCCAAGGAAAATTCGAAAAAGAAAAACAAAGTTAAATTGAGTGATTTGCTTATTCGTCCTCTCTTTATTTTTATAAAAATGTATTTTATTCGATTAGGTTTTTTGGACGGAAGACATGGATTTATTTTATCGATATTTTCTGCCAATTATGTCTTTACAAAATACGCCAAGATTTGGGAATCACTTACAAATCACAAACATAACATCCACACTTAAGGGGTAGCGTTATGACAATCGGAATTATCGGAAATACTTCTAAAGAAAACATCGGTGATGTTACTTCAGATATTATTGAAAAAATTATTTCACATAATATCGATTTCTACATTTCAGATTCACTCAAAACAATTCTTAACAGTACAACCTTATCAGATGAGAAGTTTAAGAATGAAAATGCTCTTTCGAATTTATGCGATTTTTTAATATCGATTGGCGGAGACGGAACAATGCTTTCGACTTCATTGTTAGCGCATCAAAACAATATTCCTGTGCTAGGTATTAATTTCGGAAAGCTTGGTTTTCTTACTGAAGTTGATATTGCAGCGGTAGATAATTGTTTAATCGATTTAAAAAAGAATAATTATTTAATCGAAGAGAGAATGATTCTTAAAGGCTCATGCAAGAACATCGAAACACATCCTTTATTTGCGGTAAATGATATTGTTATCGATAAAGGAGGTTGGGCGAAAATGATTGAAATATCAGTCTCAATATCAGGTCAATATGTTACTACCTTTTCTGCAGACGGATTAATTATCGCTACACCAACCGGGTCAACAGGGTATTCACTTTCAGTTGGTGGTCCGATTGTGAATCCTCGAACTGATGTAATCACATTAAGTCCTATTTCTGCGCACAGCCTAACCATGCGTCCGCTTGTTCTTCCGGGTAATGACGAAATCTTTATCAAAGTTGAATCGATGCATGACAAAATTCAAATTCACTCTGATGGTCAACGTACTATCGAAATTTCTACTCCGGTTGAAATTCAAATTGAAAAAAGTAAGAATCCCTTAAAGCTAATTAAGATTGGTGATTCCAGCTATTATGAGATTCTTAGGAATAAACTCCTTTGGGGATTAGATGTAAGAAAATATTCTAAAAATTAACGTGAGATTAATATGGCAAAATTTCTCTTTATACTTTTAATCATAACTGTTCAAAGTTTCGGGCAATCATTTAATCAAATCATTATTGACGAGAAATCAGAAAAGCCGATGTTAATCGGTTACACCAATAGAAACGCTTTTACCGACACAACATTTTCTTGGTGGTTTAATACTGAGTATGATGATTATGATGTTGAAGAAGGTATAACAAGTCAACTTTCACCTTTGTTTGAAGATATAAGCATTAAAATAGTGATGGGAACTTGGTGTAGCGATAGCAGAAGAGAAGTCCCACATTTTTATAAAATATTAGATTTATCAAACTTCCAAGAAAAGAATTTAACAGTTATAAATGTTGATAGAAAAAAGTTAGCTGAAGAAATTGATTTGTCTGATTTGAAAATTGAATTAGTTCCAACATTTATTATTTATCGTGATAAAACTGAAATCGGAAGGATTATAGAAACACCCGAAGTTACCTTAGAGAAAGATCTATTAAATATTCTAAATAAATAAAGGCAGGTAATTACCTGCCTTTATTTTAACTTCATATTAATTAGTCCCTACTGAACCACCTAAATATTTGCCGAGGAAATCTTCCATCGCTTTATAAAATTCAAATCGGTTTTCTTCATTTCTGAAACCGTGTCCTTCATTATCTTTAACAAGATACGGAACATCAATTCCATTTTTCTTTAAAGCTTCAACCATTTGGTCAGATTCACTTTTTACTACCCGAGGATCATTTGCTCCTTGCGCAATGAACAACGGAGCTTTTATTTTGTCAACATGAAATACCGGTGAAGCTGAATGTAGTAATGCCGAATCTTTTTCAGGATGCCCAACCATTTCATAAAGCATATCAAGATATGGCTTCCAATATGGAGGAATTGAATTCATAAATGTGAATAAGTTTGAGACCCCAACATAATCTACTCCGCAAGCATACAATTCTGGGGTGAAAGTTAATCCGGCTAAAGTTGCATAACCGCCATACGAACCACCATAAATCCCGATTCGTTTAGAATCTGCAATTCCTTCTTTCTTTAACCATTCAACACCGTCAGTAATATCGTCTTGCATTGTTTTTCCCCATTGTTTAAATGAAGACATCCAAAACTCTTTCCCAAATCCTGTAGAGCCTCTAAAGTTCATTTGAAGAACAGCATAACCTCTGTTTGCGAGAAATTGAACTTCCGGATTAAATCCCCAGCTATCTCTTGCCCAAGGTCCACCATGCGGATTTACAACTACCGGTAAGTTTTTAGCTTCTTTCCCTTTTGGTAAAGTTAGGTATCCGTGAATTACTTTCCCATCACGAGCTTTATAAGTTATTGGTTTCATTTCTGCCATATTAGCTTCATCTAACCAAGGACTCACGTCGGCTAATTTGATAAATTCTTTTGTTGTAATATTATAGAAATAAAAAGAACCTCTTGTTTTATCGCTATAAGTTCTAACTAATAATTTATCTTCATTTTTGTTTTTACCGGAGATTGCAATTTCATATCCGGGAAGGAGTTTTGATAATTCTTTATAAACTTTTTCTGTTCCTTCATCAAGGAAGTGATAACTTCTTTTTGCTTTGGTATAAGAGACTCCTGTTAGTTTTTTCATTTTCTTTGATGCTAATACATTATCGATGTCAACTTCATCATTAGAGTAAATAACTTTTTCTTCTTTCTTATCTTTTAAGTTATAAAGAGTTAAAGCTAATTTATCTCTTCCGATATTTGAAATCATATAAAGATTTTTATTATCGAAAGTGAACATTGCGGGAGCTACAGTCTCACGAAAACTTGTTGTTAATAAAGCTTGAAATTCATCATTTTCATTTTCACGATAAAGGAGGCTGTTATTAACACCATCAGTTGTAATTGCGACTCTTAATTTCCCATCATGGTCAGTAACCCAGCTTGTAATATTTCCGGGGTTTGAAGCAATTTCTTTAAGTTCACCGGTGTTTATATTAATTCTATAAACATCAAACAACTGAGGATTATTCTTATTCATGGCAATAATCATTTCATCGGGATTTTCTTCAAGGTCGTCAATAATATCAACACGAACTTTTTCGAAAGGAGTTAAATCCTTTTCATTTGTCCCGTCAATGTTAACAGCATAAAGTCTAAAGTTTTCATCTCCTCCTTTATCTTGAACATAAGCAACACGGTCGTTATTAGCCCAGAAATAGCCGGCAATATCGCGCTCGGTAGCACTTGTAAGGCGTTTTGCTTTGGTTGCTCCGATTTTTTGGACATAAATATTTAAGCGAGATTCCCAGGGCATCATAAATGCAAGGTACTCACCGTTTGGTGAAATTTGAAAAGCGGTTTTCTCAGGATTTTTGAAAAAATCTTTCATCGGAATCAACGGAACTTCTCCTTTTTTACTTTGAGCGAAATTTGAATTAACTGAGAACAGGGTTAGTACAATCAGCACTATTAACTTTTTCATAGTTACTCCTATATTATTATTAGATACTTAACATTTCTTTAAATTTAATCGACTGTCTTCTTGATACTTCAACTTTTTGTCCCCCTTTTAACTTAACCAATAAACCTCCATTTAACCATGGCTCAATGTTTTCAACCCATTTAAGATTTATTATGTGCTTACGGTTAGCTCGGAAAAATGTTTTTTGATCAAGTCTATCATTCAGATAATTCAGTGTTCTAAGGATTAACGGTTTATAGTCGTTAAAGAATAATCGAACATAATTTCCTTCAGACTCAAGTAATCTTACATCTTCAAGTTTAACAAACCAACATCTTTCACCATCTTTGACGAATACCTGGTCTTCAGGTTTCAAAATATGAGATGAGTGTTGCAATAACAATTCTTGGGTTTCTTGTTCAACAACACGTTTAACGGCATCTTCCAATCGTTTTGGTTCAATCGGTTTTAAGAGATAATCAAGTGCATTAAACTCGAAAGCTTTTAGTGCGTATTCATCATAAGCTGTGGTAAAAATAACTTTAGGAACTCTATCCAATTCTTCAAGTAAATCGAATCCGGTTTTTCCGGGCATTTGAATATCTAGGAAGATGAGATCAGGTTTTAAGTCAGCTATCTTCTTAACTGCATCATCAACGTTTACTGCTTCGCCTACAATATGAATTTCTTTAAATGGTTCAAGAAGTCTTTTTAATTCAACACGGGCTAATCTTTCATCATCAACAATTAAAGCTTTCATTCTATCCTCCGATTGGAATAATAATTTCGGTTACTACAAAACCGTTTTCATTTTTAATTTTAAACGATGCTTTATCTCCATAAAGCAAGTTCAATCTTTGTTTGGTATTGCTAATACCATAACCTTTCGAGTTAATAATATCTTCTTCCCGAACATTGCCGTTATTTTTAATTTGGATAAACAGTTTATTCACATCCCGTTTAGTTTCAATTTCGATAATTCCACCTTCGGTATATTTGGAGATACCGTGCTTTATTCCATTTTCTGTAAGAGTTTGAATCATCATGGGAGGAATTTCGATATTCTTAGTATCTGGTGAAATTGATATTTTGTAATTCAATCTTTCTTCATATCTAACTTTTTCAAGACTCAAATAATCTTGAACTGCTTTCATCTCATCATCGAGTGGAACGGTCTCGGTTCTTTCTATTCCTAACGAATATCTGAAAATATTCGAAAGTTGAGTGATACTGATTTTGGCTCTTTCCGGATTTTCTTCAACAAGTGCTCTGATGCTATTTAAGGCGTTGAACATGAAATGAGGATTGAGTTGTGATTTAAGAGTTTTAAGTTCGAAATCCTTAACTGCGGCTTCCCAAATCAATCTCTCTATTTCAGATGTTTTATAATTTTCGAAGTAGTGAATAGCGAAATATATAAACGACCACAATAGTAGTATTACAGTAAAGTTAAACATATTCATCGCAAAGACGATGAATCTGAATGTTTCCCACTTATAAATATCAGAAGCAAATAATATGGAGAATGTAATTGTTACAATCACAAAAGCGGTAAAGATATTACTCAATACTACTCTTGGAATTAATTCTTTTAGTGACAACTGAATCCAATGACGCGATTTAATTATTACACGAAAAACGTGTGTAAATCCGATTCCCATCAATCCTATATAAAGGAATAATAATAAACGCCTCCAATCATAACCTTCGTATGAAATCGAGACAAAAATATTGAATAGAATATATAAGCCCCAGCCAAGTACTTGTAAGAGCCAATAAAGTTTATTTCTGTCCTTAATAAAATCGTGCATGAACAACCAAGTGATGTAAAAATTGTAAGAATTTCTGATAATATAATTAAAACTAAAAGAACCTATATCACAATCCAAAATTATTTTTTAATTCTTGCAGAAAGTTGTGGTTATTAATGAACGGTTATTAGTAGTGATGAGCGGCTTAATTTGTAGAATTTTGTGCTAAATAAATTAAACTATAAACCGGCCAAATATTCCCCTAAAAAATATTTACATTTAGGGGGCAACTTTTACTCTTCTAATGAATCTATTCAGAAAGATAAAGTCAGAGTCTTGAATAACGAGAACATCACATTTACTATTTTCTACAATAAGTTTAAGGGGAGACTCTTTAATTATGTCCTGAAAATGACCGGAAATAAAATGGTTACAGAGGATATAATTCAAAGTCTCTTTTTGAAATTTTTTGAGAACATTTCCGTAATTAGGAATGTGGAGAGTATTCCTTTCTGGCTTTTTAAAACCGCACGGAATGAGGTTTTTATCCATTTCCGAATGGTTAAACGAAATTTCCACTCGATAGATATCGATGACTCTGATGAATTTGATATTGAGTCGGATGAACATATCGACGAAATTTATGAATGTAAAGAAGTTGCGCTGCTTCTACAAAAAGAGTTGGAGCTTCTTCATCCTGCACATAAAGAAATTTTTTTATTGCGTGAATATGGAAATCTCAGTTACAAAGAGATCGCTGAATTGCTGAAAGTTGATGAAAACATAGTGAAGAGTAGATTATTCAAGACGAGACGTAAATTAATCAACAAATTATCAAAACTATTAAAATGAAAAATGGTGATGTATGCAAAACGAAAATAATTTTGAAATGATTAACAGATACTTTGATGATGAACTAAATAAGGAGTCCGAAATTTTCTTGTTTTCATCTTTGTCAACAAACGAAGCTGAAAGAAAATACTTTAGAGAAATGCACCTACTGAAATCAGCGGCTAAAGAGTTAGAGGATGAATATCCCGATTCACTTGATTATAAAGTACTTCAATCCATTAATTCACTTAATGTAAACTACACGACTAAAGAAAATCGGAAAATTCATTTGGCGATTTCCTATTCAATAGCGGCAGTTTTATTAATGGTTACTCTTTTTCTTTTTAGTGAAGTAAGAAACTATAGACATTCATTTGAATCGTTGAACAAAGAAGTAATAGAACAAAAAGAGACTATCGAGATGCTGTATAATAGTCTCCCGGGAATAGTAATTCATTCAAATTTATAAAGATTGGAGTTGGAAATGAGAGCATTTAAAAACATTAAAGTTTTAGTGAAGATGGTTTTATTATTAATCTTCTGTTCACAAATAAGCCTTGCACAGAATGTCGAAGACCAAATCACTCAACTCATTGTTGAAAACGTTCAAGATACAACAGTTTATCTTGTTGCAGAAAAAATGCCAGAACCAATCGGAGGGGTTGAAGTAATCGCCAAAAAACTTAAGTACCCTCAGGCTGCAAAACTTGCCGGAATTCAAGGGAAAGTATTCGTCTCTGCTGTTATTGATGAAACCGGGAATGTAATAAAAACAGAAATACTCAAAGGGTTAGGCTCAGGTTGCGATGAAGCGGCAATTGAGGCTATAAAATCAACAAAATTTGTTGCCGGAACAATCTCAAGTAAGCCGGTGAAAGTTAAAGTAGTAATTCCTCTAATATTCAAATTAGCCGATAAAGATAAATCTGAATTAATAGAAAAAAATGCTACTGATAAAAAAAGAGAGGAAGAAAAACTTTTCTTTAAAGGTATTCATTTATCTGCTGATGTAATGCCGGAACCCATTGGTGGAATTTCTGCAATAATGGAAAAAATTGTTTATCCCGAAGAAGCCAAAAAGAACGGGGTTCAAGGTAAAGTATTTGTTGCTGCACTAATTGATGAGAACGGCAAAGTTATGGAAGCATCTGTTTATCAAGGGATTGGCAGTGGCTGTGATGAAATTGCAGAAAAAGCGATTGCCAAAACAACTTTTACTCCCGGCATTCTTGATGGGAAAAAAGTTAAGGTAAGAGTTATAATTCCCGTGATGTTTAAGCTTAATTAAAACATTCATTGATTTTTTCTTCCAAAAACTTTTTCCCATGCTGCTGAGGACCACTCCTCGACAGAGGATGTAGTAAGAGGTAAAATATGATATTAATCCAAATACTGAATAAGTTGTAACTCAGAGGTAGGTTTACCAAAGCTCCACACTCCCGAAAACTACCACAATATAGATATCAGTAAAAGATAGAGTCCCATTATTCGGAGAAATTATAGGACATTTAAAATTAAGTTTATTAAATCAGACGAATCAGAGGATAAATGAAAATAATGTCTCACCCCTCAGTTGTCAAAATTGCCAATTATGTTTGACGGCTTTTGATTTAAAGGAACTAATTACTCAGCTCAACTTGGGGGAATGATAAGATAAACTCTGTTCCGGCAGAACTGCTGTAATTAAATTCCCCATGAAGTTGTTTTGACATCGACTCAATTATCTTTAAGCCTAAACTACTACTATTAGAAATATCAAAATTTGCAGGTAATCCGATTCCGTTATCTTTTACAATAAGATAATTCATCCCCTTCTCTACCTTAAACTGAATTGTGATTTCCCCTTCTCGATTATCGGGGAAAGCATATTTGAACACATTTGATATAAGTTCGTTAAATATTAACCCTAAATGAACTGCTTGGTTAACCGGAAGAAGGACATCCTGGGACATGTTAAAATTAATTTTGATATTTTGATTTTCGACTAGATAGCTCTCTTTAAGGTTCTCGATAAGTTTCTCAAAATAAACCATAAGATTTACATTAGAAACATCTTCTGTTTCCTGTAGTTTTTGATGAATTATCGCAAGAGAATGAATTCTATTTCTACTTACATTAAGAATCTCTTGCAATTTTTCGTCAGTCTGCATACTTGCCTGCAAAAACAACATCGATGAAACAGATTGAAAATTATTCTTTACTCTATGATGAATCTCTTTTATCAGAAGCTTTTTCTCTTCAAGAAGAAATGAAAGTTTTGTTTGAGATTCCTTCAGTTCACTTATATCTCTTGAATTAAGAACAATACCATCAACAAGCTCATTATGAAGCAGATTTCTCCCCGAAACACTTAAAATTGCCCATGTTCCATTTCGCTTTAGAAATCTTAATTCAACAGTCACATAGGAATTATATTCACTAATTTTCTCGGTAAAGAGTTTGTAAAGATAGTCTCTTTCATCCGGATGAGTAAAATCAAAAACATTTTTTCCTATCATCTCGTTTGGATGGTAGCCAAGCATTTTTTCAATTGATGGGCTTTCATACTTAATAAATCCATTTTTATCTAACACCGTAACTATATCAAGTGAGTTTTCTATGTAGTGCCGAAATTTTTGTTCGGCTTGAGCCTCTTTTTTGTATTCTTCGAAACGAGTAATTTGCGAGACAAGATAAACAAGTGCTGGTCCGAGCACTATAACGATTATAGCCGCATCAATTGAACCGATGTACAAAAGCTCAACATTAATATATCCCCACCATAAATAGCTTTGGATAAAGTTCAAACTGAATGCCATAGCTTCAGTAATGATAAACAGATAGAGGATTAACTGCCATCTCTTTATTCTGATGAACTTTGAAAATGCTCTCGATAATTTGTGAAGCAGATATAATTTATTCATTTTAATATTTTTCATTTCAAGATTAATACAGTAAATCATTATCGTAAATATTCGAGATTTTTAAAGGGAGATTATTTTTATCTCAAACAAATCGAGCATACGCGGAAAATCAAAATTATTGATATGCAGAATTTAAGATATAAAACTCAATCAGACCCCGTCCACTATTACAGTTAATTTTATTCGAAAAATACTAATTTCTGTACGCTTTTATCCCCAAAGCTATTAACTTTGCATACAAATTTTTAGATACACACGGAAAATGAACTATGAAAAGATTAAAAGCCCTCATTACTGTTACTTTGATTGTTTTTTCATTTGCGTGTCAAAAAGATAATCCGGTTTCAACAAGTGATACTCAATTAAGCTTATCAGGAAAAGTTGTTGATGAAAGCGGAAAAATAATCAGTGGGGCAAAAATTCACTACATCCCTCAATTTGCAGAAGATACAACCGGAAGCAGTTTAACTGCCGCCTTTAGATATAGTTTTTCAATTCCATATTCTACAAATGTTACTGTGGTTTTATTAAGGCATCATACTAGAGACACAGTTCAGTATATTTACAAAAATGAGTATTTGTCTCAAGGGACATACACTTTAGGTCCGTATCAATTAACAAATGGAATATACCATTATGTTGTAAAGTATGATACAAGTGAAATCGACCGAAAATTTTTAATAAATATGAATGAGAATTTTCTATCGGAACTCTCTCCGTTTAAGGAGTCAGACCGGCTTGGTGTTTTTGATATGAGCTACAAAGAATTGGGTATTGGAGAAATATTTGGTTATCAAATTGCAGATACTACTATAGTTAAAACTATTTCAAATCGTTTTAAAGTTGTCATCTTCAAAGAAAATTATGAAATGCTTGTAGAGGAAATCACGGTTAACACAACAATCCCAATCTCAAAAGTATTTACATTGAAAGCTTTGGCTAATTCAGATTAATACTTAAGTAAGCATGATGTGTTTTAAATATTACGAAATAAAAAAAGCCGCCAAATTATATAAGGCGGCTTTTTAATTTTTGAGAATAATAACTATTTATTAATCACAAACTTTCTTGTTTGTATCACATTATTCACATTTAACTGATAGAAATATACACCGGAGGAAAGTCCACCGAGACCATATTTATCAAGGTCTAACTCGATTTCATAATTTCCGGGACTTTTCTTCTCGTTCACTATAAGGGCAAGTTCTTTGCCAAGAAGATTAAATATCTTTAATGAAACAAATACATCTGAGTTTCCACCAACAGAGTATGAAATTCTTGTTGAAGGGTTAAACGGATTCGGATAATTTTGTGCTAATGAATGTGTCTTAGGTTGATTAACAAAATTCACTTCAGTTTGAGAAAGGACTTTTTCAGTACCGTCAAAATCAATTTGTCTTAATCGATAAGAGTAAGCCCCCGACTTTTTAACTTTATCGGTAAAAGAATAATTTTCAGATGAAGTTGAAGTCCCTTTTCCGTTTAAAAAAGTAAGCTGTTTCCATGTTTCATTTTTACTTTGTCTATCGATATAAAATCCTTTGTTATTAGTTTCGGTAGAAGTAATCCATGAAAGAAGAATATCATCATTTCTTTGAACAGCATTGAACGACACTAATTCAACCGGAATTAATGAAGGGTCATAAAACGGCATAAAGAAAACATTTCCGTGCAAAGGATTATCGGCTTTGTGGAAAATATGCCCGTCGATAGTAACTGAATCGTAAACTCCCCAATCATTATTTTGTGCATATATATCGTTGGTGCAGTTATTATATAAATCAAAAATACCTGTCGGTTGAATATTATTATAAATTCTATTATAACCATCATCAGTTGTATCGGCATTAGTTAAATTTCCGATTTTAGGATTTGGCCCTGCTTGAACAGTTGTTCCGTTTTGAATTGTTATTCCCCACCAATTACCGTAAATGGTATTGTTGGTAATAGTAGGGGCATTACCCGAAACACCGTTTATGTTAATTCCGCTTCCTGAAGTTTGAGTATTAGGATTGATATTATTGTTATAAATAGTATTCCCTCTAACAATGGCATTGAGGGTACCGCTTGTTGCATACAAAGTAATACCGAAGCTATTATTATATATCGTATTGTTTTCAATTATTGCATTTGAAGAAGCTCCGCTAACCCATAAACTAATACCACCGGTTACTATTGTTTCTCCACCGTAGACGGTATTCCCTCTAATAATGGGTGAGTTTGTTCCTTGTAAACCGATACTGATTTGATTTTTTGCGGATGTTCCCTGGGTGTTATTTAATCCGAAAATATTATTCTCAATTAAAGGAGTTCCGTTGAGAGTCATGGTAACTCCATATTCGTAACTTCTTAATATTGTGTTGTGTCGAATAACCATACTCGAATTGCTGATATTAAAACCTCGTCGGTTTTTGTAGAGATAATTGTATTCGTAAGTAGGACTTGCACCGATAGTTCTACATGCATAATAGGCATATTCGATGTCGCAATATTTAACTATACACAATTCATCAATAGAAGAATCATTAAAAACTAACCCGTTATAAGCACCGAGAGAATCCGGCGTAGGCGAAGTAAATTTAATTCTTGAAGATTCTGTTCCGATTGCTTGAAACGCTCCGTTAACTGTAAAGCCCGCAGCAGAAGCAGTAAAAGAAACAACAGAACCCGGCTGCACCGAAATAAAATCGTTTGCACTAACCGTCACAAGTGCACTGACTGTATAATTCGGGAAAGAACCGGTAACAGTTCCTCCTGAATATTGTACGAGACTATCTAAATTCCACTGTACTCCGGTTCCCGGCGTAACGTACTGACCGAAAGTGAAAGTAGATAGTAATAATATAATCGTAAATAATTTTTTCATTTAGTATCCTTTATGTTTTAATTGCAAATTAATATTTAAGAGTTCGGGAATTCAAACTACCAAGTCTATGGTCTAACAATTACTTTATTAGATATCTCATTTGTGTCATCAGGTTTAATCGGAAAATGATTTGAGAGAATATTTCCGACTTCATCAACGGCGTTTACAATTCCTTTACAAAATTCCCCTTCTTTAAAGAAGGATTCCATTTTTAGCTTTATGGAATCCCACACTTCAACATTAACTTTTTGATTTATTGCCGAATCTGCAAGAATATAAAATTCTCTTCTATCAAGAATCATATAGAGAAGTATTCCTGTATTATCTCTGGTTTTATTGATACCGATTCTATTATACTCTTCTTCGGCAAGTTCTTTAATACTTTTCTTCTTAAACGTGAAAGGTGATTTCTCTTTCACCGAAACTACTATTTCGCCCGAAGTGATTTTTTCTTTCTCTTTTATCTTCTTCGAAATCCGTAGAAGTTCATCGTCGTTTAATATTTGATAGAAAAGTTCGTTATTCATCTTTCAAGTAATATTTCTTTATGATTTTACCATTCTCAAATTCATATAACAGCGGAGAGCCGGTCGGGATATTTAGTTCAAGCACTTCTTCTTTTGTAAGATTATCAAGATACATAACTAAAGATCTTAAACTATTTCCGTGAGCGGTAACTAAAATATTTTTACCTTCAGAAATGAGCGGTTCTATTTTAGTTTGATAATAAGGAATTGTTCTCTCGGCAGTATTTTTCAAACTTTCACTAAACCCATCGGGATTTAATTCAGTTACATCACTTGGAGGAGGAACATCATAACTTCTTCTCCAGATATGCACTTGCTCTTCACCATATTTATCGGCAGTTTCTTTTTTATTCAATCCCTGAAGAGCACCATAATGACGTTCGTTCAAAGCTTGGTCGCGTTCTGTTGGAAGTTCACCATATCCTGCCTCTGCACACGCAATTTCTGCTGTTCTGATTGCCCGCTTTAAAACTGAAGTGAAGAGATAATCAAACTTTAACTCTTTAGCTTTTAATAATTGACCCGCTTCGTGTGCTTCTTTTTCACCTTTGGCAGAAAGATCAACATCAACCCAACCGGTAAAACGATTTTCTAAATTCCATTGAGACTCGCCATGTCGTAATAATACTAAATAACTCATTGTCTATCCTTAAAAATTAATTGAACATCGCAAAATTACTAAAAAACATTCCCTTTTCCGAAAAGTAATGCAATAGAAAAGTGCAGGTGGCTTCATCTGACCCATCAGTCATTTTTGGGTTGATAACTGTCAAAACTTTCTCTATGTTGAGCATGAATTTTAGGTAATCTTATGCAAAACACTATTCATTTTTCAAATATATTTTTGCCGTTGCTCTACCTTGCTACTTTAATCGTTTATCTTTACGATTTTGTCAAGGGAGAGAAGAAATTAATTCATTCAAAACGGCTTTTCTTATTTCTCACATTGGTATTTCATACCTTTTATTTGATTATACGTACAATTGAATTTGACCACCCACCCATCACAAATGTTTTTGAAATTTTTACGGTTTTAGCGTGTGCAATCGGTTTTGCTTATTTCATACTGGAACTGATAACAGATATTCGAGGAACAGGTTTGTTCATTTTGATAATTGCATTTTTATTTCAGGCCATTTCATCGGTATTTATTAAAGACTTAATTGAAGTAAAAGAAATTTTACGAAGCAATTTACTCGGCGCTCATGTTTTGAATGCTTTATTGGGTTATGCAGGGATTACAATTTCTGCGATTTACGGATTTCTCTACTTAGCGCTTTACAAAGAAATAAAAACAAACAAATTCGGATTAATCTTTGACCGCTTACCAAATCTTGAGATTCTTGAAAAACTCAGTTTTTCATCAGCTGTAATCGGATTTATAGCACTCACAATTGCAATGGTAATCGGAATTATCTGGCTTCCGCAAGCTTTTCCCGATTTTTCCTATGCTGATCCCAAATTGATTGTAACTTCAATTGTTTGGTTAATGTATGGCATCGGAATAATCTTAAAAACAACGGGGCAATGGAGGGGGAAGAAAGTCGTCGTATTATCTATTGTAGGGTTCTTGCTTTCAATATTTTCGACGATTATAACCAACTTTATTTCAAGAAGTTTTCATTCGTTTTATTAATATGAATTTTTTAGCTGTTTCAATAAATCATAAAACTGCCCCGGTTGAAGTCCGAGAAGCTCTTCACTTAAATAAAGATGAAATTAAAAATTACATCGACGAGCTTAAAAACAATGTCTTTACAGAAGGCTTTATAATTTCAACATGCAACCGAACCGAGATATACGGCATTCCGGTTAAGCCCGAAATAAATTATCTCGACCTCGAGAAATATTTAATCGATAAAAAACCGACTGTTGAAATTAAAGGTGACCAATTCCAGAAATTCTTTTCATGCAGTGCAGTCAATCATTTGTTCAGAGTTAGTGCCGGTATCGACTCGCTATTACTTGGCGATAATCAGATTTTAGGACAAGTAAAAGAATCTTTTCTGATTGCCGAAGAAAAATATTTTGTAGGGTTTTTACTAAAGCGTCTCTTTGATGCTGCCGCAGTTGTAGGAAAGCGAGCAAAATCAGAAACTCAAATAAGCGATGGTGCAATAACCGTTTCTTACGCCGCTGTTCAGCTTATCGAAAAGATTTTTTCTAATCTTAGTAAGAAAACTGCGCTTGTTATCGGAGCAGGTGAAACCGGTGAAATTGCCGCAAAACACTTGCGCGATAAAGGAATCGGTAGGCTTGTAATTACCAACAGAACTTATGAACGAGCAGAAAAAGTTGCGGAAGCTGTTGATGCGCGAATTCTTCCTTTTTCTCACTTTAAAGAAAATCTTCATGATTTTGATATTGTCATCTCAGCTACATCTTCAAACGATGTTATTTTAACAAAAGATGATATTAAAAAAATGATGAAGAAGAGAAACTTTGCATCAACTGTGTTGATGGATATTGCAGTCCCCAGAGATATTGACCCCGCAGCACGGGATATCGATAACGTTTTTTATCATGATATCGACTCACTTAACATCATTGTAGAACAAAATCTTAAAAAACGAAAAGAAGAATTGCCAAAAGTTGAAAAAATTATTTTAGAAGAATTAATTAACTTTTTCAGCTGGTATAATTCACTTGAAATTGCACCGACTATTAAATCGCTTCGTGATTTCTTTGAAGATATCAGAGCAGATGAGGTTCAGAAAATGATTAATAAATTTTCTGCTGATGATAGAGAGAAAGTCGATATCATAACTAAAAGAATTATCAACAAACTTCTTCATCAACCGACTGTTGAACTGAGAAAAGCTGCCGATGCCGGCATTAATACTCCCGAATCAATCGCTAAAATCGGGATTCTGAGAGATTTATTTGGTATCGATAAACAAAAAGAAAATAACAACATTTAATTCTAATCGGACTATTATGAAAACAAAAATTATTATTGGATCACGCGGAAGTGATTTAGCACTCTGGCAATCGAACTTTATCAAAAAGCAACTCGAAAGACACCACAAGCATATATCGGTAGAAATTTCGTTGATAAAAACCAAAGGGGATAAAATTCTAGATGTGGCTTTATCAAAAATCGGGGATAAAGGTTTGTTCACCAAAGAACTGGAAGTAGAATTACTTGAGAAGAGGGTTGATTTAGCTGTTCATAGCTTAAAAGATTTGCAAACCGATATTCCATCGGGATTAAAACTTGCGGCTGTAACAAAGCGACACGATGTAGAAGATGTATTAATCGCAAGAAAAAAAGGAACGACCATCGCTTCGCTTCGTGAAGGTGCAACTGTTGCTACAGGCTCACTTCGCAGAAGAAGTCAATTACTTCATCTCCGCCCTGACTTAAATGTAGTTGATCTTAGAGGAAATGTTCCCACAAGAATTGAAAAATTTCTCTCTTCGGATTGGGATGCTATAATTCTTGCACGTGCCGGTGTTGAAAGATTAGGATTGAAAAAACATATCTCATCCTACATTGCAAAAGATGATATGTTGCCTGCAGTTGGACAAGGTGCTCTCGGTATTGAGATTCATCAAGACAATAAATTTGTTGAGGAATTGTTGAGTGTAATTCACGATGAAAACACTTTTGCTGCTGTTTCTGCGGAGCGTTCATTACTTAAAGCTTTAGAAGGAGGCTGCCAGGTTCCGATAGGTGCCTTTGGTGAAGTTACTTCTAATGGTTTATATCTTGATGCAATAGTTGGCTCTATTGATGGAACTTTAACATTCAGGAAGAAAATGCGCGGCAGTAAAAAAGAGGCTGTTAAACTCGGTAAAAATCTGGCTAAAGATTTAATTAAAGCCGGTGCAAAACAAATTTTAAAAGAAATTTATGCAACTCGGAGTTAAGTTTTTGAAAATACTATTTTCATTCACATTGATTGCTTTAATTTTATTTACAACGGTTCTTAGCCTTACCGGTTGCTCCTGCAAATGTGAAGAAGAAAACAACGAGTATCCTTTCCCTAGTCATATTTTTGCTGAAAGTGAAAATTTAATAATTGCCAAAACCGGCAGTGAGTTCTTTAAAGATTACATAATCTTTGACCCGATTCATTCAAAAAATATTGAAAACTTTTACGAGCTTCGATATAAAATCAATATTACGGATAAGCCTTATTTCAAAGGTGAAATCGTGATTTATGTTGATTCATCCGGAAGAATTCTAAAAGATAAAAATATTATCGGAATTCCGGATTGCTTTTCGGATGAAGCGAATTGCGATTTCAATATTGATGAAGAACAAGCTAAAGCAATTGCCTCTGATGCGGGACTTGACTCCGGAGTAAAAGCCTGGAAAACAGGCATTCTTTGGAACGGTAAATACAATAAATATCTGTGGCATATAATCTCAACAACTTTCGAAGCAGGAGGGAACGAGAGATATATTGCAAGAGGAAAAGAAATATTAATTGAACCTTCAAACGGAAAAGTTTTAGAAATTAACGATTGGAACATCCGCTAAGATGAAAACCGCAGCAAAACGAAATGAAAAGAAAGAGTTGAAACGGGAAAAAATTCTCGAAGCTGCTTCTTATCTCTTCTCCAATCATAACTACCACGAAGTTATGATGGATGATGTTGCTCGGAAATTGTCTATTGCAAAAGGGACACTCTATCTTTATTTCTCATCGAAAGAAGAATTATACTTTACAATTATCGAAACTCGACTTGCGAAGCTTGTTGAATCGTTAAAAGAAAAAATTAATTCGGAATATAGTGTTGTTGATTCGATAAAAACTTTTGTGGTTCACACTTATATGTTCATGATGAAGTACAAAAATTTCTTTCTAATGTATGAAAAAGAGAAGCTTAACGCCGATAATCATGTCTGTTCGAAAATCAAAAATCTTGAGGAAGCAAGATTAAATATCCTAATCGATATAATTAACAAGGGAAAATCACAGGGGATATTTAACGAGATTGAAAGTGGTCTTGCCGCTGAAATGGCTGTTAATGTTATTTATGCCGCTATCAAAAGAGGTATCGAAAAAGAAATTAGTGATGAGAATAAAATATCGGAACGCGAAGCAATATTCGAGTTTATCATCAACGGATTATTGGTGAGTGATTCTAGTTTAGATTCTAAACTGAAATCGTTAACCGTTTTGATTGCAAGAAATCTAGAGAAAGAGTTTGAAACTAAAGAGTTGTTTTCAAAGTATTTTAAATCTGTCTTTTTCTTCCCTTCCATCGCCGTTAATAGAGTTTCGGATTATTCTGAATTCGATTTAATAATCAAATCTCAAAAGTTTGATTATATAATTTTTACTTCCGCAAATGCTGTGAAATATTTTTCGAAAAGATTGAGAGAATCAGAGGAGAATATTGATTTTACTGACTCCCTTACAATTGCAGTCGGTTCAAAAACCGAAAAAGCTTGCGAAGCATTTGAAATTCCGGTGAGTAAAGTCCCCGAAAAATTCAGTGCTAACGGAGTTCTTGAATTTTTAAAATCACACGATGTTAGTAATAAAAACGTTTTGATTCCCTGCAGTGAAATTTCGAGAGATGAGTTAAGCGAAGGATTAATCAGTAGAGGGGCGAATGTCTTCTCGATTCCGGTTTATACAAACGGAGTACCTGATGAGAAAGTTTTATTAACTTATAAAAATGATTTTGAACTAAATGAAATTGATTGGCTTGTATTTACAAGTCCATCGACTTATATAAACTTTGTAAAAATTTTTAATATCAATAATCCCAATAATTACTTCAGCAAGTATAAGATTGCCGTAATAGGACCAACTACAGCGGAAGCCGTTGAACAGAGTGGAGTAAATCCGGCAGTTGTACCGGAGGAATTTTCACTAGAAGGAATTATCAGAGGGATAAAAAACTATTATAATCGAAACTAAGGAGCTAATGTGAAAAAGTTAAAAAATGATTTATTTATTCGCGCATGTAAACGAGAAGAAACCGAACGGACACCTATTTGGATTATGCGTCAAGCCGGAAGATATATGCCAGAGTATCGCGCAGTAAGGGGAAAATATGATTTTCTTACAATGTGTAAAACTCCCGAGCTTGCAACCGAAGTTACACTGCAACCTATTGATTTAATCGGTGTTGATGCAGCAATTATTTTTTCTGATATTCTGGTTGTTCCGGAAGCAATGGGAATGTTCCTCGAAATGCACGAAGGAAAAGGACCAATATTTCATAAACCGATAAGAACAGAAGAAGCGGCTAATGATTTAAAACAAATCGATCCGTCAAAAGACTTAAAGTATGTTCTTGATGCTATTTCTTTAACTAAAAAAGAATTGAACAATCGTGTGCCACTTATTGGATTTTCCGGGTCACCGTGGACATTACTAACTTATATGGTTGAAGGACGCGGTTCAAAAAACTTTTCTGAAATTAAAAAACTGATTTATAATAATCCGAAATTAGCTCATTCTCTTCTTGATAGAATTTCTGTTGCCGTAGCCGATTATCTTTCAGCTCAGATTTCAGCAGGTGCAGATGCAGTACAAATTTTTGATACATGGGGGGGCATTTTATCTCCCGATGACTTCAAAGAATTCTCTCTAAACTATATCGAAAAAGTTATTTCACTCCTGAAGAAAAAAGATGAGCCTGTGATTGTTTTTGCAAAAGGGGTTCATTATGCCATTAAGAAATTAGCTAAATCGGGAGCTGATGTATTAGGACTAGATTGGACAATGGATATCGGCGATGTAAGAAAAGAAGTCGGCAAACGAGTTGCTCTTCAAGGAAATCTTGATCCTACCGTTCTTTATGCACCTCAAGAAAAAATTAAAGAAGAAGTTAAACGCGTTTTGAAATCTTTTGGTAAAGGGAATGGACACATTTTCAATTTGGGACACGGAGTACTTCCCGATATTTATCCCGAGAACGTAAAAACTTTGGTCAATTTTGTAAAAGAACTTTCCCCCGCATTCCATAAGAGCGGAAAGAAATAAGGAGTCGAAATGTTTCATTTAGATGTTAAGAAATTCAAGAAATACGACAGACCGGGACCACGATACACAAGTTATCCCACCGCTCCTCAGTTTACGGAAGAGTATAATTCATCAAAATTTTTAGATGAAGTACTTAGAACCAATTACGGAGACAATCTTTCAGACCTTTCACTCTATTTTCATCTCCCTTATTGCGACACTCTCTGTTATTTCTGCGGATGCAATATGATTATTACCCGCAACAGAGACCGCGTTAACGAGTATGTCGATTATGTTAAGAAAGAAATCGATTTATTAAGAAGTTATATAAATCCCGAAAGAAAAGTTGTTCAACTACATTGGGGCGGCGGAACACCCACACACCTGAATCCATCTGAAATTAATGAACTTGCATCATACATTACCGAATCATTTCCGTTTGATTCAGCCTCTGAAAATGGTTGTGAAATTGACCCGCGCGGTTTAACGAGAGAACATCTTGAAGCATTGAGAAATAACGGCTTCAACCGAATCAGTATGGGAGTGCAAGACTTCAATGAGAAAGTTCAGAAAGCAACAAATAGACTTCAATCTGAAGAAATAACACGTCAAACCGTACAATGGGTTAGAGAACTTGGTTTCGATAGCATTAATCTTGATTTAATTTACGGACTCCCCTTTCAATCAGTAAAAACTTTTGAAGAATCAGTTGATAAAATTATTGATATTTCTCCTGACAGAATTGCAGTTTTTAATTATGCTCACGTTCCCTGGATGAAAAAGCATATGGCATTAATTCATCCTGAAGATTTACCCCCTGCAGAAGAGAAACTCGAAATCCTCAAAATGACGATTGAAAAACTTACAAGTGCCGGTTATGACTTTTTAGGAATGGATCACTTTGCTAAACCTAATGATGAATTATCTATCGCCCTTAAAGAGAAAAAACTTCATCGGAATTTTCAAGGTTATAGTACTCGTGCAGGTGCAGATTTATACGGATTTGGAATTACTGCTATCAGTCAATTGGAAAAAGTTTATGCTCAGAGTGTAAGAACCGAAAAAGAATATTATTCTGCGATTGATAAAGGAGAAATTCCGACTCATAAAGGATATCAATTGAACGATGATGATATCTTAAGAAGATATGTCATTATGAAAATTATGTGCGACTTTGAGCTCAACATGAAAGAAGTTGGCGATAAATTCGGTATTAATTTTAAAGAATATTTTAAGTTCGGATTAGATAATCTTAATGAAATGATTGAAGATGAACTTGTTTCAATTGATAATGATTTAATTTCAATATCTGAAATGGGAAGATTATTAATCAGAAATATTGCAATCAATTTTGACGGATACATCGAACGTAAGGAAGATACAGCCCGATATTCAAGAACAGTATAGCTGAATTACAATAATTCAGCTTACTTTTCTTAAGCAATTTTCATAATTATCGTCTCTATTCAATAAAACTTCCTTTACAATACTAAGTAGTTTAGTTAAGTTGAATTCAAATTTATTTTTGTTTAAGGAATTTGTATGAAGACTCCTTTAACGTTCCTTTTCGTTCTTTCAGTCCAAATCTTTTCTCAGAACCTTGTTCCCACTTTTCATTCATTAAATGGTTTTGAAGACTCAACAAATACAACGCACCTATTTTACAGAAGCAGTACTTACGCATATACTTCAAATAGTGTTAACACTACTAATCAGTTGAGGCATTTAAACACCTTAACGAACATCGATACTCTTTTCTTTAATGAATTCAGCACCACCAACATTATGTTTGAGGACGGGAGTTATCTTTATTCTTATGATTTCTGGAATAACGATCCTTCAAAATATATTTTCCATAATGGTTATTATACTTTTTGTGGAACCGGTGCCGGCTCATTTATTAGTCGTTACGATTCCTCGGATATTCCCATCCCTTTTCTTTTACCGAATGGACCCATTCTTTTATCCAAACTGAATCCGCAAAAGGTTTATCTCAGTGTTGAAGCAAACTTCATCGGCAGTAGTAACGGAGGATTTGATTGGGATACAGTCTCGGCAAATAATTATGTCAGTTATCGGGCAATTTCCCCCATCAACGATAACCACTTATTTGGGTTTAGAAATCAAGGAGAAATTGTAAAAAGTCTTTCCGGCGGAACTGAAGAATTTCCGGTTGCGCAATTCAACAACACTTATTTAATCGATAAAATTAATATAACCGAAAACGGTAAAAATCTTTTTACTGTCGCAATGGATTTCGATTTTGATTACTTCTATAATGATAGAAACTTTAGAATTTATGCCTCAAATGATTTCGGAAATCCTTTTTCATGGAGCGAAAGAGCTTCATCTCGAACTCCGATTTATATTGCATTAGATAAAGCGAACAGTGATGCAGTCTATTATGCAAGCGGACATAAAATTTATCAATCACTTGATGGGGGGACAACATTCACACTAATAAAAACAGTTGATAAATCAATTACCGGATTACACAAGAAGAGCGGAAGCAATGTTTTCTACATCTCAACCCCAAGTGGTATTGAAGAAGTATCGATAGATGCCGCACAATCATTAGTGAATAATCCCAACATCACTTTTTACTACAATTTTTATCCTTTAAAAGTTGGGAATAAGTGGATATACTCTGCCAACGGAGCTAACTATCTTGAACCCGGCATTGAACCCTATTCATACGAAATTGTAAAATCGGTTATTGGAGATAGTATAATTAATGGTAAGAAATTTTTCAAAATTTATGAAACCACTAAATATCTAACCGGAACTTACACCGGTAACTCTTACTCAAAAACTTATTTTCATAGAATTGACAGTTCGCAAGGTATCGTTTACCAGATTGACGACGGGTTTAACGAAGAGAAAAAAGTCGAGAATTTGTTTTTGGGAGTCGGAGATTCATCTGAATATTTTCCTAGTGGTCACTATATTAATTATTCAGTTGTAACCTCAATAACAAGACAACCTAAATTTAATCAGGCCTCTTTCGAAAGAAGAAGCAGATGTTATAGCCTTGGCATGTATGAATATTCATTGATGTGGGGATTTGGTATCGACAGCATGTTTATTGGCTATGATTTCGGTTATACCAATATTGGATTAAAAGGAATGGTAAAAAATGGGATTGTTTATGGTGATACAACATTAGTCGGCGTTGAGATTGAAGGCGATAATTTGCCGCTCCAATATAGTTTATCCCAAAACTATCCAAACCCGTTTAACCCAATTACCACTATGACCTTTCAGATAGAAGAAAATGGGTTTACATCTTTGAAAATATATGATTTACTTGGTAAAGAAGTAACCACCCTCGTAAACGAAGAGAAACAAGCGGGAAAGTATGAAGTGAAGTTTGATGCTTCAAGTTTCTCCTCCGGGATTTATTATTACCGACTACAAAGCGGTGGTTATTTTGAGACTAAGAAGATGATTTTGTTAAAGTAAGATTGTCATTTGACCGGAGGTTGAGAAATGGTTCTTGATCTCCCACAAAAGATTTTACGATAATTATATAGTCTATTGAGCAGATTATATAGGATATCATGGCTATTATATAAGCTATCTAGCCCGTTATATAGGATATAATAGCTATTATATAAGCTATCGAATCTGTTATATAGGCTATAATGCCCATTATATAAGCTATCGAATCTGTTATATAGGCTATAATGCTCGTTATATAGGATATAGAGGTCATTAAATCTTATTTTATAACACCATACTAACGCCTAGCGCTTGCTCAAAACTGTAAACTCTACTGAAATATTCGCGTGCATTACCATTCGCATAGAAGCCGAGAACCACCCCTCAACTCCTATTTAATTTTAGGTTAGCTGTAAGTTGGTAGGTTAGTATTTATAATATAGCCGATTTTGTTGGTAGATGAGTTTGCCGTTTTCGATAGAGTTCTTGGTACAGTAGCGCTCTTAGTCCCCTTTGTGTTTTTCCCTTTGTGAACTTCGTGTTGAAGTTTTTAAAACCAAAAGCACTTAAACACAAGGGTCACAAAGAGCACAAAGTTTTATTCTTTCTTAGTGAACTTAGTGTTGGAGTTTTTCCTTTCGTGGACTTAGTTTTAAGTGATTTAAAACCAATGGCACAGCCTACTTTCTTCTACACGTAAAATCCTATACATATAAAATTGATTTTAGCTGATTATTAGCTTAATTTTTGGCATCAGTTCTTGATATTAAGTCTTTTAGAACCGGATAGTTTAATTGTATAATATATTTGTTTAGTTTGGATTAATAATGGAAGAAACCCCTAATCAGGAAGTTAAGAAAAAGCATTTTTATAGAAGACCTCGTTACAGAAAAAAACCTTCAGAAGGTTATGAAAACACCAGAAGAACTCCTAAAAAAATATCAATTGTAATTCCACTTTTTAACGAAGAAGAGTCGCTGCAGCCTCTATCTAATGATATAAAACGAGTATGCGAACTTAATAAAATTGAGTTCGATGTTATTTTTGTTGATGACGGTAGCACCGATACTTCTCTTAAAGTACTTAGAGAATTAAATAAATCTGACAGAAGATTTAAATATGTAAGCTTTCAGAAAAATTATGGTAAGTCAGCTGCTTTACAAGTAGGCTTTAAGCATGTTACCGGTGAGTACGTTGTTACTATGGATGCAGACCTTCAAGATGACCCGACAGAAATTCCTAATTTATTAAATAAACTTGATGAAGGTTTTGACCTTGTTTCAGGTTGGAAGAAAAAAAGATATGATCCGTTTATAAAAAGAGTCTCTTCCAAGTTTTTTAATTATGTAACCGGATTAATGAGCGGAATAAAAATTCATGACTTTAATTGCGGGTTAAAAGCTTATAAGAGGGTTGTTATTGATAAAATACGTGTCTATGGCGAACTTCATCGTTATATGCCTGTCCTTGCAGATTGGCAAGGTTATTCAGTATCAGAAATTCCCGTTCAACATCATCCCAGAAGATACGGCAAAACAAAGTTTGGTATATCAAGATTCTTCAAAGGATTTATCGATTTAGTTACTGTTATTTTTGTTACAAGATATATTAAGAGACCTATGCACTTATTCGGATTTTTAGGAGCTCTTGCTTTCTTGATTGGAATTATTGTTAACGGTTATTTGAGTTATGAATGGATTATGGGGCAACCATTAAGCAACAGACCAATGTTACTATTCGGAATATTGTTGGTAATAGTCGGGGTACAATTTTTCTCCGTAGGATTATTGGGCGAACTTATGGTTCATAATTCACAAAACGATACCGAATACACTGTTAAAGAAGTTAACAAGTAGCAGATAGAACGCAATCGATTGCTTACTTTAGAGTTATTTAATTATTCATCATTTCGGAATAAAATCATTTCATGCACTACGACCCTATAAAAGATGTGTTCGCTGCCGCAATAAGAAAAATGCCGGTATTGCGAGTATTATTCTATAAATCTTTAGATGTTATGTTTCTTCGCTCATGGTTTGTGAGAAGAGAATTGAAGAAACTTCGTAAATTTTTCGGAACTAAAAAGCTCAACATTTTTGATGCCGGCACTGGTTACGGGCAATACACATATTTTATGGCTAAGAATCTTCAGCCAAATGAAATTTATGCAGTCGATGTAAAAGAAAAATGGATAAAAGATGCTGAAAGTTTTTTTAAGTCTTACGGATTTAACAATGTTTCGTTCGGCGTTGAAGATTTAACGCAGATTAATCATACAGATAAATTTGATTTAATTGTTTGTGTAGATGTAATGGAACATATTGAAGATGATATCAAAGTATTTCAAAATTATTTTAACGCACTTAAGTCGGGGGGATTTTTATTAATCAATACTCCATCAATATTCGGCGGAAGTGATGTGCATGATGAAGGAGAAGAAAGTTTTATCGGTGAGCACGCACGCGATGGCTATTCTAAAGAAGACTTTATTGCCAAACTTGAACCTATCGGGTTTAAAGTTCATAATTCCCTTTATTCATACGGCTTTTGGGGCGATTTGTCCTGGCGTCTCGGGATTAAATATCCGATGATGTTATTAAATCTATCAAAAATATTTTTTATTGTTCTTCCGTTTTATTATCTGATTACTCTCCCCTTTACCTTACTGATGATGAGACTAGACTACAATACGGATAATAAAATCGGTGCGGGAATTATATTCATCGCACGAAAAGACTAATTCAAGTGAATAGTTAAATCAAATCTTAACGGAGATTTAATGTCAAAAAGTTTAAAGACTAAGCAATCTATAAAAAGCAGTAACGGATTTATTTCTAATTTCAAGCTCGAAAATATTCTTCCGGAAAAGTTTCATGTACTTGCTGTATTGTTAGTGTTAGTAATTCTTTTCTTAGCATTTTTAAGTCCGATGTATTTCGGTGGAAAGACTTTCCAATCGGGTGATATTTTAGCTTCCAAAGCATCACAACCGTATATCGAAAAAGTGAGAGACGGTTTTACTTTATGGAATCCTCACATTTTTTGTGGAATGCCTGCTTATTCACTCGGCACAGGTTACACATGGTTCAATTTAATTTACGTTGTCTTTACTACAGTGAGAAGCATCTTCTCTTCATTCTTTGAAGTTGAATATGCTATGTGGTCTTTCTACTTGATAATACTGGCATTTACTTCCTTTTTCTTGATGAAGCATCTCACAAAAAACACATTAGTCAGTTTATTCACGGCGGTTGCAACATCATTCAGCACCGGACTTATAGTATTTTTATTTATAGGTCACGTAACTAAGCTTACATCCATTTGTATGTATCCTCTATTATTTTTGCTCCTATTCAGACTTCAAAAAGAGTTTAAACTGATCGACTTTTTGTTACTGATAATTACAATGCAGTTATTAATTCAAGGGTTTCACGTACAGATTATTTTCTATACATTGTTCGCAGTCGGTATTTATTATGCTTTCTTCTTGATTAGCTCTGTTGTTAACAAAGATAATTTACTAAGAAATAATTTAATAAAATCGGTCATATCTTTTGCCGGTGCATCGGCAATTGCATTATTAATCCAAAGCGATAACCTTACTCAAATATATGAATACACTCCTTACTCAACTCGAGGCGGTAAAAGTGTTGTTGAAGAGAGCACCGGAAAAGCGGAGCAATCAGCTTCTGAATATTACGAGTATCACACTAATTGGTCATTCTCTCCCGGAGAGGTTTTAACCTTTATTATCCCCTCGTATTATGGATTCGGTAATTCAACTTATAAAGGACCATTAACAGAAGGAAGCGAAGTTGAGGTTAACACATATTTCGGTCAAATGCCGTTTGTAGATGTAGCAATGTATATGGGTGTGTTGGTTTTCTTCCTTGCACTCTATGCAATTTTTGCTGCTTGGAAAGACCCGATTGTTAAATTTTTAACTATACTTAGTTCCATTGCACTCCTTATTTCATTCGGAAAAACTTTCCCGATTTTATTCGATTTACTTTTCTACTATTTACCATACTTCGATAAGTTTAGAGTTCCTTCGATGATTTTAGTTTTAGTGCAGTTGAGTTTACCGGTTTTAGCCGGATTTGGCTTAATGAAAATTCTTTCGTTAAGAAATGATTCTGATAACAAAGCCTTCAGTATTCTGAAATATGGTGCTTATGCTTTTGCGGGAATCTTTGTTTTATCAATTTTACTGAGTAGTGTTTTATCAAGCTGGTTTACACAAAGAGTAAATGATTATGCGCTAACATTGCAAACTGCTCGTCCCCAGATGGCTCAACAATATCAAGCTCTTGCTGATTATATGTCGCAAATGTTTACAACCGATTTCATTTTTGCATTTGGATTTTTAGCATTAACCTTTGGCGGTGGATTTCTTTATGTTCAGAAAAAAGTTAGCGGTGATGTATTTGTTGTTGTCGTTATACTCTTAACTGTAATCGATTTATGGAGAATTGATTCACGCGGTGCAAAATATATTGATAATCCGAATGTAGACGGAATGTTCAATACTCCCGATTACGTAACGGCAATCCGTAATCTAAATGATTCAGAACCCTTCAGAATTATTAACATGAAACAAGATGGCTCACTTGGTTCATTCAACCAAAACTCTAACTTCAACGCTTACTTTTTGTTGGAAGATTTTTACGGTTATTCCGGTATTAAACCAAGAGCATATCAAGATATTATTGATGTTGTGGGTCCGGTTAATCCGACTCTTTGGAATTTGGCAAATGTAAAATACATTATAACCGAACGCCCAGTAATGATGCCCGGTTTATCTGAAGTATTCAGAAGTGAAAAAAGTTTTGTTTACAAAAATGAATCTGTCCTAAACCGTGTTTATATGGTCAATAAAACTGAGACCAAAAAAGGTATCGATATTCTGAATGCTATAAAAAATAATGAATTCAATCCGGCGGAAATCGCTTATACTGAAGAAGCTGTAAACATCGATGCTCCCGATTCAACAGCGTTTGTAAAAATTGATAAATACTCTGACGAAAAAATTGTGGTTAAGGTAAACTCATCGGGCAATAATTTTATTGTATTAACAAATACATACGTCCCAACCGGGTGGAAAGCAACAATTGACGGTAATGAATTAAAAATCATCAGAACAAACCATAACTTTATGGGGGCAGTGGTTCCAAAAGGAGCTCATACTCTTGAATTTACTTACGCACCGGATAGCTTTTTCATCAGCAAATGGATAGCGTTTATTCTAAGTTCGCTTGTACTTTCGGGACTAATCGGAATGATTGTGTTCCAATCATTAAAAAAGAAAAAAGAATCGGAATAAGCTAAGTAGAATCAGATTGACAACTAATACTAAAATCAATTTCCGCTCAGAAGCTTTCAAAAAGTATTTTAAAAATACAGGTTGGCTTGTCGGCGAAAAAATGATTAGAATTTTATTCGGGTTTGTTGTTAATATTTTGATGGTCAGGTATCTCGGCGCAAAAGAGTTTGGGGTTTTCAGTTATGCGCTTAGTTATGTAGGAATTTTTGCTTCACTCGCTTCTCTCGGATTAGATACAATAGTTACTCGCGAAATAGTTAATTCACCTCAAGATAAAAATAAAATACTCGGTTCGGTCTTTATTTTAAGGCTTATTGGAGCTGCCATTTCATTTTTTACAATTTTATTATTGTTGATCTTCACCGGTGAATCCTCTCGAAACATAATTTTAATCCTGGTTTTATCAACCGGAATGTTTTTCCAATCCTTTTATGTAATTGAATATTTTTTCCACGCACAAGTAAAAGGGAAATATGTTGCAATTGTTCAATCATCAGCATTAATTATCTCTTCCCTACTGAAACTGATGCTGATTTATATCGACGGAGAGTTATTTTATTTTGTCGTGTTTCAGGCTTCAGAGATATTCTTAATTGCAATCGGGTTGTTAATCGTATACAATAGTAAAAACGAAAAACTTCTTAACTGGAAGTTCAATAAAGGATTAGCATTACGTTTACTCAAAGATGCCTGGCCTCTTACTATTGCGGGAGTTGTAATCGGTATTTATATGCGTATCGATCAAATTATGATTGAAAAAATGTTGAGTAGTCAAGAGCTCGGTTATTATGCCTCTGCAGTTCGTTTGTGTGAAGTTTGGTATTTCATCCCGATGGTTATAAGTACATCACTATTCCCCGCAATTCTTAATGCGAAAAAGAGCGACCAATATCTTTACAACAATAGACTCCAAAAATTGTATGACCTGATGGCGTTTATTTCAATTTCGATCGCAATTCCCGTTACATTTTTATCTACCATAATAATGACATTACTATACGGTGAGGAATTTGCTCTTGGTTCAACTGTGTTAACGATATATATTTGGGCAGGTGTTCCAACTTTCTTGGGAGTTGCAAGCAGTCAGTATTTAATAAGTGAAAACTTAACTAAAATATCATTCTACAGAACTTTAGCCGGAATGATAGCCAATGTAATTTTGAATTTACTACTAATTCCCAAATACGGAATAGACGGAGCCGCATTAGCAACACTAATTTCGTACAGTGTGGCTACTTTTTCGATTGGAATAAATAAAGTGGCAAGAACCCAACTCCCAATGATAATTAAAGCTTTTCTTTTTATAACAATAACAAAATCTGTAATAAATCATGGCCGTAAGTTTTTCAGATAAACTTAAAACTTTTGTCGAATTATTATTTGATAACAAGACTCTTTCAGCACTTATTTCACAGAAACATTCCGGATATTTAAAAGATATAGGCTGGTTTGAAAGTTTCAATACAAAATTGTCGATTGATAAAAATAGTTCTCCGATACCATGGACTACATATCCATTTATCGATTTTATTTCAAATCGATTAACAAATAAAATCAGCATTTTTGAATATGGCTCCGGAAATTCTACCATGTTCTGGTCTTTATATGTTAAACAAGTTGTTTCTGTAGAGCATGACAAAGGCTGGTTTGAAACCACAAAAATAGTTTCCGGTAACTCGAAAAATATTCACATTATTTATGCTGAACCCACTTTAGAAAAGTATGTAGGTTCCATAAAAAATACTAACCAACTTTTTGATATCATCATGATAGATGCAATTCACCGAAACGAATGCTTAATTGCAGCGGTGGATTTTTTAACCGAACAAGGACTCATTATTTTAGATGATTCCGAACGACTTGAATACTCTGAAGGAATACAATTTCTTAAATCGAGGGGATTTAAAGAACTTCCATTTTGGGGTATTGCCCCGACGATTTTATTCAAAAAGTGCACTACTATTTTTTATAAAGATAACAATTGCCTCGGAATTTGAAAAATGAGCACATATAAGAAATTTAAACAAACTGTTTACAATACTGTTTTGGTACCAATAATCAGATTATATAATTTATTTCAGTGGAAAAGGTATCTCAAAAATGCTGAAGCTATTAATCTTATTGTTGGGGCTGGCGGTACAGAATATCAAGGATGGTTCGCAACTGATATTTGGACACTTAACATTGTTCAAGAGGGTGATTTTAAAAAGTATTTTTCTCAAAGGAAAATCAATAAAATATTAGCTGAACATGTCCTTGAACACCTCTCAAATTCTGATTTAGAGAGTATGTTGAACAACTTTTATAAATACAGTGCAAAAGATATAAACATTAGAATTGCAGTACCTGATGGATTTCACAAAAATCAAAATTACATAGATAGAGTTAAACCTGGTGGATTTGGTGAAGGTGCATTTGATCACAAAAATTTGTTTACATATAAGTCTCTCTCACAACTTTTTACTAAAGTTGGGTTTAAAGCAAACCCTATAGAATATTGGGATGAAAATGGGAATTTTCATGCTGGTTACAAAAATGATGAATTTGGATATATCTCACGCTCTTTTTTAAATGATGAGCGAAATAATGATGGCAAGCCTAACTATACCTCGTTGATTATTGATTTTACAAAATAATTTCATGCTAATTTAACTTTTTTATAGGTTTATAATATCCGGAAAATGTTCATTTTTTATCTTATTTCTTGATAATATCTTTTACTAATTTGACTTTTAATAATTAATTAATTACAATTAAATATCATATTCATAACGGGAGGAGATATGAAGTACAAAATAATTTTTTCAATACTCTTTTCTATACTATTATTTTCTTCATGCTCAAGAGATTCAAATATTAATAGCCCCTCAGACTCCGATAAGTTAGGTGGTTTATTATTAAAAATCGACAAAGAAAATGCCCCCTCAAATGTAGCAGTAGTCACAGCAAAGCTTTCCAGAACAGGTTTTCAGACCATTACTTCATCAATGAACATTTTGTCGGATTCTTCGGCTTCCCTCCAACTCAGCAATATAGTAGTTGGGACTTGGAATCTTACTGTAGAAGCATTGAATCTCCAGAATGTTGTTGTGTATCGTGGTGTGACACAAGTTAATGTTTTAGAGAATCTTGTCTCAAATATTTCGTTAGTTTTGAACCCTGTTTCATCTGGAATGGGATCGATTTCCATAACTGTAACTTGGGGAAATTCAAATCCAACCCCACCAAGTGAATGGATTGACTATCAAAATAATCCTCTGCTCTCCCCTCAAAACAGTTTCGAAACTTATGGAGTTGCGCAATCATACGTAACAGAGATTAATAATTCGTTCATGATGTATTACACAGGTGTATTAGAAGGAGCTAGAAAAAATATACTGCTGGCTCAATCTTCTGATGGAATTTCTTGGACTCGACATAGCAACACCCCCATTATTGAACCAACAGCAAATTCATGGGATGGATTAGCTGTTCATGCCGGACCAATCATCAATGTTGATGGTCAGTACAGAATGTATTATTCAGGATATGCAAGTTCTTCAGGACAATGGGGAATTGGATTAGCATATTCCAATGATGGTATTACTTGGACAAAGCAGCTTGAACCTGTAATTTTAGGAATTCCAAACAGTTGGGATTATCAAATTGCAGCATGGTCTATTCAAAAAATCGGTAATGTTTATTACTTATATTATGGAGGAAAGTCCTCCAATTCAGTTATGAAAATAGGGATAGCGACTTCTAGCGATGGATTAATCTGGACAAGATTAAACTCAAACCCTATTTTATCGCCAACACAATCATGGGAAACTTCAGGTGTCTATCAACCATCTGTGATAAAAGATGGTGAGATTTATAAAATGGTTTATTTTAATGGCGCCTCAACATGTTTTGGAATGGCTACATCAACAAATGGTGTTGATTGGACAAAAAACATTAATAATCCAATCTTCACAACTCAAAATACAATTAACAATTGGGCAACAGACATTGCATATCCATGCGTGATAAAAGTTGGAACCGAGTACCGCATATATTATTCCGGCACAAAAAATACAACTTACAAAATTGGTATGACTCGGAAACCGATAAATTAATTTTCAATCCCCAGGATTAATCTTGGGGTTTTTGTCTTAAGTTTGCAATATATTTAACTATCATCAGAACAATGACTAATTACGCCCCGATTGCTCTTTTTGTGTATAATCGTTTTGAGCATACTCTTAAAACTGTAGAGGCTTTGCAAAAAAATCTTCTCGCAGAGAACTCCGATTTAATAATCTTCTCTGATGGTGCTAAAAAAGAAGTTGATGTCCCCAAAATTCAAAAGTTAAGAGAATATCTCAATAGTATTGAAGGATTCAAATCGGTAAAAATTATTAAACGGGAAAAGAATTTCGGTTTAGCTGCTTCAATAATAGACGGCGTTACAACCATAATTAATCAGTATAAAAAAATTATTGTTTTAGAAGATGATCTTGTAACATCTCCCTATTTTCTAAAATATATGAATGCTGCATTAACATTTTATGAAAACCAACCAAAAGTTGCAGCAATTCATGGATATGTTTATCCCGTTAAAGAAAATTTGTCCGATACATTCTTTCTAAGAGGAGCAGATTGCTGGGGTTGGGCTACGTGGGAAAGAGCTTGGAAACTCTTTAATCCCAATCCATTAGAATTGTTGAACAAATTAAAATCTCAAAAATTACTTTATGAGTTTGACATAAACGGAACAACTCACAATGTTAAGATGCTAAAGAATCAAGCCAAAGGGAAAGTTGATTCTTGGGCAATCCGTTGGCATGCATCGGTGTTTATTCAAAACATGTTAACGCTTTACCCCGGTAAATCACTCGTTCAAAATATCGGGACTGATGGTGAAGGCACACATACAAATGCAACGGATGTATATAAAGTTTTCCTTGCTGATAATGAAATCGAAATAAAAGAAATTCCGGTCACGCAAGATGAAAAAGCACTAAGAGCATTTGAACATTTTTTTATTTCGATTAAACCAAACTTCGTCTCAAGGTTTTTTAAGAAGTTACTTTATATAAAGTAAAAACTTGTAACCATTTTAGCGTGATTAAATCCGACTTTTTTAATTCCCCGCAAAAAACTTTATCTTTACTAAAAAAATATTTATAATGAAGAATCACCACTTCGATATACCTGAAATAGATGACAACCGAGAGTATGACTATTCGAAAAATGAAAGTCAAATCAGAGCTGAGTACGAATATATTATAGATTTTGTAAAACCTTCATCAAAAGTAATTGACTTGGGATGTGGTAACGGTTCACTACTTGAACTATTGAGGGAGTCTAAGCAGGTAATCCCTTATGGAATTGAATTATCAGAAAGCGGTGTTGAACTCTGCATCAAAAAAAATCTGAAAGTGACTCACGGAAGAATAGATACAAAGTTAGATTTTGAAGATAATTTTTTTGACTATGCAATCTGTAATGTTACAATGCAAATGGTAATGTATCCCGAAGTTCTAATTTCAGAGATGAAACGAGTTGCGAAGTATTTAATAATTTCCTTTCCAAATTTTGCTTTTTACAAAAACCGAATCGAACTTTTTTTCAACGGGAAGATGCCAACTTCAATGTTATTTGGTTATAGTTGGTATAGCACGGGACATATACATCAATTTTCAATTAAAGATTTTTTAGCACTTGTAAACTCATCATCAGATTTAGAAATAATCGAACATAAATTTGTGAAACAGTCAAGCGAAATTAAAAACCTTCTTATGTCAATTTTTCCAAATCTATTTCAGCATATTCCAATCTTTCTATTAGAGACTAAAAAATAATGCCAATAAAACAATTTCTTATTAATCAAATGTTTGAGCCGAGTATTATTGCTATATTCTTAAACCCATTTTATATAGCTAGAAAAAATCTTCTTAATGCTATAAAAGATTATGGAAAGCTGATTCGCGGAAAAACCGTTGACATCGGGTGTGGTTCAAAACCTTATGAAAAATTTTTTGCCTCTGATCTCTATTTAGGACTTGAAATTGAGACAGAGACCAACCAAACCGAAAAAAAAGCTGATTTTTATTACGATGGAAAAGTATTTCCCTTTGAAGATAAATCATTCGATTCAGCAATTTCAAATCAGGTACTCGAACATGTTTTTACTCCGGTAGAATTTTTGCGAGAAGTAAATCGAATATTAAAACAAGAAGGGTTATTTCTTCTCACCGTCCCGTTTGTATGGGATGAACACGAACAACCTTATGATTATGCCCGTTATTCATCATTTGGGTTGGAACATATACTCAAGGAAAATGGTTTTGAAATAATTAAACATCAGAAACTTGGGCATCCTGTCGAAACCATTCATCAGTTGATAAATGGATACATTTATAAAACAACCAAAGACATTCCAATTGTTAAGCAGTTAACAACAATTTTTATTTCATCAATAGTTACAATCCTTGGATTAGTTCTTGCAAAATTATTTCCCTCACATGGTGACTTATTTTTAGATAATATATTTTTAGTTCGGAAGGTTGCCGATGTATAATTTCTGCACACTGTTTGACACTCATTATTTTTCTCGGGGACTTGCTCTCTATTATTCATTAGAGAAACATTGTGAAGATTTTCATCTATATATTTTTGCATTCAATAATAAAGCATACGAAGTTCTTGCAAAATTGAATCTTGTTAATGCTACGATTATATCACTCAATGATTTTGAAGATGAGGAACTTCTCAAAGTAAAACCGACACGAAATATTGCAGAGTATTGCTGGACTTCAACTTCATCAACAATATTATATGTTCTTGAGAAGTATAAAATTGAAAGCTGCACATATCTCGATGCCGATTTATTTTTTTATTCCTCTCCAAAACCCCTTTTTGATGAGATGGGTGAGAATTCAATATTCTTAACCGAACATCGATATTCTGCGCAATACAACAAAGAGGTGAAAAGTGGAAAGTATTGTGTTCAGTTCGTAACATTCAAAAATAATGAGCATGGCTTAAAGGCTCTTAAATGGTGGCGCGATCGCTGCCTTGAATGGTGCTATGCAAGATATGAGGATGGAAAATTCGGAGATCAACTTTATCTTGATGATTGGACTGAACGATTTGATGGGGTCCATGTTATGAAACATCTCGGGGGCGGACTTGCCGCATGGAATGTTCAACAATACTCTTTCATAAATATTGATGGGAAAATCATTGGAACTGAATTATCTACTCTAACCAAATTCGATGTTATCTTTTATCATTTTCACTACTTAAAATTCTTCTCTAACGGTAAGTTGGAGTTAGGAAGAAGAGTATTAACTAGCAATACTTTGGATACGTTTTACAAGCCTTACATAAAATATCTTGATGAAATAAAAAATAAGATTGCCTTAATTGATTCCTCATTCGACCCGCATGGAACTTCAGTAGAACCGATTAATTGGAAAACACCAATTTTATATATTTATCGCAAGCTAAATAATGTTTATAATATCTTCTTAAAAAAAGAATTTTTGAAAGACTAAATGGCACACATAATCAATCTTAAGACTCATTCCGATAAACGCGGAAACTTGACTGTAATAGAAAAAGAAATTCCGTTTAAGATAAACAGAATCTTTTATATATATGGGGTTGATGATTCCGTAAGAGGCGGGCATCGTCACAAAACAACAATCCAAGCTGCGATATGCATACACGGAAGTTGTATTGTCTCAAGCAATAACTCCAATAAAATTGTAGAAGACTTTGTGCTAGACCATCCCAACAAATGCTTGATACTTCAACCGGAAGATTACCACACGATGCATCACTTTTCATCTGATGCAGTTCTCCTAGTGTTAGCTTCAACATGCTTTGATCCGACAGATTATATTTATGAGGATTATAAATGATTGAATATGAAAATCTTGGTTTACTGAATAAATCATTTTTTGAAGCATACAGAAAATCATTTGATTCGACTTTAGAAAGTGGTTGGTATATTCTCGGGAATAAAGTAAGGGATTTTGAATCTGCATTTGGCGAATATCATTCCGCAAAACATTGTATCGGTTTAGCCTCGGGTTTAGATGCATTAATACTAGCTCTGCGTGCATTTGAATTTGAACCAGGGAGTGAGGTTATCGTCCCCTCAAATACATATATAGCAACAATCCTCTCAATAATTCATTGCGGATTAAAACCTGTACTTGTTGAACCAGATATTAGAACATATAATATTGACCCAACAAAAATTGAAGAGAAAATAAATCCGAAAACAAAAGCAATAATGATTGTTCATCTTTATGGCAAAAGTTGTGAGATGGACCCAATTTTGAAAATCAAAAATAAATACTCACTCAAGTTAATTGAGGATTGTGCACAATCTCATGGGGCTACTTACAAAGGAAAGTTAACCGGAACTTTCGGTGAATTTGGTGCTTTCAGTTTTTATCCTACCAAAAACCTCGGAGCATTAGGAGATGCCGGTGCGTTATTAACAAACGATGATCAATTAGCTTTGACTATCAAACGGCTCAGAAACTATGGCTCAGATATAAAGTACTATAATGAACTTGTCGGTTTTAATTCTCGCTTGGATGAGGTTCAAGCCGGTTTTCTTTCGATAAAACTAAAATCGCTTAACAATATAAATTCTCACAAAAATAAGCTTGCTGATATTTATTTAAAAAGTCTAAATAAAAACTTTATTCTACCCACCATCGATAAAGACTATTTTGACGTTTTCCATATTTTCGCGATAAGACATGAGAAGCGAGAGAAATTAAAAGAATATTTGTTACGACATGATATTAAAACTGAAATTCATTACCCTGTTGCTCCCCACAATCAAAAAGCAATGCAGGGAATTATCGAAGAGAAGGATTTTCCAATTTCTGAATTGATCCACAAAACGGAACTCAGCCTTCCGATTTCATACTTCCACACCGAAGATGATATTTGCAAGGTTGTTGAAGTCCTTAACAAATTTTAAGCTTACTCAATCTTGAAGTTATAAGAAACTCTTTTATCACCTCTTGTAATCGAGTCGTGAGTTACTTCAGTAAATTCAACTTGATTATCATGTGTAACTTTAATAATTGTTGAACATCTTGTTCCATAAATTTCACTTTTTATAAAAATCGGTGACAATATTTTCTCCCATTCTTTTCCAACACCTGTCTCGGGAAGTTCATCATCACTTGCCTGGAAGTCATCAGTTAATAAGTCAAGAAAAGAATCCTCACTTAATTCATTCTGAGAAATCAACTCAGTGAACCTTGCTTTTGCGCGGATATTTTTATGCCATGGTGTATCCAAGAAATGATTGCTCAATCCGTAAATACTATTTTCTAACTTTTCGACTTGATTACTTTTATTGGAATAATAAAAAAGTTCATCAACCGTTCCATAAATCAAATTGAAACCATTATACATCTCACCTCTATTTATAAGTATTTCAGAATACTCTACTTCGGATTCTGAACCTGTTAAGTAATTTAAAACTACTTCTCCCCGAGAAGGTGCATTCGACTTTACATTTTTTAAGTCTCTATAATTTGTGATTGCACAAAACTTACCGACTTTAGTAATTCCCATCCATGTTCCTCCGGCAGATAAATCTTTACCTGCTAGAATAAAAGGGTAATCCTGCCAAAAATTTACTTGTTCAGATTCACGGGCATAGAACTCATCTCTATTGGCTGCTAAAATTAATTTATACTGATGATGCTGATTTCGGGCTATTAAAATAAGGCACATTATTATTATCTTTGAATTAATTGTAAAATAAAAATTAGACATGAATAAAATATTTACATACCCTTTAATTTACAGACTAATTTATAAGTTCGGTAATATTCCTGTATCTTTAATATTGCTCCTTTATCTTCCCCCATTGATTATTACATTTAAGTGGGAATATAAATATATAGTCTCGGGATTATTTCTCATTGCGGCGATAATTTTCATAAACAGATATTTTTATGTTATTGCAAAATCAATTGCATACAAAATTGAAACCGACGACGAAAAGCTTACAGCCACTCAGTTTTTAGGAAGCGGTAAAACTGTCAATATATCTTTTGATGAAATTGACAAATTAAGCGGAGGTATCTTTGACGGAAAACCTCGCGGCATGATGCGAATTGAAAATACAGCCTCAAATAAGACTATCGCTTTCTTTCACTCCATTGAAAATGCAAGAATTCTTGAAGCATTAATCCTCAGCAAAGTAAAAAAAGAATTATATGATGCGGTGATCGATAAATTCACACAGAAAAAAGAAAAAGTACAGAAGCTAATCGATAAGAAGAAGAAATAAAAAAGGCTGTCATAAAGACAGCCTTATAAAAATAAACTAAAAAAGGATTATTTTTTAGCAGGTCCCAAAACTGTGTCTTTTGCTTGCTTAGCAATTCTGAATTTGAGAACTTTTCTTGCAGGGATAACAATTTCTGCACCTGTTTGTGGATTTCTCCCTTTTCTTTTCTTACGTGAAGAAACTACTAATTTACCCAATCCCGGAATAACAAAACTTTTCTTTGCTTCTTTGTAAGCAAGGGTAATAAATTCTTCCATAAATTGACCGGCTAATTTTTTAGTTGTTCCGGTTTTTTTTGAAAGATGATCAAGAATCTGAGCTTTGGTTAAGGGTTTAGCTACTGCCATGATAATACCTCTTTAATTATTAATTGTTTGACGGTGTGAAAAATAATTATTTTAAAATATAAAACAAATATGTTTTAGCTTTTATTATCAATATTATCAGAAAAATGCTTTATAAAAGTATTGATAATTAAGGGTTGAACGAAGTATTCAAAAGATTTCCCAACTCAGCCGAAATAATTTTTCTATCAAACCTTTTTATATAGCCAAAATCTGTATTAAAGCTATACGCTTTTTTAAAGAACTCCGCTCCGGTATCTGAATAATTAAATAACATGCCTGCATTTGATTTTTCAAGTATCGCTGCTATTTCTGTATTGTCATCACCGAAAGCTATAATCGGATTACCTGTTCGCAAATATTCAAATAATTTCCCGGGAAGATGTCTTTTCTCAGTAGCACAAACAAGAAGATAATCTGCGTTAAGCATTTCTTGAGGAACTTGTGAATAAGGGATAAATCCCATGTATTCAACATGTTCGTCTAAGCCGCAATCAGTAATGGATTGCTTAATTAAGTTGCTTACAGTACCTACGAATTTTAGTTTAAGTTTGTTCCCTTTTGATATCTCGGCTTTAACCTGTTCCCAAAAGGGGACGATGTTTTGATAATCAAAAATGTTGCCGGCATGAAGAATAATTTTTTCTTCTTTAACTGATTCTTTTATTATTGATGCAAACTCATCTTCAGAATATCCCCAATGAAGAATCTCATATTTATTGCTTAATAACTGATATTTATTTTTGTAATCATCTCTCATTGATTCAGTAACAAAAATTGTTTTGGAGGATTTGCCGATTACTTTCTTTTCCAAATAATTATCTATTAAAAGTGTTAGCGGATTTCTTTTGAAGTTCTTGTAATAAACTATATCAACCCAAGGGTCTATAAAAACCGGAAAGAAAGGAATATTAAATTTATCACTTAATTTCATTCCTATCAGATGAGTTGAATGCGGCGGTCCTATTGTTACAATTGCATCGAATTTATTCTGCTCAAGAATTTCTTTCCCTTTCTTTACGGCATAAGGATACCATCCGATTCTGGCATCCGGAACAAAGAGGTTCATCCTAATCCAAATCGATATACGATGCTTTAAGTCTTTATTATCAAGTGATATCGTTTCAGAGGCGATTAGCGGACTATCTTTTTCTTTCCCAAGAAATTTTCGATATAAATCAAAAGGCTCTAATACTTTAGTTCTGAAAACTTCAACTTTCTCATCTATTTGTGAAGAAAGACTTTCATCTTTGTGAGAAAATGAATCATCGTTTATCGTTAATACAGTTGGCAACCAATTTGAGTCAGGGAGATACTTAATCATTTGTAAGGGCCAGTGCGATGAGGCTTTTCCGGAAGGAGGCCAATAATACGTTATGAACAATACTTTTTTTGTCAAGCTTCTTTAACTCCAACCATCCTTATTACAATTGCTTCCCCTTGATGAAGTTCCCCTTCACTAAGATTAACAATCTCTTTTGAAAGTATTTCGTAATTCAATTTATTAAAATCAGTAACCGCATCTTCAAGAGAATAGAGAAGTTCAATATCTTTGGGTCCTCCGGAATTATACTTCAATTGCTCTTTAGCATAAGCTTCTAGTATAACTCTTCCACCTGGTTTTAGTGTTTTTATTACTTTAGAATGTACTGATTCACGAAGTTCTTCATCAAGATGTAGATAAATTAGCCCAACCGCATCATACATATCAAAATGAAGAATAAGATTAATTAAATCTTCAACTTTATAATCAATCATACAATTATTTGCACGAGCAAGTTTTAGTGCTTTAATTTTAGCTTCTTCGCTCCAATCATAAGCATCAACTGTCCACCCGTTTTTAGCGGCGTAGACAGCATTACGACCTTCCCCTTCACCCAGCAATAACAATCTTCCCGGAGTTAATTTTGATATTTGCTCCTTGAAGAAGGCATTGGGCTCTGTTCCGTAAGCATATTCTTTGCTGCTGAAACGCTGATTCCATAAATCTTTCATTAAATCCCTATTATTATTGGTTTCTAAATTATTAATAAAAACAATAATCATGAAGAGAATTGTTTCATTACAGAATAATCAAAGTTACCTAAAAACAAGATTTAAAGAGGTGGAAGTATAAAAACTAATTTTGCTTTTCTAGTGTCTCTTCAACGAAACTATTCAGTATTAGATTTGCTTGAGTTTCATTTCCTATGAGGTCTTTTAGTGTGGTTTTTTTTAGTACTCCGTCAACAACTGATTGAACAGCTCTCCAGAGTGAGCGAATAGAACAATCAATACTGTTTGTGCAGATTGACTCAACACCGGCATGATCGTGGCAGAAGGAAGATTCAAATAATCTTCCTCCCAATTCCGCCAATACATCAGCAACTATAATTTCATTCGGTGAACGAGTTAGTTTATAACCACCGGCTTGACCACGTGAGCTATCAATAAAACCTCCTATTCGCAAAATCCTTAGAATTTTTGCTGCATTTGCTTGAGAGATTTTTTCAGCATTTGCTATCTCGGGTATTGTTAATCCGTTAGTAGAATTGCTTTGTGCAATCCGAAGTAAACATCGTAAACCAAATTCTTCTTGAGCGCTGAATTTCATATTTTATTAGTAAAATCTTAATTCTTAAATAATGGTATTTTCGAACCGCATGATTTTGCGTGTTCAACTTGAGCATATTGTTCAGGTGTAATTGATGGACCTTTTGCAGAACAATGCTGATTAAAAACACTTTTTAATTTTTTTGCTATTTCTATATAAGTATAACCTTCAATTTCTAGCCTCGGGACAAAATGAAGCACTTCTCCATTCTTAAATAATGCAATACTCGGCGATGAAGGAGGATAATTTTTTATCATACTTCTTACTTTATCGACTGCATCTCGATCTTGTCCGGCGAAAACCGTAGTAAGTCGATCGGGAATAACTTCATTTTGCAATGCGAGAGCTACTCCGGGACGAGCACCACCGGCAGCACATCCGCAAACTGAATTAATAACTACAAGCACAGTTTTATCATCATTTACATTCAAAGCATTTTCAACATCATCAGGGCTTCTTAATTCTTCGCATCCGACAGCTACTAATTCATCACGCATTGGTTGAACTGCCTCGACATCATACATTGGCGGGCGATTTATTGTGAACATTTTTATTCCTTATTTTTGTTAGTGTTTATAAAAATCCTAATTCAACAAGAGCTACTTCGCTCATCATTTCTTTACTCCATGGCGGATTCCAAACTAATTCTACCTTTGCACTGTTAATACCATCAATACTTCTCAGTTTGGTTTCCACTTCACCAGGTAGAGTTCCGGCTACCGGACACATAGGAGAAGTAAGTGTCATCAAAACACGTAAATTTTTCTCAAGATCAAATTGCAATTCATAGATTAACCCCAACTCCCAAATATCAACCGGAATTTCGGGGTCGTAACAGGTTTTCAAAACTTGAATTGCTTTTTCATTTAATTCTTTAATTGTCAGTTCAGTCATATTATTCAGTTGTTACAATTTTGTTTTCATCTTTTAATGCTGAATGAAGTGTGTGCCATGCGAGACTCGCACATTTCACTCTTACAGGAAATTCTCTAACACCCTGAAAAACGGCAAGTTTTCCCAAATCGGTTAAGTCTTCATCTTCTGAAATTTTTCCGGTAACAAGATCATGAAATTTTTCAAACAGTTGTTCAGCTTCAGCTTTTGTTTTTCCTTTTACTATTGAAGTCATTAGTGAAGCCGAAGACTTCGAAATAGCACAACCGTTTCCCTCAAACGAAATATCTTCTACCACATCATTATTCATTTTCACATAGAGATGAATATGGTCTCCGCACAGAGGATTTTTTCCTTCGGAAGAATTTGTAGCTGTTTCCAATTTTTTATAATTGCGCGGACTTTTATTATGATCGAGAATTACTTGTTGATATAGCTCTCTTAGTTCATTGTTCATTAGGCAAAAACCTCAAAAACTTTTTTAATAGATGAAGCTAGAAAATCTATTTCATCTTTGGTGTTATAAAATGCAAGAGAAGCTCGGGCTGTAGCCGGAATTTTGAATCTATCCATAATTGGTTGCGTACAATGATGTCCTGTACGAATTGCTATTCCTTCGAAGTCGAGGATTGTCCCAATATCATGCGGATGAACACCATCTAAAATAAAAGAAAAGACTGCTCCCTTATTTTTTGCGGTTCCTATGGGAGTCAGCTTTTCGATTTCTTTTAATCGAAGTTCTGCATAATCAGACAATTCTTTTTCATACTCTTCAATTGATTTTATTCCAATAGAATTTATATAATCAATTGCTGCTCCAAGGCAAATTCCTCCGGAAATATTTGGTGTTCCCGCTTCAAATTTATAGGGGAGTTCGTTGTAAGTTGTTTTCTCAAAAGTAACCGAAGAAATCATATCTCCGCCACCTTGATAAGGGGGGAGCTCTTCAAGAAGTTTTTCTTTCCCGTAAAGAATACCTATTCCGGTGGGAGCGTAAAGTTTATGGCCTGAAAAAACGAGAAAATCACAATCCAATTCCTTCACATCGATTTTGTAATGTTGAACAGATTGTGCTGCATCAATCAAAACCGGAATATTGTATTGATGTGCTTTGTTTATTATATCTTTTATTGGATTTATCGTCCCAAGTGAATTTGATGCATGTACAATCGAAATAAATTTTGTCTTTTCTGAAATTAACTTTTCAAACTCTTCAAAAATTATTTCCCCATTATCATTGATTGGGATTACTTTTAGTTTTGCATTTTTTCTTTGACAAAGCAATTGCCATGGAACAATATTAGAATGATGTTCAAGGTGGGAAATTATAATTTCATCATCTGCATTAATAAATTTTTCTCCAAAAGAAGATGCAATTAAATTTATCCCGTCAGTAGTTCCTTTAGTAAAAATAACTTCCGAAAGATACTTTGCATTAATAAACCGCATAACTTTTTCGCGGGCTTTTTCATATTCCATAGTTGCTTTTTGGCTAAGTAAATGAACTCCGCGATGAATATTAGAGTTTTGGACTTCATAATATTCTCTCTCTTTATCAATCACAAATTTCGGTTTTTGTGTAGTTGCGGCATTATCAAGATAAACGAGAGGTTTTCCATGAATAAGCTGTTTCAGTATAGGAAAATCTTCACGTATTTTTAATACATCAAGACTACTTATATTTTTAACCGAATTTATAATAGCATCAGAGATCATAATTACTCTTTAATTTACTCTAGTGATGAGCAATAATTACTTCAATAATTTTTCTGCAAGCATTTCTTCAAGCTTATCTCTTACTTCACTTATAGAGATTGAATGAACAACATCGCTGGCAAATGCATAGATTAATGTTGTTCTTGCAAGTTCTTCGCTAAATCCACGCGAACGTAAATAAAACAATCCTTCTTTACTCAATTGCCCGATTGTAGCTCCATGCGAGCATTTAACATCATCAGCAAAAATTTCAAGTTGTGGTTTTGTGTCTACTACTGCATCATCCGAAAGAAGAATGTTTTTGTTTTCCTGAAATGCGTTTGTTTTCTGAGCATCTTTTCTTACCATAACTTTTCCGTTAAAGACTGCTCTAGATTTATCATCCATAACGCCTTTGTAAAGTTCATGACTGTTACAGTGAGGTTTTGCATGGTCAATAAGAGTGTGTGTATCAACTAACTGATTTTCGTGAGCAAGATACAATCCATTCAATGTGCACTCTCCCCCTTCATCGTTAAACCTGGCGTTAATATCACTGCGAGCAATTGATGCCCCAATGCTTACATTATACGAGGCATAGTTACTACTTTTTTTCAAGTCAACTTCAAGTCGTGATATATGAAATGATTTTAAGTTTTCATCTTGCAGTTTGACATGCTCAACAATTGCATTTCCCTCTACTACTACTTCCGTTACAAGATTAGTAAAGTTAACATTTTCTTCAAGTGATTTGTGTATTTCTACTATCTTAACTTGTGCATTATTTTCGATAACAAACAAGTTTCTTGGATTAGTGATTATGTTTTCACCGGTAGCGGTTAAGTACAATAGTTGAATCGGTTTTTCGATTACTGCATTTTTTTCGACATGTACAAAAGTCCCTTCTTTAACAAATGCAGTACTTAAAGCAGTGAAGATACTCGATTGATATGGAGCAAATCGTGAAAGATATTTTTCACAGATTGGAGAATTTTCTTTTAATGCCGCAGATAGATTTTTAACAGTCAATCCTTTAATCTCCTTCGGAACTGACGATAAAGATTCATCATAGAACCCGTTTACAAAAACCAACGTTATAAAATCTTTTGTGCTGAACAAATATTTTTCGATCTGTTCCGGTTTTAGTCTAATAGAAACAGGTTGTCTAAAATTATAATTTAAAAGAGGTGAAATATTAGTGTATTTCCACTCTTCATCTTTAGTTGTAGGAAACTCAAGTTCTCTAAATTTAGACAGTGCATCTTTTCTAACCAGATGAAATTTTGATTTACTTTCACCGTTCAAACCTTCTTCAAACATCTTGAAGTTCGTTACATACCAATTTTTTAATTCATTATTCAATGTCATTTATATCATCCTTAATAATTGAAAAGGTTATTTCGCGGCTACAAATTCAGCTTCGTGTTCTTTTAACCAATCGTAACCTTTTTCTTCAAGCTCAAGAGCAAGTTCTTTGTTTCCGGATTTTATTATTTTCCCATTTTGGAGTACATGTACGAAATCAGGCACTATATAATTTAGTAGTCTTTGATAGTGAGTAACTACAACAAAAGCATTGTTTTCATTTTTAATTTGATTGACACCATTTGCAACAATTCTTAAAGCGTCTATATCAAGTCCTGAATCAGTTTCATCGAGAATACCGAGTTTTGGCTCAAGTACCGCCATTTGAAATATTTCATTTTTCTTTTTTTCGCCACCTGAGAAGGCTTCGTTTACTGAACGACTTAATAATTCTTGTCTCATCTCCACGATAGGCATTTTCTTTTTCACAAGAGTTAAAAACTCCATCGCATCAAGTGGTTCTTGTCCACGATATTTTCTAATTTCATTGAGTGCGTTTTTCAAAAGATTCGTATTAGATACTCCCGGAATTTCTATCGGATATTGGAAAGCAAGAAAAACACCTTCTCTTGCTCTATCTTCGGGAGCCATTTCAATTAGATTTTTTCCTTCAAATAAAATTTCACCTTCTAAAATTTCATATTCTTCACGTCCGGCTAAAACTTGAGCAAGCGTACTTTTACCGGAACCATTGGGTCCCATAATTGCGTGAACTTCACCTTTGTTAACTTTTAGATTTATTCCCTTTAAGATTTCCTTGCCATTTATAGCAACACGCAAATTTTTAATTTCTAACATTTTATTTCCTTTAATATTAAACTTATTGATTAACCGACACTTCCTTCAAGACTCACACTTAAAAGCTTTTGAGCTTCAACTGCAAATTCCATCGGAAGAACATTAAAAACCTCTTTACAATAACCATTAACAATCATATTTACTGCATCTTCAGTTGATAATCCTCTCTGATTCAGATAAAAGATTTGATCCGCACCAATTTTAGATGTAGTAGCTTCATGTTCAACAATAGCTGAAGGATTATTCACTTCAAGATAAGGAAAAGTATGAGCGCCGCACTGATCACCAATCAGCAAAGAATCACACTGCGAAAAATTTCTTGCCCCTGAGGCTTTTTTATTAACTTTAACTAAACCACGATAAGAATTGTTGCTTCTTCCTGCAGAAATTCCTTTTGAAACAATTGTACTGCGTGTATTCTTACCGAGGTGAATCATTTTTGTGCCTGTATCAGCTTGTTGCATATTGTTTGTAACAGCTACCGAGTAAAATTCGCCTATTGAATTTTCTCCTTGAAGTACGCAACTTGGATATTTCCATGTGATAGAAGAACCGGTTTCAACTTGAGTCCATGATATTTTGGAATTAATTCCTTTACACAATCCACGTTTAGTAACAAAATTATAAATTCCTCCGATGCCATCTTTATCACCGGCGTACCAATTTTGAATTGTTGAATATTTGATTTCTGCATTATCTAATGAAATAAGCTCAACAACCGCAGCATGAAGCTGATTTTCATCACGTTGCGGTGCTGTGCAACCTTCCAAGTAACTCACATAACTGCCTTCTTCCGCTACAATTAGGGTGCGTTCAAACTGCCCTGTGTTTGCCGCATTTATCCTAAAGTATGTTGATAATTCCATCGGGCAGCGGACACCCTTCGGAATAAACACAAATGAACCATCTGTAAACACTGCAGAGTTTAACGCTGCAAAGTAATTATCTGTATAAGGAACAACTGAGCCGATATATTGTTTAACTAATTCCGGATGCTCTTTTAAGGCATCACTCATTGAACAAAAAATCACCCCTTCCTCTGCCAATTTTTCTTTGAATGTTGTTGCCACAGAAACACTATCAAATACTGCATCAACAGCAACACCGGAAAGTATTTTTTGTTCTTCTAACGGAATTCCGAGTTTTTCAAAAGTTTTTAGAATTTCGGGGTCAACTTCATCTAAACTATTTAACGCTTTTTTCTTTTTGGGGGCTGAATAATAAACGATATCTTGATAATCAATTGGGGGAAAATTAACATTTTGCCAATTTGGTTCAGTCATTTTCTTCCAATGATTAAAAGCTTTTAATCTCCATTCGAGCATCCATTCCGGTTCTTCTTTTTTTTGCGAGATTAATCGGATAATATCTTCATTTAAACCTTTTGGAGCTGATTCCGTCTCAACTTCGGTGACAAAACCATATTTATACTCACGATTCGCTAATTCTTCTATTTCATTTACTTCGGTACTCATTTTCTTCCTTATTTTTCAGAATTTTTTGAAAAACTTCATCAAACTTATACTATCTATACAAAAAAGTCAAGATTAAAGTTCCTCTGTTCGAAAGTTTCTTAAATATTTTTTAGAGAAAAGGGATTTTGGTAATTGAGATGTTATTTATTCAGATTTTCTTTCACTCGGAATTTCACAATAGCCGTAATCAGTTTAACAGGAAGAGGTTTATCAATGGGGAATTGAACTGCCCCCTTTGAACTTTTAAAAGCAGAGACTTCCTCTTTAAAAGCAGCTAAACCTGACGGAGCCGGGTAAAAACCGATATGACTTTTGTATGCAGCAAAGTGAACTAAATTTCCATTTAGTTTATAAGTGGGAATGCCGTAATTGATAGCTTCAATTGCATTTGGCGCTGCTCTTAAAATAGTATTTCTTAGTTGTAAAAGCTTTTTCTGAATATCTTGGGGGAAGGTACTTATATATTCATCAATTGTGGAGATTTTGCTCATATCGATTTATCTATTTTATATATTATTAAAACTGAAACATAAACTTCCAATATACTTAGAGGAATTGCATAGACAAGGATTGACATCGGAAGCACTCCAAGATTACCAATTACAAGCCACATTAAAACAAAGCCAATTATCCAAGATAGAGCAATGGTTTGATTAAAAGAAAATCTTCTTAAAACTATATAATTAATAATCGAAAAACAGAGTGCCCAAACACCCCAGACCACACCATTTAATGGCTCAGATGGAAATACTATTCCCATTCCGGTGTAGTGATTAACCCAGAAGGATTTTAATAAGAATTCATTTCTTACAAACTCGGAAAGACTAATCCAAATCATTGATAATAGAATTGCTATCGCAGCTTTTTTAGTATTCATAATTCCACTTTTTTAAGTTTAAAAACAGTAATGATATCGGAGAAGAAATACTCTCCGATATCATTTATTGAGAACTAAAATTTACTTCTGAATTGATTTTTTAACTTTGGCAACTGCTTCTTTTGAATAGTAACTGCATGCTCCTTTTTTCATTTCGGGTTGGAGTTCAAGAGCCTTAATTGCTTTTGAAACAACAGCTCCTGACACGCCAAGTTCTTTTGCAATTGCACCTGCACTAAATAGATTTGATTTTTCTGCTGCCATATAATTTCCTTTCAGATAATGGTAATATTAATTGATTATTTTATTCCGATAGTTTCAAGCCACATTTCATCGAACGGAAGAATAGTTGCAGGTTGTCCGTTTAGTTCGATTCTTCGCTTCATTTCTTGATAGAAATTTGATTTCTCAAATTGTAATGAAATCGGCATGGGAATTAATTCCGAAATATCTAATAGTGGCATTTCGGGGTATTCGGCTATATTATACTCATTCGATTTCAACCCGGCTTTATCAACCGCTATTTTAATAGATTCCTTCATTCCTCCGATAACATCGATAAGACCTATTTTTTTTCCGTCTCGTCCTGTCCAAACCCGACCTTGAGCAACTTCTTCAATTTCATTTTTCGGTTTACTTCTTCCGGCTGAAACTTTTTCTATAAATTCGTCATACATTCCTAAAATTCTTTTTTTGATTAGTGTTTGCTCTTTTTCATTCATTGCTCTATCCGGAAGAACTGCACCTACAAATGGCATCACAAGACCAACACCCAAATCAGCCGATTCACCACGTTTAACATGGTCAACGGAAATTCCTAGTTTTTCTTTTAATCCGGCATTATAAAACCAACCGCCGATAACACCTATCGAGCCGGTTACAGTCATCGGAGCAGCTAAAATTGTATCGGCATACATAGAAACCCAATAGCCTCCTGATGCAGCCACTCCGCCTTGAGTAACAATTATTGGCTTCTTTCCCTTGAATGATTTTAATGCTTCAGCAACTAAATCAGCTGCGAGTGCATCTCCACCGGGGGAATCAACTCTTAGAACAATTGCTTTAACATTGTTATCGTTGCCAACCTTTCTGATTACTTCAGATAAGTATTTTCCGCGCATGCCGGTGTATAAGTCGGTACCCCCGATAGCGTAAATTACCGCTAGTTCAGGTTTTTTGCCCCAATAATTATCTTCGGGTAATTTATTTTTAAGAATAAATTGACTGCCTACTTTCTTTACTTTGTCGCCATCGAAATTAGTTAGAACGCTATCGATATCTTCCCATCGTGAAAGTTTATCAACCAGTTTATGTTCTATGGCTCCGTTACCAACCACATACATTTCATTATTTACAATGTTATCAAAATCAGTTGCTGAAATATTTCGTGATTCAGTTATTGCATCTTTCACAATATTGTAAAATTCTTCTACTAATCGGTCTCTCTGCTCACGGTCTCCATCGCTGAAAGAATCGCGAGAGAATGATTCCATAGCCGATTTATATTTCAAGAATCTCCATTCTTGATAACCGATCCCAATACTTTCAAACATTCCTTTGTAATAATTCCGACCCATCGCAAATCCTTCTAATGTTAGTCCACCAAGTGGATCCATTACGAGATGGTCTGCAACTGAGAACAAATAATATCCAACAATACTTGTTCTATCAAAAAAGATAACAACTTTTTTACCGCTAGATTTAAATGATTCTAATGCGTCACGTAATTCCCAGCAAAATTCAAATCCGGTATTCATTCCAACAGCATTTACGACAATTCCTTTTATGCTTGGATCTTCTTTTGCATTTTCAATTGAAGTAATGATTGAGTTAAGAGTTTGCGAGTTATCAAATAATTTGTATGATTGATATTTAATTCCACCACTTAACGAGAGGGAAAAGTATTTATCTTTTGGGGCAAATGGTTGAATTACGCTTCTTTCGTATGCGCCTAATCTAACTCCGTAAATATTTTGAAGCCCATTACTATTGTTATCTAATTGTTTTTGATAACCCAAACCGAAGTTTCCTAATCCGACTTGAACTCCGGCTGATAAAGTTTTATTTTCGAAATATCTTGCTGTAAAAGTTAATCCACTGTATAACTCAGCAGAAGCCCCGAGACTATATCGGTTTTTTGTATTTGAATTTTTATCCTCAATTACATAGTCACCAAATAATGATAACCATTGATTCCCGAACGGCCGCGCTGCAAATTCAACAACGGTTTCGTCGTCGTACGAATTATAAAAAAATCTTGTAGCTCCGACTGAAAGATATTTGAATGGACGATAGAGGATTCCTACTGTATATAATTCAGAGCGATTAAAAATATTTCTGTCTCCCGTAACCCAACCATAAGAAGCACCAAAACTCATCTCTTCATCTCCGAATGCTGAAGAGAGACGGTATTCTTTCATCGAAAAGTTTCCCGATTTTTCTGAAATCATTCCAAACCCTAATCCGGAGAGTCCCGCAAAAAGTCCCCACTTATCAAACTTTCCCGGATTTGCATTTCTTTCA
>JAHBUO010000040.1 GCA_019638025.1 Ignavibacteriaceae bacterium
GGATTTGTCATAATTGATTGATTGTTACACTTTTAAAATATCTGTAAATATCATTCTGAACTTTAGTCATCGGATTCTTAATACAACAATTTTCTGAATTATAGCAAAAAGGTTCATCATTCTTTAAACAATTTGTAATTCCGATATTATTTTCAAAAATACTTATTATTGAGAACACTGATACTTCTGAAGGATTTTTTGCAAATGTATAACCACCTTTAGTTCCTTGAGTCGAGATTAAAATTTTCTTCCTGACCAAATTTTGTAGAACCTTTGCTAAGAGATCATAGGACAAATTGTTTTGTTCACTTATTTCTTTTGCAGATAATAATTCTCCATCCATTGAATCTTTAATTGACTTCAGGGCAATTAAGGAATATTCTATTTTCTTTGATAATTTCAACATAAAATAAGACTAAAAAGGTCGTATATAACTTAATGTAAAAATGCATTAAAAAAAAGTCGTTTTTTAAAATCCTAAAAGAAGGATTGAGTTTTTAGCTAATTCAACTATCGGTGAGAAGTAAACTCCGAATAATAAAACCGGAATTACTAGCGAAAAGAGAATAATAAACTGTACTGCCGAAAGCTCCTCTTTGGGTGAATTTTCACTAGGTTTTGCCAAGAACATATGTTTTAATATTCTAATGTAATAATAGAGTGAGACGACACTATTTAATAAAGCTATAATCGCAAGAACAAACATCTTTGCATCTACAAGCGCGATAAATAAATATAATTTACCAATGAATCCGGCAGTTGGAGGGAGTCCGGTAAGAGAGACTAAGAAAATAGTAAATGAGACACCTAAAAATGGCATCGAAAAACCTATCCCGTCATACGAATCAAGCTCTTCGCTACCGGTTTTATTCTTAATAAAGATAACAATTAGAAAAGCTCCAAGATTCATTAAGAGATATACAGCAAAATAAACTAACACAGCAACTAAACCGGTATCAGATAAAACTGCTAATGCAGCAAGTAAATATCCGGCGTGAGCGATACTTGAGTAAGCAAGCATTCGTTTAACATTTTTTTGCCATAGCGCTGCAAAATTACCTAAGGTCATTGTAGCAACAGAGATAATAACAAGAAAATCTTGCCAATTAAAAATCGGATTATATATCCAAAATCCGAATGTGTCTTTTTCAGCAATGAAAGAAACTTTAATTAATCTTATTAAAAGAGCGAATCCGGCTGCTTTGCTTGCTACTGATAGATATGCGGTGACGGGTGTTGGTGCTCCTTCATAAACATCAGGAGTCCAAAAATGAAATGGTACTGCGGAAATTTTATATCCGATACCTGCAAAAATTAGAAGCATCGCAAACATCAAAATGAATGAGTTTGCTTCTGAAACAATTAATAAAGGATTTAATTCATATAGATTAGTTGATGCAGTTAGTCCGTATATTAGTGAAATTCCAAACAACATTAATCCCGACGAGAGGGCACCATAAATTAAATATTTTAATGAAGCTTCACTACTTTTTTCTGAATTTTTTGCAAAACCTGCCATTACATAGGAGCTAAGCGATACTAATTCAACAGATAGATAGAGAAGAATTAAATCAGAACCTGAAATCATAAAAAACATACCGAGCACCATACCAAACATAAGTGTATAGTATTCACCCGTACGATCAAAAGTTTCTTCCATCTCTTTGGAATAAACAGTCATTAAGATAAAGTAAATAGAACTGAGAACTACAATCGATTTAAAAAAAGCTGAAAAGGAATCTACTGAAACCATTGCTCTTGAGTCGCTTGTTACAAAAGCTAAACCTTTCAAACCGAATTGTTCAAGTACAAAATATCCGGTTACTAAAAGGCCCAATATTGAAAAGAATGGAAGAAGATTATTTCGTTTGTTTGAAAATAAATCGAGTAGCACAACAAAAACTAAAAATGTTGTGACAACAATTTCCGGCTTTATCAAATACAAACTATTGAGAAAATATTCTATTGACATTATCTAAACTCGACAAAATTTCAAATTAATGAATAACTAAAACGGTAAACCGGAAAAAGTTTCCGGAGATTTAAGTAAAAAATTAACCATAGTGTTTACAGAAGAATTCATTAAGTCTAACATTAATGAAGGATAAACACCCAAAGCAATCACAATAATAGTTAGAGGAATAAGCATTGCATATTCGCGTGCTGTCAAATCTTCAAGAGCACTCCATTTGGGATTTAATTGCCCCAAGAAAATTCTTTGCAATGTCCATAACATATACCCTGCACCAAGTAGAATTCCAAGTGTAGAAATAACAGTTATCAAACGGATTGATTCAACATGAAAAGCGCCTAAGAACACAAATGTTTCGGAGATAAAACCGCTTAACCCGGGTAAACCGATTGCAGCAAAAAAAGCAATTGTTACAAATCCGGTATAGACTGGCATCTGATTAGCGAGTCCGCCAAAATCATCCAAACCTCTTGTATGAGCTCTATCATAAATAATTCCTACAATGATAAAGAGCATTGCAGTAATCGTCCCGTGATTAAACATTTGAAGAACAGCTCCCGATACACCGGCTGTATTCAATGATGCCATCCCAAGCATAACAAATCCCATATGAGAGACTGATGAGTATGCTATCAATTTCTTAAAATCTTTTTGTGCGAGTGCACAGAGGGCACCATATATAATGTTTATCATTCCGAAGAGTGCAATCCACCAAACAAGTTGATTAGTTATCTCGGGGAACATCGGATAATTAATTCTTAAGATACCATAAGTCCCCATTTTCAATAATACTCCGGCAAGAATAACACTAATTGCAGTTGGTGCTTCAACGTGAGCATCCGGTAACCATGTGTGGAAAGGGAACATTGGAATTTTAATCGCAAAGCCAACAAAGAGTGCTAAGAATGCCCAAAGACGTAAATTACTCGGATTTAATGGGGATAAAATTCCATCAGCAGTATAATTTTCCGCATTCATTAATTGAAGCATATTGAATGTGAAAACTTTGCTGCCATCGGCTAAAGTTTCAGTTGCACTTAAATAAAGACCAATCATCGCTAAAAGAATAAAAACTGAACCAAGTAGAGTATATATAAAGAACTTAATAGCAGCATATTCTTTTCTTGGACCACCCCAGATTCCAATTAAGAAGTACATTGGGAGAAGCATGATTTCCCAAAAGATATAGAAAAGGAAGAAGTCTAATGCAACAAAGACTCCCATCATTCCTGTATCTAACAAAAGAAATAACGCAAAATATCCTTTTATTGAAGTTTTAATATTCCAAGATGCTAAAGTTGCAATAAAAGTAATAACAGCAGTAAGTAAAATAAGGGGAGCACTAATTCCATCGATACCTAAGAAATAATCTATCTTAATTGTTCCAAGCCATGAAACTGATGATATTTCAATCCATCTAAATTTTTCTACAAATTGAAATGATGCTTGATTATAGATTCCACCGAGAGAATAATCATAAAATCTCCAAATTACTATACCTAACAAAACTTGAATCCCTGTTACAGCGAGGGTAAGAGATTTTATAACTTTTTCATTATTCTTTGGTAAGAATAATATAAGAATCATCCCGATGATGGGTAAAAATGTAATTAACGATAATAACGGAACTTGTTGCATTTCTTTGATATCCCTTATAAATAAAATTTATCCGATTTGTAAATTGGTAAACAAGAAGACCAATATTACCAATGAAAATATTACTAATACTACATAAGCTTGAACTTTACCAAGCTGAAGTTTTCTTAAAATTAAACCAAACATTCCACTCACATAAGCAAACAGATTTACCAAACCATCTACGACATATGTATCAAATCCACCGGTGAATCTTGAGAAAAATCTTGTGATTGTTGCCGTACCATTAACAATTCCATCCACAATAGTTTGGTCAAACCAAGCAAGGAATCTACTGAGTGCCATTGTGAATGCTAAAAATGTTGCATCATAAAATTCATCAATGTACCATTTGTTATAAGAGAAATTATACAGAGGTTTAAGTGAAGAGGCTAGTTTATCTGCATTCAACTTTTTCCATTGATAAAAGAGGAAAGCTGTTAATATTCCGAGTCCGGCTAAAAATAATGATAGAAAAACTGCCGGCATGTGAGCATGATGCAAAGCTTCAGAATAAGAAACAGAATGAACAATTTTCTCTGAATGTGCAATTTCTTCAATATTTGCATCACTTACCATGAATGAATAACGTGCTGATTCAGGAACTACAGTTGTTGGAGTTTTTACCCATTTAGATAAGAACCAACCACCTTCAGCATCGACAGGATTAGCGGTATAAAAAATGAAAACTGATAACGTAGCAAGAATCATTAATGGTACAGTCATTAGGAGAGGGGATTCATGGGCATGTTCAAATTTGTGATGATCTCTCGCTTCACCATGGAAAGTTAAAATAACCAATCTGAACATGTAGAATGCAGTCATCATTGCTACAAGAAATCCGACTATTGCAAATATCCATTGCCCTGTTAAAAGTCCAAAAGCGTAAGTACCGGCTAAGATTCCATCTTTACTCAAAAATCCGGAAGTTAATGGTACTCCGGCTATCGCAATCGAAAAGATAACGAATGTAATATAGGTAATTGGCATCTTTTTGCGTAGCGCACCCATCTTCTGGATATCTTGTTCATGATGCATTGAGTGGATGACCGAACCCGAACCAAGAAATAATCCAGCCTTGAAAAATGCATGGGTTATTAAATGAAAGAAACCGTAAGCAAAAGAGCCGACGCCTAATGCGAGTATCATGTAGCCTAACTGACTGATTGTCGAGTAGGCTAAAACTTTCTTAATATCATTTTGCGTGAGTGCTATGGTTGCCGGAATCAGAGCAGATAAAGCCCCAACTACTGCAATTATAAATAAAGCATCTCCGGTTAAGAGGACAAATATTCTTGCAACAAGATAAACGCCAGCTGCAACCATCGTAGCTGCGTGAATTAATGCACTCACCGGGGTTGGACCTTCCATTGCATCAGGTAACCATACATGAAGTGGGAATTGAGCTGATTTTCCGATAGCTCCACAGAATAGCAATAATCCGGTAATTGTTAACCAGAAATCACTGTTGAAAGGGAGTACTCCGGATGAAATGTTTTCAAAAATTGTATCAAAAGTAAAAGTGTGATATGTTACAAAAATCATCATGATTCCTGCAAACATTCCAACATCACCTATTCGATTTACAATGAATGCTTTTTTTGAAGCGTCTGATGCGGATTTCTTTTCGTACCAAAATCCAATTAAGAGATAAGAAGAGAGTCCTACTAATTCCCAAAAGATATACATCATTAAGATATTGTGTGTTAGAACAATCCCCATCATCGAAAAAGTAAAAATTCCAAGGTAAGCGAAATATCTGTTGAATCTTGGATCACCTTTCATGTATGCTATCGAGTAATAATGAACCAAAGTACTGATTAAACTTACTACGAATAACATTATCACGGTCAAATTATCAATCATAATACCAAGTGAAAGATTAAAATCACCCAGTATTGGTAAGTTACCGAGGGAAATCCATGCGAATTCTGATACTATTTTTGTGTCGGGTAGATAGCCGAGTTTCACAAATAAAACTGAGATAGAAGCAAGTAAAACAAGCGTAATTACCGCCACTTCAAAAAGATACATGAATTTGAATCTCTTCCCCAAAATAACAGTAACCACAAATCCTAATAATGGGGCAAAAAGAGAAAAAAGAGAAAAAAGTATAATTTGATTTTCGCTCATAATATTTATTCTTTTAGTTTGTTAACTTCATCGACATTTACTGTTGAGAAGTTTTTGTAAATATTTAGTACTATGGCAAGTGCAATTGCTGCTTCGGCGGCGGCAAGGATGATTACAAATAGAGCAATCATTTGACCGTGATATCCGAAATTCCCATATTTTGCAAATGCTATGAAATTTATGTTTGCTGAATTTAAGATTAACTCTATCCCCATTAGAACCATAACAGCATTCTTGCGAGTCATGATACCAAAAATACCAAGGGAAAAGAGTAATCCGCTAACTATTAAAAAATGTTGAAGTCCAATTGTCATCATAAATAACACCTATTTTTTGCGTGCGATGCTTGCAGCACCGATTAACGCAATTAATAAAAGCACTCCGAGCAATTCAAAAATCAAGATGTATTCGTTCATTAAGAGTTTGCCAAGCGCAACAATAGTTGTATTAGGAAATTCTGTTTGAGTTGATTTCCAATTTGTATTTACAAAAAAAGCTAAGATGATTCCGGCGAATAAACCAATTGTGATAGAAGCCGGTATTAAGTTCGTAACCTCAGTATGTATAGGCATTCCGTTTACTTTGTTTGTAAGCATAACACCAAAAAGAATCAAAATTAAAATGCCACCGACATATACAATCAGTTGAACAATTGCAAGAAAATCAGCTCCAAGCAAGACATATAATCCGGCAACACCAAAAAATGTTAGCATAAGACTATATGCCGAGTAGATTATATTCTTTGATGAAACAACCGCAAAAGCACTAAATACAGTAATTGCGGCAAATAAGTAAAATATTAAATCGTAAATATTCATTTTAATCTGTAATTAATTATTCATCTGTTTTTTGTGCTGGTTTTGGAGCTGCAGCAGCGGCTTTTTGAGCTGCTTTTTCTGCTTCAAACTTGGCAAAATTATCTTTCTTTTCTTCAATCTCTGATGGAGTTAAAGTTACAAAACTATAGTTCAAACTATCACGTTGATATTCAGAAAACTCATAAGTCTCTGTCATATAGATACATTCAGTAGGGCAGGGGAAAACGCACAGCTGACAATAACAACATTTTGCGAAATCGATATTAAATTTTGTAACCCAAAGAGCTTTTTTCTTACCTTGTGATGTTTTGCCTAAATCATCTGTCGGTAAAGCCTTTACTGTTTCAATTTCGATACAACTAACCGGACACGCCCTTGAACATTGATCGCAACCTATGCAATCATCCATATTAACATACAATCTATTTCTTGCGCGTTCGGGAAGTTTAGGCTTTTCGTCGGGGTATTGAATTGTAACCGACGGCTCGAAAAGATGTTTAAAGGTTATCTTCATACCGACAAGAACGGTAAATAACCCAGACCAAATATTTGAAAAGTATTCTCTCATATTTTAATAAGTACGATTAATCCAATAATCAATAAATTAACAAATGCGATCGGGATGAGATATTTCCAACACAAAGCCATTAACTGATCAACTCTGAGTCGGGGAAGAGTCCATCTCAACCACATCTGAACAAAAACAAAAAATAATCCTTTAGCAGAAAACCATAAGAATTGTTCTATTGGGACAAGCCACGTGAGTCCCAAAGTATTACCTAAATATCCAAAGGGTGATTGATAACCACCTAAAAATATTGCCGAAACTATGGCGGAAACCGCAAACATATTTGCATATTCAGCTAAAAAGAACATAGCAAATTTCATCCCTGAATATTCAGTATGAAAACCTGCAACTAATTCAGATTCAGCTTCAGGAATATCGAATGGTGTTCTATTCACTTCAGCTAACGAGCTGATGTATAGAATGATGAATCCGATAAACATAAAAGGAATCAATAAGATTTTTTGCAGAAGTGGGGCATTTCCACCAAATAAAATCCAATTATGAATTGAACTTGTCTGCATTTCACTGAGTTCGTATAAACTTAATGAACCGGTTAACATAACAACCGACAAAATTACCAGCACTGTAGGAATTTCATAACTTACTACTTGTGCAGCTGACCTTACAGCACCGAGCAACGAATACTTATTATTACTTGCCCATCCACCCATTAAAATTCCGGCAACTACAAATCCGGATGCAGCCACAATGAACAAAAGTCCTAAATCGATACTTGAACCAATATATGCTGAAGAGAAGGGGATAGCAGCAAATGCTAAGTAACTCCCGGCAAATACTAAAACAGGAGCGATATTGAAAAGTGGTTTGTCGGCGTTAGCAGCGGTAATATCTTCTTTCTGAATGAGTTTTAAGATATCGGCAACAGTTTGTAACCATCCATGTTTCCCAACTCTATTTGGACCAATTCTATCTTGCATAAATGCGGAAACTTTTCTTTCTAACCATACTGCAAAAAGAGCGAATGGAATTAAAAAGATTAGTGGGAATAAACTCTGAATTACTGAGGCTAAAACCGGACTTCCAAATAATTCGCTTAAGTATTCGTAAATAATCATCGGTCAACCTCCCCTAAAACTATATCAATACTACCGAGAATCGCAATAACATCAGCTACAAGATGACCTTTACATAATTCATTCATTAAACCTAAACTTATAAATGAAGGGGGACGTACTTTGACTCGATGTGGTTGAAGTCCACCTTTGCTAACAATGAAATAGCCTAATTCACCACGAGGATTTTCTACTCGGGTATAGATTTGTCGTTCAGCCGGTTTAATTCTTTTTGGTATTGCTGAAGTAACATCACCATCCGGAATTTGAGCAAGTGCTTGGTCTAGGATGTTTAAGCTCTGCTCCATCTCTAAAACTCTAACAAAATATCTATCCCAACAATCACCTAAAGTTCCAACCCACCCCTTACCAACCGGGATATCAAACTCAAATTTATCATAAATCGAATACGGGTCATCTCTTCTCAAATCCCACTTGAGACCACTTGCGCGTAAATTTGGTCCGGTCATTCCATAATTTATTGCGGTTTCAATCGGGAGAATTCCAACATTTGCGGTTCGTTCGATAAAAATCTTGTTATAAGAGAGAAGATTATTTAATTCAGTAATTTTTGGTCTGAAATAAGTAACAAATTCTTTTGCTTTACGAATAAAATCAGGGTGTAAATCGTGTGATAGACCACCAACCCAAATGTAATTATATAATAATCGAGCGCCACAAGTTTCTTCAAAAATGCTTAAAATTCTTTCACGATCAGCAAAAAGGTAGAGGAATGGAGTAAAGGCTCCAATATCGAGTCCGTAAGTTCCCAATGCAACCATGTGAGACGCTATTCTTTGCAATTCAGCCATTATTACACGGATATACTCTACACGTTCCGGAACTTGAATGCCCATCAATCTTTCAACCGCAATAGCATATCCTAATTCGTTTGACATTGAAGCAAGATAGTCCATTCGATCAACGTAGGGGACAATCTGTGGGTAGGTCATAGCTTCACAATGTTTTTCAAAACATCTGTGCAGATAACCTACATGTGGTTTAACTTCGACAATTAATTCTCCGTCAAGTTTTATTTCCAAACGAAGCACCCCATGGGTCGAAGGGTGTTGGGGTCCCATGTTTAGGACCATTTCTTCGGTTTTTAGATTTGAATAATCACTCATTTGTATATTATTTCAGTTTTCTATAAATCAATTGATATCCTTAATCGATATCGGATTATGATATTAATACGGAACTTTCATACCCTGATAGAATTCAGGGTTTTTATAATCTTTTCTTAATGGGAAGCCATGCTCCCAGTCATATGGCATTAAAATTCTCCTTAAATCAGGATGATTTAGGAAAATAATTCCAAACATATCATATGCCTCACGCTCATTCCAATCAGCTGAACGCCAAATCGAATTTACTGATTCAACTTCAGGCTTATCTTTTGGACATGAACATTTTAGTACAATTTTGTGTCTGAAAGAAGTAGACTCAATATGATATACAACACTTAGAGTACCTGGGACATCAGCAATTGAACCGTCTTCTTGCTTGACTTTTTTGTCATTCATATCATCAAGCCCGGAAAGAAGCATCAAATTGTCAAATAGAAGTTCGTTATCGTCTCTCAAGAAATAAGAAATTTCATGAATTTTTAAGGGACTAACTTCAATAAATGATTCAACGGGCAAATTAGTTATTGATTGACCTATTGCATCACCGAACTTTTCTTTTAATAGATTGTAAATTTCTTCGTGAGATTTCATGCTACATCTTTTTTAACTAATGATTCATTACGGATTTTCTCTTGAAGCTTTAATAATCCTTCAAGAAGAGCTTCTGGCCGTGGGGGACAACCGGGGACATAAACATCAACCGGTATAACTCTGTCTATTCCCTTTAAAACATGATAACCATGTTCCCAATAAGGGCCACCACAATTTGAACAACTTCCCATTGAGATAACATATTTCGGATCAGGCATTTGTTCGTATAATCTTTTAATTCTTGTTGCCATTTTTAAGGTGACAGTACCGGAAATTATAATAATATCTGCCTGTCTGGGAGAGGCACGTGGAATTACACCAAATCTATCAAAATCATAGTGAGATGCTGAAGTTGCCATCATTTCAATTGCACAACACGCTAATCCAAAACCTACTTGCCACAAAGAAGACAATCTTGCCCAGTTGAGTAAATCGTCAACTTTAGTTATTACTATGTTGTCATCGGCAAACTGCTGATCTAATAAGCCCATAAAAATTTCCGTTATAAAATAATGTTCAAAAAATAAAAAGTGATAGAATTAGGATTAACTCTTTAATGCCGAATTGTCAGCATTGACTTCACTTTTTTCAAAAGCTTTAGGGGGAGTTATAGTTGGACGAGCCCATTCGAGATCACCTTTCTTCCATTCGTATGCCATACCTATACCAAGCAATACTAAGAAGATACCCCCAATAATATATCCTGCTAAACCAAGTTCTTTATAAACCATAACCCATGGTATTAACATTACAACTTCTACGTCAAAAATTAGGAAAATTAGAGCGACAACATAGAACCTAATGTTAAACTTAACCCAAGGTGAACCAACTGCGTCTTCTCCGCATTCATATGTGAGAAGTTTTTCTTTTGATGGTCTGGCAGGTCTGACAAGTTTGGCTGTTAAGATACCTACAATAACAAATATTATTGCGGTTAGCAGGAAGATGAAAATTTTACCAAATTCAGTTAGCATATTTCAATTTTTTGTTTCTTGAAAAATTACCACAGATTTGTAAGAATGTCAAGAATTGTTAATTAAAAAATATCGATAATCTGCACTTTATTATGTGCTTGAAATAGATATGGGATGGAAAATAAAAAAGGCATCCATTACAGATGCCTTTTGGAAAGTTAAAAAGTTGATTTATTTAACCAACATCATTTTCTTAGTCTCATTATACTTTTTACTGCTGTTAATTGATTCAGCATTAATAGTAAAGAAATAAACTCCGCTGGAAAGTGTTCCTGCATTAAAGTTTAATTGATGATAACCAGCATCTTGTTGCGTATTAACTAGTGTAGCAACTTTCTCACCGATTAAATTATAAACATTTAATGTGACTTTGCTAGCTTCAGCAATAGAATATTTAATTATCGTTGATGGATTAAATGGATTTGGATAATTCTGTGAAAGTGCAAAAGTTACCGGAGTCCCAACTTCTACTTCAATACTTGAAGTGTAAGTAAATGAACCATCATAGTCAATTTGCTTTAATCTATAAGTATATTTGCCGTCAGAAAGTTTGTTATCAACATAACGATATTCACTTGTTGAGGCAGTTGTTCCTTTCCCTTGAATGAAAGAAAGAGTTTCCCAATTTGAATTTGAAGATTTTCTTTCGATCTCAAAACCTTTATTATTTAACTCTGTGGTTGTCTTCCAAATTAAACTAACGCTGTTCCCATCTACGGATGCTGAAAGAGATGCCAACTCGACCGGAATTGGAGTTATAGTATTTTTCAGTATCGCAGCATTAGTCCCTGCAGTAAAAAATGCATATTGATTGGTTTGGCTATTTTTTGAAAAATGAGAACCATTAAGTGTAGCCGCAGAAGTATTTTTACTTACCCATGTCAAACCGGCATCTGTCGAGAGGAAGAAAACTCCTGTGCCTCCAAATCCAGCAATTGTGTTAGCATCGATTAACTCCATACTATTAAAGCTGTAAGATCTTGTTGGAACGGTAAGAGTATCCCAGAGGAGTCCACCATTTGTCGTTTTATAAAATCTTCCGGAACTGCCAACCATATATCCTATTGAAGTGTCAGCCATTTTAATATCGTAAAGAAAACCCCCAAAAGCATCTACAGTTGACTGACTGGTCCATGTTGTTCCTCCATCTGTAGTTCTGAATGGTCGTGGTTCCCATGTGACAATAAATCCATCATTTTCATTCAACATGTGTGAATTGTAAACTTGACCGTTGCTAGCTGCGGATATACCATGAGATTGAGCCACCCAAGTAGTACCACCATCTGTAGTTTTAAAAATGAAATTGGTTAATGTACTAGGTGCTGACGCAAAAACCCATCCCAGATTAGCACTAACAAAATCGATTTTCCTGAACGTGGCGTTGGCCGGTAGTCCTGTCGTAGCTACTGAATCCCAATTTAGCCCACCGTTTGTTGTTTTGTAAATCGCGCTATTTGTTCCTGAAGCAAATCCAAGATTACTATTAACCATCGAAATTGACCAGAGTGTAGAGGTCGAAGTAGTTGAAAATGGTATTATTGCCCAAGTATTACCACCGTCAGTGGAACGACCAATTTGGTCAAATGCTGATCCAGCACTTGTTGGAGCACCTACCGCAATTACAGTTCCACCGGGATCTGATGACCAGATATCATTCCATGCGCCTGCTTTTGCTAAAACTGTATGTACTGTTGGAGTGGTTGAAGGGGCAATTTTGGAATTAATGAGTCCAAATGCACCGACAGTAATGAATGATTCACCGTTTGGAGAAAAAATAGTTGAATAGTAGGTGCTTGTCCATCTCTGATTTGATTGTAAAAATCCCACAGTATCCCAGCTTACACCAAGATTAGTTGATTTGTACAAATAAAAACTATTACCGGTTAAATAAAACGCACCCCCTGAATAGTCCACATCCGTAAAGGTAGTGCTAGCTGGTAAACCTGTACTTGCAGCAGTCCAGGTAGCTCCATTATCAGTGGATAGTCTTGCTGAGCTTGAGGCACCCGCAGTTAAAATGTTTGTTCCATCACTTCCAATTTTATTTTGAGCAGCAGTCACACCAACATTTACAGTAGCCCATGTTGCTCCTGCATCAGTGGATCTTCTAATATTTCCGGAAGTTGTAGAAACCAATATTAAATTTCCGTCAGGAGACCAAACATCATAAAAAGTAGTAGTGACACCGGTGTTTACGATACTCCAGTTACTTCCACCATCAGTTGTTTTTAATAAAGCACCTGCACTTCCTGCAATAAAACCCAAATTGTTATCTACAAAATGTACTTGGTTCAATGCTGTTGTTGAATTACTCGGAAGGGGGTTACCTGAAACCTCTGCCCATGATTCGCCAGCATCGAATGTTCGAAAAATCCCTCCATTACTGCCAATAACAATAGCGTTTGATGAATCAAAAAAATGTGCATCGAGTGCATTTGATGTTTGACCTGAAGTACCAAAAGGTCGTCCTACATCATGTCTTAATGTCCAAGAAGCCCCACCGTCAGTCGTCTTCATGAAAGTACCCGCCCAACCAACCGCATACCAGTTAGTTTCACTGAATGCTTGAACAAAAACTAAACGGTTTCCTTGGGGAGATGGGTGTAACCATTTCCAATCGTTGCCCTGCTGAGAATAGAGCCAACCAGAACATGTAATTAGAAGAAAAAATAAAAGAAACGATTTTTTCAATTGAACCTCCAATAATAAATAATTTGTTTTTAGTTTGATTTGCTTTTGAATAGTCTTGCCAGCTATCCTTCAATAAAGCGATTTTGCAGTTCGACTGCTAAGATAATATTTCTTTGACTAATAGCAAATAAAATATTTCAGAAAAAGCCGATTCCATAGAAATCATCATTCGTCAAATCGTAAGTGTCTTACCGATTTCCCATGTCGTCTGATCAACTTGAGTGCTTCTATTCCGATGTTGATATGGCGATTAACAAAATCGGCGCTTACTTTGGCATCTGAATGTTCAGTTTTAACTCCCTCAGGTATCATTGGCTGATCGCTGACAAGTAATAATGCTCCTGTTGGTATCTGATTTGCAAATCCGGTTGCAAAGATAGTTGCCGTCTCCATATCGATTGCCATACATCTCATAATTCTTAACTTATCTTTAAACGACTCATCGAATTCCCAAACTCTCCGGTTAGTAGTAAATACAGTTCCTGTCCAATAATCAAATCCTAAATCTCTAATCATAGTTGAAACAGCTCTTTGTAAAGCAAAAGCCGGAAGGGCGGGAACTTCGGGTGGAAGGTAATCATTACTAGTACCTTCTCCTCGAATGGCGGCAATTGGTAGGATTAAATCTCCCAGTTGATTTTTACGTTTAAGTCCACCACACTTTCCTAAGAATAAAACTGCTTTAGGAGATATAGCGGTTAGCAAATCCATTATTGTTGCAGCATTCGGACTCCCCATCCCGAAGTTTATCATAGTTATTCCGTCTGCCGTAGCACTATGCATAGGTCTATCTTGTCCAACTATTTGTGCATTCATAATTTCTGAAAAAGAATTTAAGTAGCCGTCAAAATTTGTAAGAAGAATAAATTCACCAAATTCTTCCGTTGGAACCCCTGTATAACGTGGCAACCAATTTTTTACTATCTCATTTTTGTCTTTCAAATAACACCTCAAATTTTATTTTGATACAATATTTTTTTCAATAAGGCAAGTTAACGAAAAATGATTTTCTTCTTAAACATCTGATGAAAAATTTGTGAATCGAAATAATAACTGAGTCTTAGTTCATAGATTACGCATATTTTGTTAACTTTCGGGATATGAATATACTCCCACATAAACATATTTCACTAAAAATTCTGAAAATAGCCCTTCCCGCTATTGCAGGGCTCTCTTCTCAGATGATTGTATCTTTAGTTGATGCAGCAATGATTGGCAGATTAGATAATGCTGAATATTCTTTAGCCGCCATGGGGTTAGGAGTATTAGCAACTTGGGCGATTGTCAGTTTTTTCTCGAGTCTTGCTACCGGGACACATATCTTGGTTGCTAGATATCAAGGAAAATCAGATTATGAAAAAATTGTTGATGTATTCTATAGTTCAATAGTTCTGGCACTATTTGTCGGATTTATTATCTCAGTTTTTGGAACATTATTCTCAAACAATATTGCTCAAATTTTTGCAAAAGACTATAGAGTTGGGGAGTTAGCGGGAGAATATATGTTCTTCCGTTTTATGGGGTTACTCTTTTTTCTAATAACCGTTTCTTATCGTGGTTTCTATTTTGGAATAGGGAACACAAAAGTTTTTATGTACTCGGCAATAATGGTAAACGTATTGAATATCCTTTTTAACTATATATTTATCTATGGTGAATTTGGAATTGAGCCGATGGGTTTAGCAGGCGCCGGGTTAGGTTCTTCGCTAGCAACTTTTTGTGATGTTATCTATTATACTGTAATAACCAAGAAGTCGAATGGTCTCAAAAATTATAATTTCAAAAAAACAGATTTCTCAAAAGAACATATAAAATATATTGTAAATTTATCTCTACCGGTTTCATTTCAGAACATCTTTTTACTCGTAGGATTTTTATCATTTGTCGCAATCACCGGATTAATTGGTATTACTGAGCAAGCTGCAACTCAAGCGGTTATCAGTACTCTGTTCTTATCTTTTATGCCTTGCTTTGGTTTTGGAATTGCAGTGCAAACTCTTGTTTCGAATAGTATAGGTAAAGGGAAGAAAAAGCTCGCTAAAATTTTTGGTTACGAAGCCGCAAAAATTGCAACTTACTATACACTTTTACTTGGTTTAATATTTCTATTTTTTCCAAAGTATTTGCTTCTTATCATCACGACTGATAAAAATATAATCGAAATGGCAATTGTTCCGATGCAAGTTGCCGGATTTTCACAAATATTTTATGCATCAGGAATTGTTTTTGCAAATGGGCTTCAAGCAGTTGGTAAGACTTCTTTTGTAATGATTGCTGAGCTTCTTACTAATTTATTAGTTTTTGTACCGTTAGCATATATAATCGGAATCCATTTTGAGTTTGGATTCAATTCTGCTTGGATTGCATTACCTATCTATATATTACTTTATTCAACATTACTTTGGGGAAAGTTTAGATTTGGTCGATGGAAAACTTTGAAAATTTATTAGTTAGTTTTAAGTCTTTGAGAGATAAGTCCAATAATAAGAAAAATAACTCCGGCAAATAAAAACATTGGTCTCAACCCGAACATAATAACAAGTGTTCCAGAGGTTATTGGACCCAGCATATTCCCTAAAATTTGAAAACTTGAACCAATCCCCATAATTCCGCCTTTTCGTATATCAGGGATATCTTTACTCAATGCAGTAAACAACACCGGAATTATTATCCCATAACCCAATCCTAAAAAAATTCTTATTGGTACAAGAAAAGGGATAGTTTCGATAAAAAAGTGAATTAAATACATTCCTCCAGTTGTTAACGCTCCAAAAGATAGAGTTTTCTTAATTCCAATTTTGTCAATCCGCTTTCCGAAGAGAGCCGAAGAAAGAGTTGAAAAAATTCCTACTATACTATAAAGAGCTCCCGTTACAGTCGGTAAAAATTTCATTTCGATGTGGAATGATTCGATATATAGAACAAAAATCGGACGTAATAGTGCTTCACCAAAAGCACTCATAAAAATCAGTACACCAACAATCCATAGATATTTAGAAGAAAAGATAAATTTCAGATTATCAAAAAAGGAATAATTTTTCGATTCTTGTGACTCACGAGGTGGCTCGTTTATCAAAAATGTGATACAAATTCCTGTTACCAAAACTAAAGTACCAACTACAAAAAATACATTTCTAAATCCCAGAAAATCAGATAGAATACCGCCGATAAGTGGACCGATAATATTTCCTGCTAAACTTGCCGATTGAATCATTCCGAGTGCATAACCGGTTTTTTCTTTTGGAGTTGTTGCCGCAGTTAAAGCGAGAGCGGCAGGATAGAAACCACTTAATAATCCTTGTAAAATTCTGAAGATGAAAAGTTGTTCGACATTTTGAGAAAAACCTATTAAAACTTGTGAAATAGCCAATCCATAGATAGCTCTTAGAGTCATAAGTTTTCTGCCATACTTATCTCCCAAAACTCCCCAAAGTGGTGTTATAAAGAACGAAACCACAAAAGGTCCGGCAAAAACAAATCCACTCCATGTTGCAGTTTCATTTATGGACGTAACTCCCAATTCCCTAATAAAAAGAGGAAGGAATGGAACAACTGCACTCATCCCGGCCATAGCAAGAAATTGGCTTATCCAGAGTATAATTAGATTTCGTTTCCAGATTTCCATAAAGTGTTTTCAAATTAATGATTCAAAGTTACAAAGTTATTCTGCTATACAGAAAAAATGAATATCTTTAATTTTAACATTTTACTCTTTTGGAGAAATTTTGAAAAATATACTTTTAAAAATCTTAATCGGATTGCTGATACTGTCAATTGGTGTATTCACGAAGTTTTATTTCGATGAAATCCATTTCTCAAAAATGAATTTTGTCCACAAATTTATTTTTGAACGCGTGATAGATGAGTGGGAAGAAGAAATGTTAGTTATGAATTCCCATGAACGAAACTTAGTTGATTATAATTCACTTTTAAGTTTGCTTGGAACAATTGAACGGTCACTTGTAGAAAGGTTGTTCGAAATAAATCCAATCGACTTAGGATTTAAAGGCAAGTTTTTCTCAAAAGATACACCGGACAATCTCGTAAAAATTGAGTCGGTTAAACTTCTTCGAAAAAATAAACCCTATCAAACAGGAATTCAATATCTTCCTTCTCATGTTAATAATGACTATGAAATTATGATGCTTGAAATGGAAAAGGAAATCGGCAAAAAATTATTTATTGATTCCGGTTTTAGATCAGCAGGAAGACAAGCATATTTGTTTGTATTTTATTTAGTTCGGAGTAATGATTTCTCATTGAGGGAAAATGCAAAGTGGATTGCAATGCCGGGTTATAGTGAACATGGGAGTGCCGAAAATACTGCCATTGACTTTGTTAATATCGATGGGATTAATGGTATTAATGAATCCGAGACGGCAGAGGATTTTGAACGTTTAGAAGAGTATGAGTGGCTCATAAAAAATGCTTCGAGATTTAATTTTTATCTTTCATATCCAAGGGGAAATAAGTATGGGGTTTCGTTTGAACCATGGCACTGGCATTGGGAGAGAAGGTAAAAAAAGGCTGTCAGTTAGTGACAGCCTTTCAAAATTCTAATTATTTCATTAAGATAAATTTCTTAATTGATTTGTAATTATTCATTCTTAACTCATAATAGTAGATTCCACTTGCAAGCTTATTTGCATTATAAGTGATTGAGTGTCTTCCTGCGTTTACATGTTCGTTAACAAGAATATCAACTTGTTTTCCAAGCATATCAAATACTCTTAGAGTAACAAATCCGTTTTCAGGAAGTTGGTAGTTAATTGTTGTAGAAGGATTAAAAGGATTCGGATAGTTTTGGTCTAAACCGAATGTTGTGGGAATATCATAATCAACATAAACAACATTGCTATATTGATATCTACCGTCAAAATCAATTTGCTTCAATCGATAAGAAATATTTGTTGATATATCGAAACTAATATTATCGACAAAGGAGTAGTTCGAAATATTTGAAGTTGTTCCGTTTCCTTTTACAAAAGAAATGGTCACAAAATCACTTCCTTCAACACTTCTTTGAATTTCGAAACCATAATTATTCAATTCTGAAGAAGTAACCCAATCCAATTGGATTCCACCAGAAATCGGTGATATACTGAATGATGATAATTCAACAGGTAAAATATTTAATAACGCAAATTTTACTGTAGTCCACTGTGATTGAGATGGTGTAAACGGATTAGTTGTAGCAGGGGCTGTGGCTAAAGATGCACCACCTTTCCTCAAAACAGTATACGGGAATGTTGTTCCACCGTTGATAGATAAAAGGACAATGAGAGAATCAACATACGTAGAACTATATTGAGCATAAGCATAATCAAACTGAATTGTATCAGCTTCAACTAATTCAACATATAGTGGAGAAATTAATGTATCTTTTTGTCCGGTTGCTGAATATGAATAAAAATCCATAAAAACAGATTTACTTCCACCAAGGGTTGGTCCATTAGCAGAAATTGATTGTGCAAATGTCATTCCGTTATCAGGATTTTTTATTCTCCAACCGTTTGGTGGGAAGCTTGTTTCAAAAAGTTCAAATTGATAACTCCCTGTAACGAGTAAATTCTCAAATGTATCTGAATTTGAATTTTCAGAAATAATTATATCATCGGCATATTCTTTCGTTTTGTCCATTGAAGTTTCATTGGTTGAAATGAAATCGGGTTTAACTACTGTTTGATTCCAACTTTTATTTCCATTGATAACTTCTTTTGTTAAATCATTTTGGACAAAAGCATTTGTGTACATCTGCGAGAGATTCCAAACTGTACCTTCGTATGGATAAGTCACTGAAAAATTATGTGTCCCTACAGTTGTTGGGAGTTGAATTCCTTGAGAACTAGGATAAGCTTTTCTGAAAACATCATGGAAAATTCTTTCACCATTATTTCCTGGAGCTGTTGCATATTCAATAACTTTTTGAATCGCTTGAATTCTTAACCAATATCTTCCATATTTCAGAGGAGCATGAATTGTGACAGCAACATCAGCCTTAACCGAATCTGTTCCATATTTTGTTTCTGTTACTACTAAGGAGAGAGGAGTTCCTTTAACAATCCGTTTATTAAAGGCATCAGGCAAACTTGATGCAACCGTATATGGATAAGTGGGATTTACAACACCGTCAATAATTACATTAGGAACACTGTTTACACCATAATAATAGCGTCTATCATAAGATTGAGTAGGGTTGTATAAATACATAGGGTCATTACCCGGGGAAGGCCAGCCAACGTGATATTTAACTACCATAAGTGAATCAAATTTATTTGCAACAAAAGCATCGACAGTTGGGTTATTTGTAGCACAAGGACCACAAGTAGAGCTTGTCCATTGTTCGAAGATTACATTTCTTCTAACTCCACCATAAATTATTGAGGTTTGAGTAAAACTGTTGTTGCTTAAATTTTGATCATTTGCAAGATTAGATGTTACTTGAAGATTCAAACTAGTTCCCGGGGTGACCGTCAATGGGTCAAAAGTAACGTTTGATATCGCACCGGAATTTAAGGAGCTTACAGTCTTTGTACTTGAGTACACTCCGGGTGTTACAGTCAACGTTACAGTGAACGATGAAGTTATACTCAACTTACCGGCATTGATAATAGTTACAATTGGTTCGATTGAAAATGGATTTAGACCAATTGTATAGGAAGTATCTTTTTCAATATTTGATATTCCTAAAACAGCGACATCATTATCAAAACGATTTCCGGCAGTTATATTATCGATATAAAGATTGTTACCGTAAGCATTGTGAGTTATAAACGCTAATACTACTGATGAGTTAGCATTTTGATTGTTCTGTAATACTTGCCCTTCTAAAGAGATAGGGAGTAAAACGGATAAGACAAAAAGAATCAGTAACAGATTTCTCATTTGAACCTCATTTATTTATTGATTAGAAAGTTGAATTTGCTTGGTATACTTCTTTAGTTATCTTGTTTTGAATGAAAACCACTGTGTTCAATTTTTCTTTTACCCAATTTGAATTAATTGGTGTGGAACGTTCAAAATATCGCTGCTGATTTAAAACCAGTGTTGATAGTGATTCCCCTTGATTTGAAGGTAACATCACTCTCATAACATTATAAAATTTAGTCTCCCCATTCGAACCTGGTGGAGATGCGAATTCAATATCAGTCTCTGTAACGACACAATGGAGGAAAACGTCATTTAAACTTATTTCTGAACCATCTAATAATGTGACTGAGATATTAACGGTATAATTTGATGATATTATGCTGTCTTGGACTACAATCTTAAACTTTGCCTTACCTTCAAGTTGGGCATCTATTCTTTGTTTAATCATATTTGAATCTTGAGGAAGTGGTCTCAATAAACCATCTACAACTATGGTAGGAGCGGTATTGACATTGTAATATGCTCTTCGATTATCTGAATCGGGTTTATTTGCAGTATAAAATGGATCGAAGGGGGATGGGAAACTAGTCGGATATTTTATTATCGCAATTTTTTCTTTCCCATAGCTATGCTGGATTGATTCAATTATTTTATTACTCGTCACACATGGTGTACAACTCACATTAGCAAAATCTTCAAGAAGTACTAATTTGCTGACAATTTCAACTAATTCAATATGGTAAGTATTTATAGAGTCATTTATCACAGTAATATTTTGAGAAGGAGAAGAGTATCCAATTTTTTTTAATTGTAACGAATGACTTCCTAAGGTGATAGAAACTGTATCTGGGGTATAGTGATTGGAAAACTTATTATCTATCCAAATTTCTGCATTATTTACATTTGAAGTAATTACAACCTTTCCCAACGCCTCTTCGATTGATTGTGTAGGTGGATTAGTGTTGCAAGCTGAAATTAGAAGTATTATTAGTATTGGAATAATTAAAAAACGTTTCAAATTCCCCCCGATTAAATTTCAATTAAAAAAACCGTTAAAAAATAAATGAGAATTTCTTGAATAGCAAATGTTATTTTAATCGTATGAAGATAATGATAATTTATCAAATAAAATTTGCTTATTAAAACAGAGTTGAACCTGTTTTTGTTGACATAGACAGAGAGGTATGGTATATTCGAACTTGTATTTTAAATACCTTAGGAGAAAGGGTATTTGAATTAACAAATAATAATAAATCATCTGTATACGCTTAAATTCTAAGCGTAGACTTTATTCAAAATATCGGAGCTGCTAATGAATAAAATTCGCTTACTGCTTCCAATTCTTTTAGTTCTCTTAAATATTGGTTCTTCTAAAATCTTTGCTCAAGCATCAGGAAAGATTATGGGAACTGTTGTAGAAAAAGAGAGCGGAGAAGCAATTCCATTCGCTAACGTTTATATTGAAGGGACTTCATTAGGTTCCTCTGCAGATATAAACGGAAATTATGTGATTCTAAATGTCCCCCCCGGTTTGTACCGTGTAACCGCATCAGTAGTTGGCTTTCAAAAAGTTACCAATAATGATGTTCGCGTAAATGTCGATTTCACTACCAGATTAAATTTTCAGTTGTCAATCGGTGCGATTGATCTTGAAGCTGTAATCGTACAAGGAGATAGAAATCCACTTATCAGACAAGATTTAACAAACCCTACTGTTTCAATTGGTGCTGAGAACATAAGTGAACTACCTGTTGATCAAATTACCGATGTGATAAAACTTCAAGCAGGTGTTGTGACCGGTAATGATGGAACTCTTCACGTAAGAGGAGGTAGATCGAATGAAATAGCATTTACACTCAACGGTGTATCATTGAACGACCCATATGGTAACCAGAGATCAATCGGTATTGCGACTAATGCAGTTCAAGAAGTCTCGGTTTCTACTGGAACATTTAGTGCTCAATATGGAAATGCACTTTCCGGAGTAGTGAATTATGTGACAAAAGAAGGTTCTGACAAATATTCGTTAAGTTTGCGTGGATATATGGGGGACTATGTATCATCTCGTAAAGAGCTTTTTACCAATATTGACGATTTAGACCCTCTAAACAGAAGTAGATTAGAAGCTACCTTCGGTGGCCCCATACCTTACCTAAAAGATGCTAAATTCTACTTCTCAAGTGTATTTGAGAATTTTAAAGGAAGTATTTACGGCCAAGAATTGTATCGTCCTGATGATTCCTACTTGTCGCCGGATAATTTTAAAACCGGTGATACTCGAAAAAAATCTGCATCAGACGCTTATTTCTTCAGACCTTACGACCCAAATAGTAATGGATTACCAACCGGTGATGGCTCTTATGTACCGATGAATCCATTTATGAGTTATAATATCCATGAAATTTAAGTTATAAATTTACATCTACATTTAAATCAAAATAATGAAGTAGTTTTTGATAAAGGTGAGTCAAGAGATTATGACTTTGCGTACAAGTATAATCCTTCAGGAGATGGAACCAGTTATAGTACCGGTTTATTACAAGCAATAGATTTTACCCACACCGTTGGGAATAATATGTTCTACACTTTAAAGTTTTCTCATGGTTATAATATTGCAAAATATTATCTGTATGAAAATGTTGATGATGTCCGTTATCTTCCAAATCTTTATAGTCGAGGAGTTGGTAACTCAGGGTTTTATGCCGGAGGTACGAGCAACTATCGTCAATTTAGACGAACGACAACAACAGGTGTTAAAGGTGATTTAGTAGCCCAACTTTTTGATATTCATGAAGTAAAACTTGGCTTCGAAACTCGTTTTCATAAACTTGATTATGAAGCATACTCAGTTGAAATAGGAAAATTAAAAGATGGACAATTTGCAAATCTAACAAACGACGATTTATTGTATGATTCGGCATTAGTATTAATTAGACGAATTCCTGAATCACCATCATTGTATAATTCATTCACGATGAGACCAACAAGTTTATCAGCATATATTCAAGATAAGGTCGAATTCGAGTCTTCATTTATATTAAATGCGGGTGTACGATACGAAATGTTTGATCCTGCTGCAAATTATAATACTGCTATTTCAAGAAATTTAACAGATTCATTATTTGGATACATCACAGCATACAACGAAAAAGCTAAAATAAAACACACACTTTCTCCAAGAGTAAGTATGTCTTACCCAATCACCGATAGGGCAATCATTAGATTGTCTTATGGACATTTCTATCAGATAGGTTCGCTCTCTAGTTTGTACTCAAACAATAGATATTTTGTTACAAATGTTGGTTCAACGCCTACATTCGGAAACCCAAATGTCGAACCTCAAAAATCAGTTCAATACGAGATTGGTTTACAGCAACAATTAACTGACGACTTAAAGTTTGATGTAACAGGTTTCTATAAAGATGTTAGTAACTATATATATACTCAACAAATTTATACTGAATCAGGCAGAGCATACAATCTGCTTACCAATCTATCTTATGCTAATTCAAGAGGAATCACCTTTTCATTATTGAAAAGAAGATCTCCGGGCGAAATGTTTTCGGCTTCACTTGATTATACTTTTTCTATTGCTGAAGGAAATAGAACAGAACCTTCAACTGAGTTATTTTTCAGTGAACAATCAGGAAAACAAACTGAGACTTTCTTAGTTCCATTGAGTTTTGATAGATCACATGTTATCAATGGTACAGTATCTTTTACGCAACCCGAAGACTGGAACTTAGGTTTAGTTTTCAATTTGCAAACAGGTACACCATATACTCCTGCACTTCCTTCTACTTTGGTTCAAGTAAGATATGAACAAAATGCCGGGAATC
>JAHBUO010000041.1 GCA_019638025.1 Ignavibacteriaceae bacterium
TCTGGCGGAGAAGCGGTCGGGCTGAAGTGCGGGTTAGGTTTATTTATTTTTTAACTTAAGCCCATTTTAGAATGACGATACTGCCCCGTAATGAAATTAGATATTTTAATTATCCTCAACTCAATATCTTGACTATTTTACTTTTTTACCAACCCTTTTTTATGACTCTGTAGATTTTATAAACCACCAACACTTTATATAAATGCTACCTAAAAACCAGATTCTGAACCAATTTCGCTTGGCAGCTAACAAACTTGGTTTCCCCTTATTTAGAACTTGTAAATAACGATAGCCCGATTTTTCCGTAAAACCCACTATTGATTTAACTTTTACACAAAACTTGACTTGGAACCTAACGGCGTTGTTTTTAAGCCGCCGCCCATTACAGCAATGCAACTTTGTAAAACCAACGCCAATAATTATTTATTAATTTGTTTTGTTCACTTCACTTAAAGAGCAACTAATTTTTACAATGCAACTTTATAACCACACAAATGCCGCAACGTTTAAAGCGGTCGGTCTTGAAGAACTGGTTAGGCATTTTTACTTTTATTTTTTTCAATATCGCATTTTGAACAAGTGGAGCCTTTGGGATATTGACAATGATGAATTGGACAAGTAATAAAAGTAATCCCTTTTGTAGTGTTCTCTAATTTTTTATTATCAACATCTTTTCTTTGCTTACTCTTATCTTCACTCATTTTTAGTATCCTTTTCACTAAGATGATTAATTTGAATGTTAAGGCGAATAATAAAATCTATTAACCAAATAATAATAGCAAAAGCTGAAATGCCGTAAACAAAATATGAGTTTAAGTTTGATACAAACAATAAACCTATTACGGTAAGAATCAAGCAAAGAGAAGCAGATTCAAGTAAAGTGTCACTTAATACATCGTGCCATCTTTTATTCTTATATCCTTGAAGATTGAGAGCAAATAAATAAAAAAGGAAACTGAGAAATGCATAATAAATTGAGAACTGAATATTCTGTTGAATATTTGGTTCTAATATAGACAAAGCAACCAATGCGGTAAAACTGAATCCCGATAAAGTTAATACATAACTTCTAATTTCTGATCTATCATTTTCTGTCTCGGGTAATATTTGACTTAAATATTCTTTCAAAAAGCACACAAAGATAAATCTAATGATAAATGGAATAGATGGAATCATATAAAAAAGATATTTCATAATAAATCCACAAAATGCCTAACGGCGTTGCGCTTAGCCCGCCGACCAACACAACAATGACGGTTTGAAAAGCACACCTTTATTAATTATTCTATTTATTAGTACAATCATACTTTTAAGAACAACTTACTTTGAAATACCAAACCCAATTATTTTTCACTACGACCGCGTCGAAGAGGCGGTCGGGCTGAAGTGCGGGTTAGGCATTTATTTTATAATAATTTTTCTTTCTTTTTTAGTTTTGGTATTAGTTTTTAATGCTTTATAAAGAGCCCCTAATCCTTCTATAAGTTCCTCATAGTATAGATCGTTTGTATGTTTCTCTTTTATCAATCCTTGTTTTAATAATTTATTTATAGATGGTTGAGCAAGCAAAACTCGAAGTCGTTCCATAAAATGTAAAAACATTTTTAGTGATCCGAGCATACTTTCAGCATCCCTTTTAAATGCATTATAATGAGTATTTGCTTTTGCTAGCATTAATGCATAATTTCTTAATAATTCATTAGTAAATAAGTATTTATCATCGTTTTTGATTATAGCATTATATTTCGATTCACGCTGTTTAAGAGCATTATTTACTTCGTGAACATATACTTCAATAAGTTGTTTAGAATATTCTATTTTATTCTCTGTAATGGAATTATAAAGATGTATTAGGAACTTTTCATTGAATGGATGATGAAGAGGATTGTTTGAACCAAGATTTGATTGTAAATATGAAATATTTCGGCTTGATAAATCCAAGAAAGATTTTTTTATATCATCATATTTCATAGGAATGCTTTTATTCCCATACCTAAAATAAAACTCTCTGTGTTTTTGATAATGGAACATATGCGGTTTATCGTCAGAATTAGGTATGGAAATAAGAAATAAATTCTTATTTCGATATTCAATTAACCTCATTTCTAAATTCATAATGGTAGGTTCAATACATTCATAAACAAGAGATTGTATTGAATCATAATAGTTATCATCGACCTTTACACCAGTTACATCTACCGGTTTTTCAAGTTCTTCGCGAATGCCAAAAATAATTAACCCACCACTAGAATTTGCAAAACTTGTTATATGCTTAAGTATTTTGATCTTTTCTGAATCATTCAAACCATATAATTCTGACTTATAATCAAGATAATCCGATTCTCCGATATTGTATTTAAACAAATCATCAATGTTATCCTCTGTTATCAATTCAAGCGGTAATGAGAATATTGGGTATTTTTTATAATTCATTTTATAATGCCTAACGGCGTTGCCGCTAACCGGCAGCCCAGAACAGCGATGCCAAATAGTTGCAACAACTATTTATTTAGAAAAATGTTTCTTAGAACAAACTACCTTAAAGAGCAACTCAGTTTAGCAAACACAATTTTATAATTACACAAATGCCACAATGAAAACGCTGGCCGCGTTGAGCGGCGGGTTATACGTAAACTACCTTATTAATATTATTAATAGAACAAATAAGAAAATAAAACCAAACAGGATTATTTCTGTAAATGATAATCCGCCAGTTGTTGAAATGCTTTTATATGCTGAGATTGCTTGAATAATAGTTAATAGGACTAAAATAAATTCAACTTTTCTCGAACCCCTATAATTTCTTTTTTCAATTCTTGTCGTAATTTCATTTCTGACGTGAAGAAGTTTTGAATTTATTGATTGCGAAATAGAATCTAGTCCACTTTCTTTTGAAGCTATTTTTTGTGTCCGTAAAATTACATTTGTTGCCATACTATCTGGAATAGAAGTAAATAAACTTATTTCTCTTGATACATTACTAATACTGCTATCAAGTTTGATCAATTTGTTAATGCTATTTATGTTCTTAATATTATTTACAATGTAGTCTAGATTTCGATCTGTTATATATGCTGAGAACCAAGCATGTTGAAGCTCTCTCATAGTTTTACAATAATTAAAAACAATATTAGAAGTTACTTCCCCTACAATCACAGAAGTAGCCCATGTGAAATAAATTTTACGATAGGGGAATTCTGCAATGGTTGATTCTTCTAATTTCTTGCCCAATGAAGATGAATGATCAATGATAGAACGTGTTTGATCCATTAAAGCACTTGTAGTAACTTCTTCAACTGCCATTGGGAACAATAAAGTTGTAATTTTTTCAACAAAATTTTTGTTCCGAAAATACATTGGAGATATTTGAATAATGAAAAAAGAGAATACATATGAGAATCCAGCATTCTCCCAATTAGTATTTGCAGATTTCCTCCTAAGACGATTTGGAAATATTTTCCACAAGGCTTGCTTTGTTTTATTCAATTCTGAAGAAAGAGAGTGAGAAGATGTAAGTAACTTTTTGTGTATATCTGTCTTTTGGCTATTTAGAGAGACTGGATCAAATTCATATTCATTGTTAAAATTTCTGGCTTTTTCATGTATTGTAAAAATGGCATAACCATCATTAAATATATCTAAGGTTACTGCAATGTTATTTATTATTTTATAACCAATTAAATAATTATTACGGCAATACTTTTTAATTTCCCTAAATTTCCAATCGTTTTTTTTAAGGCAGGATATGATTTTTTGCATTTTTGAATTAGTAATCCAACAACCAATATCCCATGGAATTATTCGGATACATCTTATTTTTAACTTGCTGCTAGACATTTTTATTCATTTTATTTTTCCATTCTGCAGAACTGACAAGGTCACCAGTATGCGTTTTAAAGAAGCGTAATCTTGATTCGTGATTGGGTTTGTATCCAGTTGTTATAGCGTCTTCAATAGTTGTAACATTGTAACCTAATTCAAAACCGCCAACAGCTGTTAATAAAACACAAACATGAGTGTGTATCCCAGTAATTGCAATATCTTTTATTTCGCGATATTTTAATTCGCTATCCAAGGTCGTATTAAAAAAACCGTTATAACTTTTTTTCTTAATAACCAAATCTCCTTCGACAGGTTTTAATTCTTCAATGACTTGTGCCCCAACACTGCCAGCGACAGCATGCAAGCCCCATTTTTTGGCTAAAATATCTTTTTCATTGTTTAAGGCAGTATTTAGATAAATCACTAAAATGTTGTTCTTACGAGCAAAATTTATACAATCAGATATTATGGGAATTATTTCCTTACATTGTTCACAATATACTAGCCCATCAGATCGCAAATATTCATTTAACATATCAATTACAATTATTGCAGATTTTTTCATAACACACCTCATTTATTTACGTATAACGACGTTGCGTTTAGCCCGCCGCCCATAACTACAATGACGGAATGAAAACGCAAAACCCTTATTTAAATAACTTCGTTTATGTAAATCACACTTTTAAGAACAACCCACTTTGAAAAACTAAACCCAATAACTTTTCCCTACGACCGTGTCGAAGACGCGGTCGGGCTGAAGCGCTGGTTAGGCAGTTGTACTATATTTTTATATTCTGAAAATGATTTGTTATAGTGGCTAAAATCTATAATCTCAGAATTACAATAAGGGCTAATACTACCCTTAGTAAACTCACCATCCCTCTGACTTATCTCGATCCATTTTTGAGCAAGAAAAGCATAATTCTTTTGAAATATTTGATTTCGGCTGAGCAACCAAAAGCGCCAACTTGATTCATGTTTTGGCAATTGTTTCTTTTCGTAATAATTTTCTTTATGATATATTGGAAATAAAATGCTTGTAAAAGGGCTTATATATTTAATATCATCATGAATTGGTAGATGTTCAAACAATAAGTTATATACCAAGCTATCAATTGGGTTTAGCTCAGCCGTAGATCTTGTTTTAGCATAATCTGCATTATCCGGATATCGACTATTATAATGTTTATCCAACTTCTCAAATATTTCTGAATAATTATCTAAACTACAATTACATATTGATTGTATTTTCTTTGACAAATCAACTAATCTGTGTTTGTCCTTTTTCGGGTTATAATTTTCGTCGAAAATAAACATATATGACTTCATAATTCTTTCAACTGCTTGAGCGGCAAATACAAAACCAGAGAATAAATCATTTAGTATGCAACATCTAAAAGCCACATAATCTTCAGAAGCCTTTGAAAGAAACAACGTAAAACTAAGTTTATGATCATTTACTTTTTTCATACTGCCTAACGACGTTGCCGCTAACCGGCAGCCCAGAACAAGAATGCTGATTAACTGCAACAACTTATATTTGTAAAAATATTTTTTAGAACATACTACTTTAAAGAACAACTTAGCTTTGCAAACACAATTTTATAATTACATAATTGCCGCACTGAAAAATGCTGTCCGTGTTGAGCGGCTGGTTATAAAGCGTTAACAATTAATTATTACCAATTATTCCAATAGCATTTTCAATCAATTCTGTTCTTACGATTGATTTTAATTCTCCTACTTTTTTATATAATGCTTGCGATACTTCAGGTCTACCATCGGAATTATACTTATCAGCAAGTTCTAAATCCTTGTCGTAATATTTGAGTAATTCAAGTTTGCCATAATAATTATTTATTTTTTCAGAGAACATATGATCACTATAGAATTGTGAAAGCCCATTTGAGTTGGAGTTATAAAAAGAAGAAAACGTTTTATGTGGTAAACTTGGGTTCTTTTTAACGTATTCGGAATCGAGAACATCTAGATTTATCTTCACTTCATTTATAAACAACTTACGTAAAAGTGTGCGTTCTCTTTTTTGTTTTATCTTATCTAGTATATAATTTACAATACCGCCTCCCACCAAAGCACCGATAATTGTATAAATCATTTGTGTAATATCAGAATAATTATTTAACAGGCTATTGAACATAAATATGTTTCCTTTGAATCAAATATAATATCTAATAGAAAAATGTGTTTAATGCTTTTTGCTATAGAATATTTTACCAGTATTTGAGTTCGCAATAACAAGATGAACATTTTTAGCAACAAGCAATTCTTTTTTTATATCATACCATCCATATGTAGTGCAGTAATATTTATAATTAACATTTTCTTTGCCACCTATATTGAAGAGCAGATATATTTCGATAGATTTTAATTCATCTTCAATTTCAACTGCGGTCTTTTCAGGAACATTAAGGAATATAAATTCTTCTTTTATATCAGGATGATATATTTTGTTATCAAATAATGTCTTTTTAGTGACATATTTGAAAGGTAAAGAAGGAAAAAGAATTTTAGATATTTCCTTCGGTGGTCGAGCTTTCATTGTCCCTTGTCCCATATTCTCTTTAATAAAAGACATAAATCCCTTCTGCGATAGATCATACTCTTTAAAAGGCTTCGTAATTTTAACATAATACTTTTTTGAAAGTAATTCGTTTTTTATTTCTTTAAGATCTTTTAACTTTTCGGAATATTCTGGAGATTCTTTGAATTTTTTTTGTTTTAAAGGAGTGCTGTATTCTTTCTCAAGATTATAATATTGCATTACGTCTAAATTATAGGCTGGAATATCATCATAGCTAAACGTGTATTCATAATATTCATTCAGTAGTTTTTGCAATTCATTCCCATCATCAATATTTTGTGAATAATTAAAAGATAATGATAGAATAAAGAAAAGGAATAAAATAATTTGTTTAGATAACATTGATCACCTCATTTTAGCTTTATAACGGCGTTGCGCTTAGCCCGCCGCCCATAACTACAATGACGGTTTGAAATGCACAACTTTATTTATTAATCTATTTATTAGTACCATCACACTTTGAAGAACAACTTGCTTTGAAAAACCAAACCCAATTGCTTTTCACTACGACCGATTCGAACTTGTCCGCCTCTGGCGGAGAAGCGGTCGGGCTGAAGTGCGGGTTAGGTTTATTTTTTTTACTGCTTAAGCCCATTTAAGAATGTAGATACTACCCCGTAATGAAATTAGATATTTTAATTATCCTCAACTCAATATCTTGACTATTTTACTTTTTTGCCAACCCTTTTTTATGACTCTGTGGGTTTTATAACCTACCAATGCTTTATATAAATGCAACCCTTAAACCAGATTCTAAACCAATTTCGGTTGGCGGCTAACTCTCTTGGTTTCCCCTTATATAGTACTTATAAATAGCTAAACCAGTTTTTATATAAAACCAATTATTGATTTAACTTTTACACAAAACTTGACTTGGAACCTAACGGCGTTGCGTTTAGCCCGCCGCCACGAACTACAATTTAGCAAGCTTCACACAACCTTATTTATAAAATCAGTTTTGTTTAAGAATCACACTTTATAAAGCAACCAACATTGAAAAGCCAAACCCAATTACTTTTCACTACGACCGATTCGACAGAAGCGGTCGGGCTGAGACGCGGGTTAGGTTTATATATTTTTTAACTTAAGCCCATTTTAGAATGAAGATTAACCCCGTAATGAAATTAGATAATTTAATTATCCTCAGCTCAATATCTTGACTATTTTACTTTATTGCCAACCCTTTTTTTTGACTCTGTTGGTTTTATAAACTACAAGTACCTTTTATAAATGCAGTTTTAAAACCAGATTCTAAACCAATTTCAGTTGGTAGCTAACTCTCTTGGTTTCCCCTTATATAGAACTTGTAAATAACGATACCTTGTTTGGCAGCCAAACCAACCATTGATTTAACTTTTACACAAAACTTGACTTGGAACCTAACGGCGTTGCGTTTAGCCCGCCGCCACGAACTACAATGCAGCAACTTTAACGCAACTTTATTTATAAAATCAGTTTTGTTTGACAATCACACTTTATAAAGCAACCAACTTTGAAAAGCTAAACCCGATGATCTTTCACTACGACCGATTCGATAGAAGCGGTCGGGCTGAGACGCGGGTTAGGTTTATTTATTTTTTAACTTAAGCCCATTTATGATTGTTGAATAACCCCGGTTTGTTTTTAATAATTGAATTATCCTCAACTCAATATCTTGACTATTTTACTTTTTTGCCAACCATTTTTTATGACTATGTAGGTTTTATAAACCACCAACACTTTATATAAATGCTACCTAAAAAACAGATTCTGAACCAATTTCGATTGGTTGCTAACAAACTTGGTTTCCCTTTATATAGAACTTGTAAATAACGATCTCCCGATTTTTCCGTAAAACCCACTATTGATTTAACTTTTACAACAAAACTTGACTTGGAACCTAACGGCGTGGCTTTTCACCCGTCCGCCCCGAACAGCAATGACGAAACGAAGAACCACTGCCAATATTTTTTAACTAATTTGTTTATTAGAACAAACTTCATCTATACGCTTACTTTGATAACCAAACCCAATAATTTCTCCAATGCCGCTTTGAAAAGAAGCGGTCGGGTGCAAGAGCTGGTTAGCTTTACTTTTGACGTAAACGCAAAACTTTTTCGCTTGTTTCTTTATGTATTGATTCTTTTATTAACAAAAAATTATTCTTATAATAAAAAGATTTACCAATAATATTCTTGTCAAAAACTTCAACTTCTAATTTGCCAACTAATTTTTCAGAATACTCTATTAGTAGTTTACCAATATTTTTGCGTTGATAAAGAGGAGAAACAAATAATCCTCCAACCTCGTTTCCAATTAATGATATAAAACCTACTACAATATTATCATACAAATAAACAAATGTTTTCGTATTTGGGATATATACATCTATCAAATTATTCTGCTCGATTCTAATAAATTCTTCCGTTAGGAAATTATGCGCAATCAATACTGAGCTATGCCATACTTCAATAACATATTTTAAATCTGTTTCATGGTATTCTCTTATCATAATATACCTTACGGTTTTTGTAAAGCTAACGACGTTGCGTTTAGCCCGCCGCCAATTACTACACGCAGCTACTTCACACAACAGTAATTTATAAAATCAGTTTTGTATTGCAATCACACTTTATAAAGCAACCAACTTTGAAAAGCTAAACCCGATGATCTTTCACTACGACCGATTCGGAGAAGCGGTCGGGCTGAGACGCGGGTTAGGTTTATTTATTTTTTAACTTAAGCCCATTTATGAATTTTGAATAACCCCGGTTTGTTTTTGATAATTGAATTATCCTCAACTCAATATCTTGACTATTTTACTTTTTTGCCAACCATTTTTTATGACTATGTAGGTTTTATAAACCACCAACACTTTATATAAATGCTACCTATAAACCAGATTCTGAACCAATTTCGCTTGGTGGCTAACTCTCTTGGTTTCACCTTATATAGAACTTATAAATAGCTAAACCAGTTTTTATATAAAACCAATTATTGTTTTAATTATTACGACACAACTTGACTTGGAACCTAACGGCGTGGCAACTAGCCGGCGCCCCAACACTGGAATGCCGCATTTACAACCTTCGCCAAAGTTTATGCAACCGGTTTGTAAATTCAACGACACAAGCCGGTTGCTACAATATTGTTTATTAGTACACTGCCAAACAGCAATGTTGTTTATTTCACTAAATTAAAAAACAGCACAAATGCCACTTTGAAAAACGGCGACCGGCTGAGTTGCTTGTTATAAAGCGTTCTTTCTAATTATTCTTTTCAATTCATCCAGACTTAATACATCGTCTTTTCTTCTGTGGATCATACGATGGCAATTTGAACATACTACAATTAAATCTTTTTGAGCATCTACAATTAATGAGTTCTCAAATTCAGATATTGGTTTTATATGGTGAACTTCGATAAAATTCTCACCTCGCTCACCAAAGTATTGTTGAAAATTAAAACCACAAGCCATACAGTTCAAACCGTGAAATTGAATCGCTTGTTTTCTCAATTTCGGTTGTCTTTCATAATAACTAGAATATCTGAATTTCTTATTCCCTTCATATAACGGCTCAGGTTCACTTACAATGCTGTCATTAGTAATATCCTCATCAAATTTTGTGCTTTTAATTACTTCATCAATTTCGATATTAAGTGAACGCAATTTATTCAGAGCAGTTACTGAAACATATTCAAAGCTATTATAACTCTCATTTCGGATTTCATTTACTAGTTTTCGAAAGTATTTTATACCATCCGAATTTATTTCCCATTTATTGTACTGATTGGGAACAAGAAAATTATAGTCCTTAAGTTTATTACGAACAAATGCAAATTCGTTTCTCCATTTTTCTTCAGGTCTTGTATTTTGACTTTGAATATCTCTTTCAGATAATTTGATATAATTATTTGCTTCTAGATGATCTAGAACATCCTTCTTTTTCGCAGATAAATTTTGCTCAAAAAGTGATAATAAAATCAATATTTCTTGTTCAAAACCTTTTGATGGATTCATATTTCACAAGCTTTATAACGGCGTTGTGCATAAGCCGCAGCCAAGAACAAGAATTTAGCTTAGAACACAAATGCCGATTATTTTAAAATAAATTTTTTAGCAGAACAACCTTGAACAAGATAGCCGACACGGAACAACTTCCATTAAAATTATACAAATGCCGAGTGCGAAAACGCTGTCGGCTTGATGCACTTGTTAGCTGCATTTACATAATTTCTCTTGCATTTTTTAATACTCTATCTAATTCAATTCCAGCATCATTAATTTGTTTAACTGTCCAGGAATCAGGGTTTGCCCAATAATCCGCTTTCAATAATAATCTTTCGCCAAAATCAAAATCTAATCTTCTTACTTTAACACCAGCTCTCATCCACATCTCAGATAATCTCATTTCTTTTTCCTCATCTCGAGGTTTACCATTTTTTTGTTGAGCAATATAATGTTTAGTTTCATTAGCGGCTGTATAAATGAGAGTTAGAATATTTTCATATTCTTCTCTATTTACTCTAACTGAGTTTTTAATTGAAATCAGCCAATTTGTAATTTGACTAAAAAAACCTATGAGTTCTACTGGTGTAATCATATATAACTCCTCTAATCTTCTTTAGGGTAAAAAGTGCAATAGTTTTTATCGCTTTCTATACTTTTGGCATTCAATGTCATTCCATTCATTAAGAAGTATATTTGAAATTCGTTTTGAGCCAATCTATTTAACTGATTTAAATACTCTCCAACTTTATTATAGTAGATTCTTAACGATAAATATGAAATATTTTTCCATAGTTTCATTTGCTCTTCCAAAGATAAGTTTAATGTGCTTCTTTTATCAGCGTGTTTATGTGCAGCAATATTATTTCTTATTCTTCCAAAATTATGTTCACGTTCAAGTTTTAGTAAATCTTTATTCAAACCGTTATAGAGGATTCTAAATTCATTTGATGCAGTTGATAAATTTTGGAAACACGATAAAATGTTTTGTATCTCTACTATAATATATTTACCAATTAATTTATTAGTATAGTTTGAGCAGCCCTTTGTAATACTTAATAATGCGAAAAGATGTTCAATGTCTTCAACACAAATAGCAATGTTTTGAAACTCCTTGGCAATGATATATTTTCTATACTCGATTGAATTTTTATCTTTTGGTTGTTCTCCCCAAATATGGGTTTGAGCGACATATCCTCTTTCTGGTTCTCCATATCTAAGAGGATTTGTGGTTGTCTTAATTGGTAATGCTTTTAATATTTCTGGTATTTCCATAGTTAATTTTGCAGCTAACGGCGTTGCGTTTAGCCCGCCGCCATGAACAACAATTTAGCAAGCTTCACATAACTTATATTTATAAATCAGTTTTGTATTACAATCACACTTTATAAAGCAACTAACTTTGAAAAGCTAAACCCAATGATCTTTCACTACGACCGATTCGAAGAAGCGGTCGGGCTGAGACGCGGGTTATATGCGACTTTTTCTTCTAGGTTTTATTCTATAAAAAGTATTCTTTTCAATTTCACCTACTCTAACAAACTTAGTATAAAATCTTTTTTCCATCTCATTACAATAAGTCACGATAAATGTTGCCTCTTTAATTTCTATAGGCATAAGGTCTTTAAACTGGTGCTTTGATTTATTAACCACCTCCCGATCAAATAAACATGTGTAATGAAACTGTAGTGATTCTTCGGCTAAGCCTTTAATATGAGAGAATTTTTGTTTTGTTATACAATTAAATGGAAATCCACCGTAATCAACGGATAGTGATATTGCATCATATTTGGTAATGTTCTTGAACACGATTTCGTAATTCCAAGCCAATCTCATTTCTTTAACATTTTCTATACTTGAACTATTACCATTTGAATGGAAATTAACAGTCACTTTTGGTCTGTAATAAAAGTATTTCCTAACAAAGTATGCAATTATACTTGTAAGAATAAATACTGCTAGACCGCTCAAAACACCTATTACAATTGGATTCATATACTAAGCATATAACAGAGTTGTTTTTAAGCCGCCGCCCATAACAGCAATGCAGCTATGAAAAACCAACACCAATAATTTATTAATTACTTCGTTTACTTAACTACATTCAAAGAGCAACTAACTTTTACAACGTTACTTTATTACCAAACAAATGCCCCGACTTATAAAGCGGTCGGCCTTGAAGAACTGGTTATACGTTTATTTAACTAATAATAATTTTTTTGTTTCGACGAAATTGTTTGCAATTAATGTATAGAAATATATTCCGCTTGATAAATCATTACCATCGAATTCAACTTCATATTTACCAGCATTGAAATCCTTGTCAAGAAGTATAGATATTTCTCTGCCGAGAATGTCAAATACTTTTAAGGTTACATGAGAGAATGAGGGAATCGTAAAATTAATTTTTGTAATTGGATTGAATGGATTAGGATAATTTTGAAACAACTTATAAGAATTAGGTATATCTGAATTGTAATTCTTTACTGAAGTATATATAGCACCACCTTCATTATATAATATAACATCAGTATTATATGGTGGAGTATTTGAGATAATCCACTTATTCCCACTTTTATCAACCTTAACCGATACCGCAGCAACAATGCCATCGATTACTTTTATATTGCTACTATCACTTTTTACAAACCCATAATAATAAATACCAGCCCAGATGCTTTCTTTTTCAAACGCAATACAATTGATTATCCCATAATCACTTTTATTATTGAGAACAATTATTTCAAAATCATTCACATTTTTTAATCTATAGAGTTTATATTTATAATTCCATGAATCGCCTTGAATGATATAAATGTTTGTTATCACATATAGGTTGCCCTTCTGATCAAGAACGCACTTTTGAATCCCAGTAATTGACGAATCCGTATTTTTATCCCAACTACAGTCTTCAATAGTGTTGTTTTTTAAACGATACAAACGCCCTTGTGGTGTAATCCAAACCTCGTCATTTGAGGCAACAATGGATTGAATCGGAGCGTCAAACTTTTTGCAGTCTGTAAAATTATTGTTATCAAATGAAACAAGTGTCCGCTCGTTTTTAACGAGCCATTTAACATTATTACTATCCACTGCCAAAAATTTCGATCCAATTGGAATCTCCGGATTTGACTGGTTGGTAAAGTGTTGCCATGTATTCCCATCATATTTTGATAATACGCTATCAACAATCCAAACATTTCCATTCTTGTCAAAGGCAATTGCAGTAATTTTATTACTTAATAATCCATTGTGAGTATTATAGATTGTCCAACTTTTACTATCATATTTTGCTAAACCACTATCTGTTCCGATCCAAACAATATTATTACTATCAATTTCGATACAGTATATTTGTTTTGATGGCAATGGAGAGTTGTCGGGATTTAGTCTTAATAATACCGGATTAGTTTGCCCAACCACTAGAGAAGTTAGAAATAAAGTAAACACTATTTGCAGACAATTTTTCATATTTCTTAAACGTATAACGGCGTGGCAACTAGCCGGCGCCCCAACACTGGAATGCCGCTTTTACAACCTACGCCAAAGTTTATGCAGCCGGTTTGTAAATTGCACGATACAAGCTGGTTGCTACAATTTAATTTATTTCAACAATGCCAAACGGCAATGTTTTTAATAACACTAAACAAAAGAACTACGAAAATGCAACATTGAAAACGGCGTCCGGCTGAGTTGCTGGTTATATTTCGTTCTCATAGTTTAATTGGATCAATTCCAACATTTAATTTCCCGGGTGGAGATTCAACAATAATAACTACATTTACTTTCCCAGGATACATCTGTCTATATTCTTTTCTAAAAACTGATTTATTCTCATTATAACTATCACTTGACATTATTGGCACAGTTTGACCTTTTACTTCAAAGGTTGAAATTACAGCTCCATTTTCTGTACTACAAGTAATTGAGAGTATTGGAATTATATTTTTACCTATCGGATGCAACTCGTAAGAATATTTGATTTTACCATCAGGAAGAGTTTCTTGCTTAGAGTTCTTCACTTCAAAAACAGTCTTCTGAGTTTCAGCACTTATTTTCGTAACTTCTTCTGCAGTTTTATTTTGTTTCGCTTCAATGTTTTTTATTTCTTCGCTTAATTTGTCAAGAGCAGTATTAATATCGTCATTGGGATATTTTGATTTTGCCAATGCTTCGAATGGCTTAATATTTTCACGCAACAATTCATTTCCTTTTAGTAGCTCATCAATTTTAAGATTCAATTCAGATTCTTTTTTTACAACAAGACTATCTTTTTGTGATTCTAACTTGTGACTAAAATAATATTGACCAAAACCACCAAGACCAGTGAGAAAAATACCAACCAATATTATTATTGCGCTTATTGTTTGATATAAACTATAATCCATTTTATCACCCAATTTTTAGAAATATAACGAAGTTGCGCTTAGCCCGCCGCCCAATACAACCACGACGGTTTGAAAAGCTCAACTTTATTTATAATTCAGTTTTTTATTGCAATCACAATTTTAAGAGCAACTTACTTTGAAAAACTAAACCCAATAACTTTTCACTACGACCGCATCGAAGAGGCGGTCGGGCTGAAGTGCGGGTTATACGTTTATAGATATTTATTAATAACTTTTTCAAGTTCCAGATTAATATCCTTAGAACCGCCAAGTTTATTAAATAATATTACACCATCTTTATTTACTATTATATGTCTGGGGAATGTCTCACCAAAAAGTTGAGACATATTTTTATTACCAAAACCATGCTTATAGTTAAACTGATGCTTGGTTAAAAATCTAGAAAGATTTTCTTTGTCCCATACAATTGCGATAAATTCAACTTTATCTTTAGGAATTTTATTAACTAGTTCATTTAGACCCGGCATTTCTTCAACACATGGCAAACAAGAAGTCGCCCACCAATTTATTACAATAATTTTGTCCTTTTGATTATTAGACCATTTGCCCTTTGGAGTTTCAACAATAATTAGAGGGAACAACTTTCCAGTTTTTAATCCATACTCCTCAATGACTGTTGGAACCTCATACTTACCTTCATCTTTGTTCTCCCATCGATATTTGAAGCTTTTTTGATTGAGATTCAATACTAACTTCAAGGGAGACAATTTATCTTCGTATTTGTTATTCAATGAGATTATTGCTATGAAGACATTCTCGTCTTTCTTTTCAAATGAAATAGCTGTAAAAGAAAATCCATCTTCATCTACTTGAAATAAGAAACATTTTTCGGATGTTTTAAATGAATCATGTGATACAACAAACAATGATTTATAATACCCACCAGCATTTATTGACGAATAGAATGTGTTCTGCCACTTTAAGGTAATTTCAGTTGGTAATCCCTTCTCAAGAGTGGCATAAACATATTTTTCACTTTTATTTTGACAAAATAAAACAGAGGAAATAAAGACAATCACAATAATCAATCTCATATTTCTCCAAACGTATAACAGCGTTGCGCTTAGCCCGCCGCCAAGAACAACATTGACGGTTTGAAATGCACAACTTTATTTATTAATCTATTTTTTATTACAATCCCACTTTGAAGAACAACTTACTTTGAAAAACTAAACCCAATAACTTTTCACTACGACCGCATCGAAGAGGCGGTCGGGCTGAAGTGCGGGTTAGGCAATAATTGCTTCATAATTTTTAAAAACATCATGGTTTCTTAAAATCAATCAGAGTTAACTCTTCTTTAATGCTTGTGCTATGAATAGTATACCAATTATAATAATATTTTAAAGGACCAGCTATATCGTTGTATTCAGAATACTCAACAACAATAGGGTAAGTTGATACACTAGAGTGATTTGGTATAGTGTATTCTTTTATGCCACTATATAATGGCCAGTTTATTTTTACTGAACTTGGGGAAGATATAATGTTAAATAGCAAGGTGTCATTTACGCTATTTGACGTATAGCCTTCATTTTTTAAATCATTTCTGATTTGCTGAACTTTGTAAATTGTGTCTTTAGTTGATATTTCAGACGATATTATTTTCCAAACATGTATTCCTTTTTGCTGTAACTGATAGCCTCGTGGGGGATCATAATATTCATAGTTATAATTAAAAGTCCAGATAGTTCCAGTACTAAACGACAAATTAAAATGACGTGGTAGTACATTAATATTTATTTCCTTGTTCTCGGAAATTTCGTTTTTATGGAATTCTACTAGAATATTATAATTACCAGTATTTTTATATATATGACTAATGCTTGTATCAACTATTGGTTTCATACTGTAGAAATATATTTTCGTCCCATCTTTAAAATCAATCATTCCATTCGGATATATTGAATTATTAATATGGATATTAAGCCGTAATGTGTCACCCAGCTTAAATGATTTATGATTTATTTTTATGTCAACATTAGAATTCGTTTCTGCTTCAGATGGCAAATCTGGAGACTTACAAGACACTATTAATGTTATTATCACAACGAGAATTAATAATATTTTACATTTCATATTCTATTTAATATTGCCTAACAGCGTTGCGCTTAGCCCGCCGCCAATAACTACTATGACGGTTTGAAATGCACAACTTTATTTTTTAATCTATTTATTAGTACAATCACACTTTTACGAACAACCAACTTTGAAACCTGTCCCGTGCTTTTTACGGGAGAAGCGGTCGGACTGAAGTGCGGGTTAGGCTACGCTTTTTTAAAAATATATATTAGCTCTTCTTTAGCAACTTTAGAGATCTTGGTTTCATTTATTCTTTCACTCAACAATATTTTGAATTCTCCTATACCTTTTAACAATAAAGAAACTCTTATGCGCTTATTATTTCTTGTCTTTAGGATAAACCAATTACTAATTCTTGAATAATCTACTTTATCTATTTCTTCCCAACTTATTTGATAAGTTCTAAAGAATAAGTTCCTATATCTAATATTGTTTGAAGTAACATTATACTTACTGGCTATACAATCTATTATGATGTAAACACCCAACAAGGATAAAATGATAAAAGTAGTTGTTGTTTTCCAAGTAACGGTTTCGTTTGGAAATACATTTGAAATGATTGTAATAGACAAAAAGAAAGCTGTGCATAAAATGCCAATAATCAATATCCTTCTAGGATATTCAAGAGTAACCTCGATGTTATTGATTATTCCCATTACTTTTCACAAACGATAAAGTTTAACAATATTTCCTTTAGGTAGCCTAACGACGTTGCAACTAAAGCGCCGCCAAACACAACCACGACGGTTTGAAAAGCTCAACTTTATTTATAATTCAGTTTTGTATTACAATCACACTTTATAAAGCAACTAACTTTGAAATACCATACCCAATAACTTTTCACTACGACCGGTTCGAACTTGTCCGCCTCTGGCGGAGAAGCGGTCGGGCTGAAGTGCGTGTTATACGCATTAATTGATATTCACTAATATTTTATGAATTCAAATAGAATTTCATTATTCCGAATCTGGTTTTATAAGTTTTCAAAGCTAACTCTTAACAATTAACTTTTTTCAGACTTTTACCAATGCATTGGCTCATTAATTGAATTTGTTATTCTAAATCACTGGTTTTTCTAAGACCAAGAGTAAACATTCTTCCTACAAATATTAGGCTACCATACAGCTGATCCTTGTCTGAATTTAGATTTCCGCGGTAGATTGCATCAATTTCCTTGAATTTGATTCCAATACTGTCACCAGATATTGTTATCTCATCTGAATTCAATTTTATATTTCTATCTGGGCTATCTAGAACGGCTCGAAGTTGTCCATTGTTTTCCTCAATAGTAATACTATATCTCATTGGATTATTCCGAGCCTTAAAACTAACTTTGGTCATACTTGCTTCTACAAGATCTTCGCTCAACCAGCTACCTATAAATTTATTGAGTTGTTTGTCTTGTGCAAATAAAAGCTGATTTTTTTCGTTAAGCAGAATAAGAACGCTAATTATAAAAATGATCTTGATTAATTTTGTATTCATTTTAACCTCCCATTATTGCGTATAACGGCGTTGCGCTTAGCCCGCCGCCCAGAACAACATTGACGGATTGAAAAGCACAACTTTATTAATTAATCTATTTATTAGTACAATCACACTTTTAAGAGTAACCAACGTTGAAAAGCCAAACCCAATAATTTATCACTACGACCGATTCGAACTTGTCCGCCTCTGGCGGAGACGCGGTCGGGCTGAAGTGCGGGTTATAGTGCGTTCTTATTTTTCAGATTGTAGTTTCTTCGCTTCACTTAAATCTATTCTTGCGTGATGACCATGTTTTTCAAGTAAATGAAGAATATTAGAGCCATTTAATAGAGTTAATGGTTTTCCTTTCGCAAATTCATAAGCATCTGGACCATAATCAGCGGTTGAAACAAGAATTCCTTTGGTTGCACCTTCATTCATAACGGTTCCGTATAAATCTCTCACTGCAGAAACACCCACAGTGTTTGAATATCTTTTAGCTTGAATAACTATTTTACCACCTCGAATTGGATCAGGATCAAACGCAATAGCATCGACACCACCATCTCGACTTGCTTGAGTAACTTTTACTTCGCCTCCATTTGATTGAAATTCTTTTTCAAACAATTCGCGAATTAAATGTTCGAAATCTTCCCAATCCATTGCGGCAAGATTGGTAGAAGTGTTCAATTGATTTGCAACTTCATAGTTTTCGACAAATCTTTTATCAACTTTGCTGATCTGTAGAATTGGTTGCACTGGAGTAATACTACTTAATTTACTACTTGCGACACCTTTCAAGTTTTTAAAACAAGTTTTAGGGTCAACATTAGCTAGATCGATTTGAATAAATTCATTCTTCTTTGCTTGAATACTCAAAATGCAATTATTCTCTTCTTTTCCAGTAGCTTTATTAATTGCTTTTACCCAGCCATTAAAAGAGATTGCTTCTATAGCATTTACCGAATCCGCTTCAAATAACTCGTGAATCGTGCGGAGTGTAATTTTATACATTGCTTCGTCGAACATCTTAGTTTGTTGCGATTCGGGAATAAAAAATTCTTTAAGTTCCCTTCTAGAAGCAATATACTTAACCTCTTTTACTTTGGGGAAAGATTCTATTCGTGGAAGTTCATACTCAACAATTAGAATTTTAGTATCAGGATTATATTCTAATTCAAAACTCTTAGAAAAAGAATCCGGGTATTCTGAATTATTTAGAACCATTTCGCAATATTCAATAATGGATTCGACATTATGCAATAAGTATGAATCTTTTAATTCGTCTATCTTTTTATTATAGTCTACTTGTTCTTGTACAAAAGCTTCTTTTCTTTTTTCCCATTCCGATAGTTCTGCTTCCCACTTTTTGACTTCACTTTCATAATCGCTATCTACTTGTCCATTAAATTCATCAACTAATATTTTTTGTTTCTCCCATTCGGAAAGGGCGGCTGCATATTTATGTTCATAATCTTGAATCTTCTTTTCTTTTTTAGAACTAATAAGTTTTTCCCAAAAAGAAAATGTTGGTGTAAATCTGATTGCTTCTTTCCGAGGTTGGAGAGGATACTCTTTATATGTTTTTTTTTGTGGCTTTATTGGAGGAGCTTCTGAATAATTACTTTTTTTCTTAATACAATCCCAATCTACCGTATCATCGATTGAAAGAGTTTTCAAAAGAAGATTTTCAATCTCGTATAAAGCTTCTTGCGCTTGATCGGTTCTTTCGTTAGCTTCTTCTAAGTTACTCTCTCTTTCGTCCAAATTCTTTCTCTTTCGTGATACTATTTCCCATTTCTCTGCCCATTTTTGTGCATGAAGGTTTGCCTTATTTTCTAACATCTCAACATCGGGGGCAGTAACAATTTTATGCTCATTCAATCCATTATGATACATTTCAACAGAATATTTAAGTATTCGTGTATAAGAAGCATTGTAATGAGCTTGAGCTTTTCCTACTTGTAATAAACTATCCGACATATATTCCTCATATTACTCAAGCACTATAACGACGTTGCCGCTAACCGGCAGCCCAAAACAGCAATGCTAATTAACCGCAACAATTATTATTTATAAAAATGTTTCTTAGAACAACCTACTTTAGAGAGCAACTAAACTTTGTAAACACAACTTTATAATTACACAAATGCCGCAATGAAAAACGCTGTCCGTGTTGAGCGGCGGGTTATGTGCGTTTTATAAATTATCAAAAGTATATTTTTTATCAAGATATTTATTTCCCTTCTGTTACACATTTTGGACATTTATTGGTCTGATTTGCAGATATAACTCCATTGGTTGACAAACCAGCACTTGCTAAGAAATAGTTGTTTTTAGGCCAACAGTCACTGCATAAATATCTATTACAGATTGGACAAGTATTGAAATAATTGCTAAATGTAATTGAAGATAAATGACTAAATCTTGATGGATTCTCATCAACTTTGCCACAACCATCACAGGTTTTATGGTTAATTGTTAAAAATGATGGAGTAAGTATATTTTCTGAATCAATTCTAAAACTACTTCCAAGATTTAGACTAGGACTGATCGTAAAATAGCTACTATCTAAGTAGTTAGGATTACCAATTTGCACTTGGCCATCCTTAATAAAAAATTGACTGTTGGGCGAATGGAGAGTTTCGAATTCCAATTCCGAAATCTTTTTGTTGAGCGAGTTTATTTTTTTCTCAAATTTATCTTTGTCTTTGGAGTTAGAACTTTTTGTTTTTTCCAATTCAGTTTTTGATTGTTCTAGTTCGCTTTTATAACCTTCTAGTTTTTCTACAGCGTCTAATATTTCTTTTGTTGCATTAATTTTTGATAGAGCTTTTTTCTGTTCATCTAATGAAAGTGAATCAAGCAATTTGTTAAAAGAATCAATAACAGTTTCAAAGTGTTTATTCTTTATAAGAAATAATTCTGCTAATTCGTTGAGCATTTTTCTTTGTATTTCTTTCTTTACAGAAGTAATATCATCAAATTCATTTATCCAAGGAATGGGTTTGGTTGTTTTAACCTTATTAATAAATTCTAAAGTTTCAAAGGACACATATGATGGAAGAGTTGGCGTTAATATTTTTTTTGCTTCGTCTTTGTCATTTTTGCAATTATCAAGAACAGTTCGATAAGATTGATAATGTGGCATTAATGATTTTCGAATAAATACTAACATTCTTTTTCGTGTCTTGTGGCCAAACAAATATTCCCCATGTGTGGGAGAATATTTGTCTTCATTGAAATATTCTTTAAAATTTGGCCAGTTTAATGGAGTGCCATAATTTCCATCAATAATAAGAACCATTACAAAACATTTATCTAAAACTGGTAAGCATGATTCCCAAGGCTCAAGAATAGGTGAACTATCGGGGAAGCCTTCGGCTGAACTTAGGAATGGACGATATCCAAGTTCTGACAAAAACCTTGCAAGTTCAGCTCGTAAATCTTTGAGATTATAATCTGTGGAGCTAATAAATATTGGGAATGCATATTCACTTGATATATCCATTATTTCACCGTGATTATGAAATTTTATTATATAAATTAATTTAGCACATAACGGCATTACAAATAAAGCGCTGCCCAGAACTACAATACAGCACTGAAAAGCTATGCTGATAATTATTTATAAATTCATTTTGTTAACTACATTAAAAGAGTAATTTACTTTTATAACCAATGCCAATAACTTAACAAATGCAACAACTTTTAAAGCAGTCGCTTTGATTTGCGGGTTATGTTGCGCTTAATAATAAATAGTCATCGAATAAATTTATTTATCATATGCCAAAATAGTTTTTTCAATTGTGCTTTTTGCATCATTATATTTTGCTAAATGAAAATCAACAAACTTTATCAGATTTCTAATTGTATCTTTTCGTTGATAAATTGCAATGTTGGCTTTTGAAACCGCAGCTGATATAAGTGGAGTTCGAGGATCTTCCATATTGTCTTTGGCAAATTCAAAAAACTTCGGAATAATTTCACTTCCCAGCTTCTCATAATCAGTGAATGTTTCATCACTAATTTTTAATGATGATGTTGTTTTCCCCCATAGTTCAGCAAAACCTTTAAACCAATTATCTGAGTTAATATCTGCGTTAGTATGAAAAAGTCTTGTAGCTTCTTCATCAAAAAATTTGCCTAAGTCACTTATGCCATCAAGGACATTATTACTATGAATATGAATCGCATCATAAAGTTTCTCAAAACCAGAAGTGATCATATCTCTTGAGTTTTCAATAAATCTCAATTGTTTTCTAACGTTTTCTAAAGTGGCGATTTTACTTTTTTCATCACCTTTTAAGTAATCAATGAAAACCCGAAATAAATCCTCTGACGCAAAATTATTTATTTCGAGATAATCGAGTTCTGCGTAAGAAGAAAGCATAACATTTTCTGGATAATGTGATTTTAAAGTTTTAATAACTTCTAGATAATTCTCCGTTTGCAATTTTAAACCTTCCAAAATAGTTCTAAGATTTACAATAAATATCTTTTTCAATTGTAAGTCTTTTTTATACTGGCTTATTTTATTTCCAAACATCTGTGCAAGAAGACCAGCACCAAAAACAAAAAGGGCAACTATTGCTGATATTATTGCTTCCCGATCGTTATTGTCAACTTTATTAATTCCAAAGAAACATACTATAATCCAAATTAAAGTAACAAACAGTATAAGGTAAATTATTGTTGAGAGGAAACGTTTTAAAACCATCAGTAATAACTCCATTTTTTATCAATGACCAAAAGCAACATAACGGCGTTGCGCTTAGCCCGCCGCCCAGAACAACATTGACGATTTGAAAAGCACAACTTTATTAATAATTCAGTTTTTTATTGCAATCACACTTTTAAGAACTACTTACTTTGAAAAACAAAACTCAATAACTTTTCACTACGACCGATTCGACAGAAGCGGTCGGGCTGAAGTGCGGGTTAGGCGATTTAAATATTAATTTCTACACCAACTTTAGTCACCCAAAATAATTTTTCATCAGTCTCTGAATGTATTGATCTCATTAAATCTGAGCTCCAACTGTTTCGCCAATTATTCTTTGCTGTGAAATAATATCCAATTTGCAGTGAAATTCTTTCTGATAGTTTTAAACCGAGTGAACCTCCATAGAACAGATAGATGCCCTCCAAAGACTTTCTTCTCCACGTGTTATGATTATCTGAGTTTCCGAAGTTATAATGAGCATTTAGCCCAACTAATCCGAATATTTTCCAGTATAAACTTGATCGAAGATATAATCCAACATCCACACCCATAACATCATAATCACCAAGTAATAAACTTGGACGAAGTTCTAATTTATAGTCTGAGATCAGGTTAATTCTTGTTGAATATGAAATGATAATTCCATATGTATTTCTATTTTCATAAGTATCTATAATCTTATTAGTTGCATAATATTCTTGATAATGTGCTTCCGTTTTAAAAACTGCTGTTTCAATAATGATGCTACTGTTGCTTTCTTGCGAGTAAGTATAGTTAGTAATAAATATGAGTTGGATGAATATTAACAACTTACTCCTTTTCATATTAGCCCATAATACTTTTTAATAAATACTCAATATTTTATTCGCCTA
>JAHBUO010000042.1 GCA_019638025.1 Ignavibacteriaceae bacterium
TTTTAATGATGTAGACCAAGCAGCTGTAATTGATTTTTTCTTACAGTACCAACTTGAGTGGATTAAAGACCCATCGCAAATTTCAATACGAAATAAAAGTCGTCGTACAGGTGGTACTGAAACAGTTGCCTTCGAATCAATACTCTGGGGCTTTGAAACTACTATGCCTTCAAAAGATATTTGGTTTACTTCAGCCGACAAAAAAGCAGCTGAAGAATTTATAGTAGCCGCAACCCGATGGGCTAAGATATTCAACCTTGCAGCTCAACTTGTCGACACAGAATTAATCAATGAAGATGACGAGCATAAATTTTTTCTTAAATATGAATTAAAAATTCCGCTCGGAGATACCGGTGATGTACTTCGCGTACACGCTATGTCTTCTGCTATTAATTCATTTCACGGTAAACAAGGTTTTATGATTGTTGATGAAATGGCAAGGCACAAAGACCAATCCGGGTTGTGGGAAGGTGCATTCCCCGCAACACTGTGGGGCTATCCTCTCAGAATAATTTCAACTCAAAACGGGAAAGGATTTTTCTATCGGTTGTGTCGTGAATGTGAAGAAGGGAAAAGAGATAATTGGGGATACCACAAGGTGGACATCTTCAAAGCTGTTGAACAAGGGCTATATGATAAAATTGCAATCGGCAAAGGGTTAATTCAACCCGGTGAAGTGACTTCTCCTCAACAGCGGAATGAATGGATTGAGGATATTAAAAGAAATTGCCTAACTGATAGTGTTTGGCATCAACAATTTCTATGTGAAGCTGAAGATGAAGGTGATAAGTTCCTCAGCTATGAACTTATTTCGTCTTGCACTTCTGACGACATATTGTGGCAGCAAGATGTAATTCAAAAAAAATGGAATGGTTCCGGCATTAAAAAAGCACCTGACCATTATGAGAATAAGTGGATTCATCAAACTATCATTACATTCAGCATACTCATCAATTCATTTGAAGTATCCGGGCAACTTTATCTCGGTTGGGATACAGGGCGTAAAAAAGATTTATCTGTCGCTTGGCTATACGAAAAAATTGGGACATTAAGGATTACACGACTTGTAATTGCTCTTGAAAAAATGCCCTTCTGGGTTCAAGAACTTTTCCGTGATGCTCTTTTACAGCATCCTAAACTCAGACGTGCTTGTTTTGACGCAACCGGGATTGGAGCACAACTCGCCGAGAATGCCCGTCTCAAATTTGGGGACAACACAGTTGAAGAGGTTACTTTTACCAACAAAGTAAAAGAATCTATGGCTTATAAATTAAAAGGCTTAATGGAGGATAAAGACTTTAGAATTCCGGCAGACAGAATTATAGAAGATGATTTTCACAAACCGAAAAAAGAAACTACAGCTGCTGGTAATGTTAGGTTTGTTGTTGAAGAAGATGAATCAGCTAACGAACATAGTCATGCAGATTATTTCTGGGCTGCATGCCTCTGCAACGAAGCAGATTCTTATGCTTCCGGCCCGGTCAAAACCGCTTCAGGTAGAAAGAGAGAAGCTAAAAAAATATTGAGGGGGTATTATGCTTAAGTATACTCCTCAAAATTTGCTCATAAATGCCCCAGGTTTAACGACCCCAAAGAGACTACTAAGTGCTGGGTCATTATACTTTAAACAATCGTGGTGCATTTTAAACGGGTTTTAAACGGCATATTCCGGCGCATTTATTAATTTTAAATTTTGGGTGGCTTATGAATACAGGTTTATGGGTAAATGAACAAACTTTTGTTCCTTTAGATCAGCTTTCTGATAAAATGAATCTACAAATTGCAACAAGAGCAAATAGTGCTCACTTCTGGGTCTCTATGCTCGGAGTTTTACCTGACCCGGATATTATTCTTGGTAAAGAAGGAAATGACGTTGCTACTTATAACAAAATGGAATTTGACTCACACATTTTTGCTGAACTGCAAAAACGTAAAGCTATGACCACAAGCCTCAAACTTAACTTTAATCGTGGAGTAGCTTCTGAAAAATATTCTAAGCTGGTCGAAGATTTTTTTAATAGCAACGACCACGAACTTGTTACTGACAGAAGTAAATTAATAGATGACGATGAGGATAATGATCTCTATGATTTTATTGAAATTGGACTTGACTGTATCGGACATGGCTTCCAACCATTCGAAATTTTATATGATAAAATAAATGGACATATACTCCCTGTAAAAATCATTGACCGTCCACGTGAATGGTTTCATTTTGATGAGCAAAATCGACTCAGATTCAAATCTAAAAACTCTCCCTGGCAAGGAGAATTACTGCCCCCTAATAAATTTATCGTTTTTAGGAATAAACCTCGTTATAATAATCCATACGGGACAAGACTGTTATCCCGCTGCTTCTGGCCATGGATGTTTAAACACTCAACGGAAAAATGGCGGATACAATTTCTTGAAAAATTTGCTTCCGTGTGGGCTATTGGGAAATTACCACGCGGAAAAGATAATCCCGAATACCAAAAAATGCTCAATGAACTCGAAGATATGGTTAACTCCGGTGTGGCTGTTATTCCCGATGACGGTTCTGTTGATTTGAAAGAACCTGCCGGCAAGGGGTCTACTGCCGATATTTTCAAAAGTACAATTCAAGAGTATAACTCAGAAATAACAAAAGCTATTATGACGGTTACTCTCCTTACAGACGTAGGGTCTTCAGGTGGAAATCGTGCACTTGGTGAAGTCATGGAACGTGTTGCAACTAAAGTAGCACTTACAGATAAACGTGAACCGGAGAAACGTATTTCACAATTACTTAAATGGATATTCCAATTAAATAATTGGGGAGCAGCTCCCAAAGCAGAACTTCTTGAAGCTGAAGACTATGATGTCGAACGTGCAGAAAGAGACAATAAGCTAACTGAGCAGGGTGTTAAGTTTACAAAAAAATATTATGCTGAGAAGTATAATCTTAAAAATGATGAGTTTAATTTAGAGTCACAAAACTCACCCACACCGTATGAATTTGCTGAAACTTCGGATAATGATAAAGTAAAATCAATTATTAATTCACTAACTGACACTCAACTTCAATCAGCAATTAATCCAATTGTAAAGCCTGTTTTAAATGCGTTTAAAGAGTCCTCCAATTTTCAAGAGGCAATGGAAAAGATAATGATTTTAATCCCTGATGTTAGAACAGATGCGGTTGAAGATTTAATAATAAAACTAAATGCTGTCGGTCTTGCTGAAGGTAGCACATATAATCAATGAACAATAATGAATTAATATACGCCCTAAATTTAACTCCGGAAAATGCCCTCGAATATTTCCAGGAAAAAGGTTATACCTTTAGCTGGAAATGGGATGAACTGTGGCAACAAGAGCACTCTCATGCATTTACGGTAGCTAAAATGATGCAACTTGACCTACTTCAGGATACAAGAAATATTGTTAATTCATTTATAAAAGGTGATGTTAATTATAAACTCGCAATGCTCAAACTTGAGAATCGGTTACGTGCTAAAGGATGGTGGGGAATGCAAGAAATTGAAAATCCTAATACTGGTGAAATTGAAAATGTTCAACTCGGTTCACCTTGGCGTTTAAGAACAATTCTTGAAACTAACTTAATTACTTCCATTAGTGCCGGTAAATATAAAACACAACTGGATAATGCTGATTTTGCACCTTGGTGGCAATACTCTGATCAAGAGGATGAACGTGTGCGGAGAAAACATCGTGCGCTCGGTTTGTTATTTAAAAATGCAGTACTTCATTATACCCACCCATTTTGGAAAACATACTATCCACCCAATGATTGGGGATGCAGATGTTTCGTGAATACATTTACAGATTATGATGTGCGTTCACAAAAACTTATTATTTTAAAAGATATTCCGCAAATCTTTCTTGATAAAAATAAACCGGGCAAAGGTTGGGCATATAATCCGGGTATGGAAAAATGGAAACCCGATTTATCTAAATATGACCCCGATTTAGTTAATCTCATATTTCCACAAAAATGAGCTATATAAAAGTTGATTCCATTTCTGTTCCTAACTTTAAAAGTAAAGCTTCATTAGGGCTCTCAAAAAAAATTACATTCATTATGTATAATGAAACAATGAGTGTATTTAATAATGAGGGACCGGGTTGGGTTTCATTAAAACCTGTAACCATAAAACAACGTGTGAAAAATGGATTTGGCAGCAGTCCGATCTTGAATCGTAAAAGAGGTAACTTGGGACTCAAAGGTGGAATAATTGAAAAGCCTACAAAAGATTCGGCCATTGTTGGTGTCCGTAAAGGTATTGAGTATGCAGCTATTCATCAATTTGGGGGTATAATTAATCGCCAGCCATATTCTTCATCTGTATTTTTGCGTACCGATAGAAAAGGAAAACTATTACGCCAAAAAAATCACAATAAGCTAACTGTCTTTGCTAAAAAAACTCATAAACTAAAGGTTGAGAGAAAATTTACAAGCACTGGTTATGCAATTGTGATTCCACAAAGAAAATATTTAGAATTTACCCCTATTATTCGTGACCGTATAACTGAAATTGTTAATCGTCACTTTACAAAAAAATAAACTTAATCAATGTTTAAGTCATAACTATTATAGTTAAATACTTTCACAAATAATGTTGATAATATTGCATAAAAAATATCTTCCTCAATCTTCCCACATCTCTCTTTTATGAATCTCCTCTCGATAGGCTGAATAAATGGGACTATTGCACATGAGTCTTTATCAGGTTTAAAACCATTTGAAGTCTCGATGAAACCTCTTTGAATGGGGATAATTAGTTCATCTACCTCAGCTTGGCGGCTAAGAGGTATTATATGGACAAATGGGAACTCTTTTACTTTATTGAATAAATTTGAAGAAACGATTAATACCGGTCTTTTCTTTTTATATTGCCTCCCATCAGGGTGCATTGTAACCTCTGAATCTTCTACCCACCAAATCTCTCCTTTTTGAGGTGGGAATACGGTCATAAGTTTTTCCCCTAAAGTGCCCATTCAGGTCTTAATTTCTTCATGAATGATAATTCTTCATTTAAACGAATATGTAGGTCTGTATTTATTTCCGGATTATTGATTGAATGCTCAAGTGCCAACAGCCTCCCCCTTGTAACAGAATCTCGATAATCGGAAAATCTAATTCCATCTTTCAATATATAGCTTCCGGTTTCTTTTTTATACCCCATTTTCAATTGAGACAATAATTTCTGCATCGGTGGAGTTTTGTAAACAATTTTTTCTAATTCAGTAGCTGAATATCCGCTGTACCTTTCAATCACTTTTTGAATAAAATCAGCAACAAACTTTTCTTTAATTATTAAATTTTTTGTATCAGAAGTAGACCCGATTAATATTTTGACCGCACAACTTTTTGAATACTCTTTGTCCTTCATTAACTTTTCAATATCAGTTCTGAAAATATTTTCTTCGGTAAGTTTTTTAATCTGATGCTTATATCTACTGACAACGGGTCCATGAGGTAATTTTGTAAATTTTTCTTGTGTATATCTTACACCAAAATTTTTAATAAAGAGGTATTCAAATAGGTATATGAGTTTATTGTAGTGAAATACATTTACACTATCTAAATTATAAACTATACTTGCAGCAACTCTATCCAATGGTCGGTCAGCTGTCTTCAAAAATTTATCCTTCATTGATTGAAAAATATCTCTTTCCTAAAGCATTGTCAAGACATGGCTTAATGAATAATGTATTATCGGTCAATTATGGTTTTTGTTTAGCTTTTGACCATCTTTATTAATTATTTAGTTTTTGTGCAGCATCAAAGCCAATCCATTTGCCTTCTATATCAAGTCCCCGATTCTCAAGCTCTCGCTTAGCAAGTTCATTAAGGTTAATTTCAGCTGAAGCAATTTTTGTAAGTAATTTTGTATCAATTCCGCTCAATATGAAAATAGGGTTAAATTCATCCGGTAATTCGTTCGTGTTAGCTTTTTCCAAGTAGCTCTTGTATTCTGTTCGGTTCATATCATTCTCCTTCTTTCATGTTTGTTACTTGCGTAATGATTATTATTGCTGAGACAAACGTGCACTATCTTGGCTGGCAAAGTCAAGTATATAATAATAAAAAAAACCGCCTAAAAGCGGTTTTGATTTACATGCAATAGCATGATTATGATGGCTTCATTTATCTGTCAGCAAACTCTCTTTAATCCACATAATTTACAAGTTTCATAATTATAATGCGAGTCGTGTCCTTCATATGCAAATACATGAGTACAAACTTCCTGCATATGTTTTATAGTCTCATCTATTGCCCCGATTTTTTTCTTGTGTTCCTCTTTATCGGCAAGTAAAGATTTAATTACTATTGACATTGCACTTCCTTTATCCATTTTATTCCCTTAAATATTAAATTGATTAATTATATTCAGTTAATTCTTTTTGACACTTAGCCACTCCAACTCCTTTATTCAACTTTGTATTAAGTCCCGCAACTATTCCGGCACGATGTGAAGCATGGGCTTGGTTTTTAGAACGTATATCAGTCTCGGTCACCATATTGAAAAATCTCTTTTTTATATAATCACTGATACGATTTGTTAACAACACAATGCCTGCTCCCTCAGCAATTTGTTCCTTCTCTTTGTTGAGCATATAACAAATTCCAAGATACATCCCTTCAATAAATGCAGCTCGGTTTTTAAGCTTTTTATTTCTCGCTCTCCATGAATTTGTGAAATGCCTGTACAGAAATCCATGTATGTATTTTGCGATTGCTATGTCTGATGACGTACCAATAAAAAGAACACCGTTTCCTTTACTAATAATAAAATCAACATTGAAAAAGTGCTTACATACGAACAGTGCGTATTTATGTTCTGCTCGTAATTGTAATAGTGAAATGAACTCCTCAGTGATTTTATTCTCTACCGCATTCACATCGATAGAATTAATATCAATGTTATTATTTTTCGCCATTTGGTAAGCAAGTCGCAAAGCTGTTTCTATTTCAGCCGCTGTACCTCCGTTTTGCATACGCAGTAATTTCTTGATCTTTTCTATAACTCTCTCTTTTTCGTTTTCCATCACTGAAGCCTTTAATATTTTAATAAATCCAAAACTATATCTTCCAACAATATCCAATCTTCATTTAGTAAATTGCATTCATTTAACCTCCAGCTTTTAACATTCTCTCTATTTAGTCTCTCCGGATACAATTTTATAAATGACTCCAATTTGCTCTCTTGCGCCATAAATCGTACCGGTAGATGCAACTCTAAATTCTTATTCACCCCATTCAATTGTTTTGATGTGTGTAATCCCACATTAATGCATTTTATGTTCGGATACCTTTGGAGTTTTCCAATATCTCCGTTACTAATCCTTAGTCCATTTGTATATAAATAAATACTTTGCCTTGTAGGTATTTTATTTAATACCCAATAAAGCAATTTCTTGTATAAAAATGGTTCCCCTCCGGTTATACAAATATTCTCATACTTGTCAAAATTGATCTCGTTAAATCGTGCTTTTAAAAACATAGAAGAAAATTTTTCGTTATCATTACAGCAATAAGTACAACGCAAATTACATTCTATAAATAAAATTAATCGTAGTGTATCTTTATGCATTGGCTTCCTCTCACTCTCCGTTAAGCAGTTTATTATTCAACCCCAATGCCCTAATAATTTGCATCTGCCATTTATTGTACCAATTCCAGTTGTCATCAAACTCTAAATTTACAGCTGCAGACATTTCTTCCTTAGAACCCCTATAACTAATATCATGCAACCAGCACCCCAATCGGTTAATGATTATTACTCCGGTTCTATCAACTAACCATACCCCCATAACTTGACCGATGGTTCTTAAATAATTTTTCTCCTTATCGTATAATTGGATTAATTTAATTTTTAACATCTATCATCCTCATTCATTCAAAAATATTTAATTGACTATTTTCAAGCTTACCCTGTCTGCGCCATTCATAGATAGTCCTAATATCAACATCAAGAATTCTTCTAAGCTTTTCAGCTGAGGCATATTTATTCTGAAGCACATAAACTCGCTTAAGCAGTGTAATTGTTCTATCGACAAATTTGATACTACTTTTGTTAAATTCTTCATACAGCATAATAAATGCTGATATACCTGAATTTTCATTTAGAATCTTGTAGACCAGCTTCAAATCTTCCCGGTCAGAAATTATATTTAATAATTCCTCTTCAAGATTTTTTATCTCGAATATCCAACTGTTTTTCATATATGTTCTATCGCTGATTTTACTTTTTTAACATGCTCTTTAAGTAGCCATTCTATTCTTTCAACCTTAACTATCTTTCTTATAAACTCTCTGAATGAGGCTTCAGTTTTTGTTCTACTATAGCGTACCCAAAGTAACTCTAACATTTCCAACTGTGCCGGTGATGCATATTCACTACTTCGGTTTTTTAGATGATCATATTTCCCTTTTATCTTATTTTTGAACCCAAGAGAATTAAGTACCCTCAGCAGTTTTTTTGCTCCATCGTCTGTTAAATCTTTACAAGTTGCAACTCCAAAACCGCTCAACATATCCCGATAATTTTCATCTGAAATACCAAGTTTCCTTTGAGCGGTTTTAATTGCTTTTATCCGCTCTTTATTGAGCATTTTCATCAGCCTTAATCATTATTACATCAACAAAGAATTTTTGATTTTGATCTACCCTTAAACCTCCTTTGGCTAACGTTGCATCATTTAGTTTTCCGGCGGCATAATCAGAAAGAATCTTTCTACTTTCTATCCACTCTTTTGACCCCACATACTCCCCAAGAACTTTTTTAACTTTATTAAACACCATTGCTTCGGTTGCACCGGCTTGTATGTAATTAAGTTTTGGATTTCCCAATCGGTAACCCATTCTCGCAATTCCGTCAAATTGTATTGTCTTCTTTTCTTTGAACAATTGCGGATTCTTCTTACAGTAATTTTTCAACAATTTTTCCGCTTCTGCACAATAGGCAACATCACCTTTTGTCTCATTGTTGAAGTTTTCAACTAACTCTTGAATCTTCTTATTCAGGGCAGCCTCTTTCTCTACAATATTAACTTTATGTAAATGAAGTTCTATCGCTACCTTTTTAGCATCATCCATGCTCTTTAGATTATTTACTTTTGCCATGCTACACCTTTATGGAAGTTTTTTTTATTGGAATAGGATCAAGCAGTTCAAATATTATTCTCTGCTTTTTCAAATAATTAAATTTTCGTAAACGATAAACATGTGCTCTGCATACTGCAGACAATGTTTGTCCGGTTACGCTTAATGCTTTCAGTACTGATCTGAAGGCAAGTCGCCAATGTGTTTTGACAGTTATCATTTTTACCTCTGGTTTGTTGTTTCTAATATCAAATTCAATTTTTTAAAGTCGATAAACCATATTGTGTTAAGCACTCTCTTCGGTCCCAATTTCTTCTTATCCGGATACGAGGTAATTAAGTAGTATGGTGATTTGACAAAATAATTTCTTCTTGCAGAGACAATATGCAATGGCCACCTGCTCTCATCATTCAAATAGCTTTTTACCTCGTGGTCGGTTGCACTCCCTCCGAGAGTTATTAATGCTGATAAATACTCAAGTGATTCTTTCGCAAATACCGACTCCATTTTGCGGTAGATTTCTCCTTTTATTCCGTTACCGCTCCATAACCATAAGGGAATAGACTTTTCGGAATCGATAATCTCAACTGCTGCACTACCTCCGAATAATGGGAGTCCATAGGATTCACCTTCCGCTTCGATTCCCTGAACTACTTTATTTTGCGCATTTTGAATATACATTTACTACCTCGCTTTTCTTTTTATTCTTCTTCTAACAGTTCAAATGCTGCTAATACTCCTGCCTCTAATGCTTTACGTCTTGTCATGCAGATAAATGACTTTAATATCATCCCATTTCCCAATACCGTATAATAATATCTTCTATTCTCTCCGTCGTAGCCATACGATATGTAGGTTTTTCTTGTATCGAGATAATCAACCGCTAACAACAATAAAAATTTTTCGAAGACATCAAGCTCTAATTCCGATTTACTCTCTTCCGCTTTTTTACAAATCTCATACATCTCTTCTTCCAAATTTTCCTGCTCGTATTTTTCTCTATACCAATGGGCAAATCCCTTGAAAGACTTAAACTTTCTCAACTGATCTATTAACATTTTACTACCTCATTTGTTGGTTAAATATTACTAACATTACTTCATTCCAATCTGTAGCTCTTTTCTCACAATTTCTTAAATGTGAAGTATGTCTCTTCTGATCATATACCTCATCATCGTCCGGAATTTCCAGATTGTGCACTTCAACCGGAACAAATCTTTTCTGATTTTTAGTCTTCAGAAGTACAAACTTCATATTGCAATGCTTGCATTTAAACACTTTTAACACTAATTCCCTCTCGCTTTTCTTAATATAAAAGTGTTACTCTATCAATTTCTGCAGCTATTAATGCTCCGGCAATAACAAGTCTTTCCGGGTAAGGTTTATCCAATAGTTGTAACCAATTATCATAATCCCACCCGACAGGGGCCCAACTATTTATTACATCCTTTGGTATATACTTCTGAGCAAGAATTCCTGCAGCTACACTTAACTGTCCTTTCGGATTTTTTGTAAGATCAGCCTCTGCAGTCTTCCCCTTGTTTATTTGTTTAGCTCTTTCTTCACTGATTAGATCAATTCCATTTTTTACAACTGCTGGATCTTCTGCAGCCTTGTCTAAGGTTATAAAAAAATGCATTTCAAACTCCATTAATTCTTAGTTGAATTTATATTTAACTCTCTTTTAATTAACTCTAAATCAGATTCCCATGTCTGGGCATTATGAACCCAAATAAAGCTCGCAAGCAGTACTATCACTATCTCAGACGGAAGAGTTTTCAAATCGGCAATGATTTCTTCTAAACTACTCGCATATATCTTATTGCCCCACATATCTAAATACTGAGTTTCTACCATTACGAATGCCTGTGAACTATTAATGTGATTATTTTGTTCTTTTTAATTAAGAGATCAAGATTCAATCTGTTGCATCGATATAATGCCCCTCTGCTGTTTCGTTTTGCAAGTTTACTCATGCCATAAATATAGATGAGCATGTTCGCAGCGTATTCAAGTTGAGCGCCATCGCTCATTTTCTTTGCTGCTTGACTTACTCTCTCTATATATCTTTCGCATGCATGTCGGGTAACGGTTACAGGTGCCATCACTACTCCTACTTAATTAACATTTTTGAGACTTGTTCAATTATCTCATTATCAATTGATATTTTGTTTAACCGAGCAACTTGCTTACTTCTCAATAACATTTTTTCAAGAGCTCGACCATTTGCAGTATTTATATCAGAGCCTCCGCATTTCTTAAAAAAGTATGAGGCAATACCCCTTAACTTTATATCTTCATAATCAGGCAGCATCTCTTTTAGAATTACTATTACATCATGCCTCGTAAATCCAAATATCCTCTCGGCAATTGCAACACGGCTATATAACTGAGCATACTCACCTTTACGTCCGCGCAAATTGTATAATAGTCTTGGCATTCCTACCAGCAGCAAACCTATATTTGCTTTGTCGTAAACACGCCTAATTAAATCAAGAGCTTTATAAGGCAAGTTCTCTGCTTCATCTATTATGATAAATCTGCCGGTGTTTTTAAGTTTCTCTATCAAATCATTCAACATTACATGAATACTTTCCTCTCCGGATAATCCTATTTTTTTATGTAGCTCGTTAAATAAATGCTTGGCAGTATAACCCAAATCAGCTTCAATTAATATCACATCCGGATTCTCTCTCGCATATTGCTTTGCAGACATTGTTTTTCCAATTCCTGCTTCACCTATTATTACCCCTATTTCTCCCTCGTGATGACATATTTTTGCTACATCATAAAATCGCTGTGCCGGTGACAATTTTAAGAATGGGATTATCTCTTTGGGTGAGGCTTTTTTTGTTATTTCTCTTAATAAAAATTTTGCTACATTTACTTCGATCTTTTTTGCATTTGAAGGATATATTTCCCTAATCCACTGACTCAATGCAGCACTTGATATATTGGCTCCTCGGGCAACATTATTAATGGTTACTCCTGTATCCTCAATATATTTTTGGAGTCTCTCCCTTAATGCCTGCCCTTCAAGATTTTGAAGTTGTTCTTGGTTCTCTGATGTTTGTTCAGCAGTAACCTCTGTTGTATCACTCATGGTAACATCCTTTATTTGTTGCTGTGATAATCTCTGCCCGGTACTAAGATTGGCGTCTGGGACCGGGCAGCTTTTTATTTATTTAATTCACTCTCATAAATGGCTATTTTTTTCTTACTCTTCGTAGTAGATTCACTCAATAAATTGTAATTAAAACCTGTTCCGTTTAATATTTTCTCACCACTTTTATTTTCAAGGTTCGCAACCTTTATGTCAGATAATAACGGTTCAGCTGATAATGGCATTGTATATCCCAATTGAAGCTGTTTCTCCGCAACATAATCATTACTCAATAACTCCTTAACATTTCGCATCGTACTTCTTTTTAAGCGTCCCTTTTCCTGTAATTGTGCTTCAACCAACCTTATATCTTCATCATTGCCAAGTATAAATGCCGCCGGATGAGCATACTCTCTTTTAACTGCTTTGCAGATAAAATTCTGTTGTTCATCATATACCAGTAAGTGACTGTCATCAAACAAATCATACTTAATATAGGCACCGTGCTTGCGTCCATACAGTGCTTCATTCCAGTACCACTCGCCATTAAATTCTATCCCATTAGCTCGCAACTGCCTCTGTTTTAAATCAGTAAGCATTAAATAATTCAATTCATTACCGGTTATCAATCTGCTTTTGTAATCATCCCTCTCTTTAATTTTATCAAAGCTCTCTTCCCATATCTGATTAGGAGAATACCCCTTATAAAATCCATCCTGGTGGGGTCTCTTGTGATATTCTTCCATCCAGTTCAATATCCATCCGTAAGCCTGCTGAATTGTCATAACAGTTCCACCGGTGATTCGCTCATGAAGACTTCTATGGAAATTTTCACCACGCATCATCCTTGCCGGTTTCTTCTCAATTGAAGTTCCCGTATAACTTATCATTTGCCTCTCAAGCTCTGCAAGTATCCCAAACAATCTCTCTATTATTTTACTCTGTCCGTGATACGGCCAAGCATAAATCGTCTTAATTCCTAAGCGCTGGAACAATCCTGTCAGTCCCGAAGTCTTAAAATTATTCACTCCCTTAAAATATTTTGCTCTAAAAGCTCTTCCATTATCCAAGTAAGCAATTTTAGGGCTAATAAATAAATCCTCGCCGGCACTCATCATTCTTATTGTCCTTCGCAATGCTGATGCTATTACAAGCGTATTTTCAGTCGGCATTAAATCAAACCCTAAAAACTTATTGCTCTTAAAATCTGCATAAGCAATCATCGACATTCTCTTCGGTTTACCCGTAAAAGGATTAAGAACTTCAAAATTCAAAACATGTCCGTCGGCTACAACTATATCGCCAACCTCAACAGCATCTTTATCTCGCTTTATAAAGGGGAGTACATTATCATTAAGTGCTTTTTCTCCACCACGCGCCGCCTCCCATAAATCATTATTTCTCTCTTTCCACTTTAAGATAAATCTTCTATAAGTTGAATCACTTTTATCATCCTTTATCCCTTCCATCTTCATTGCAATTTTCGCAATTCTTATAGCTTCATTAATCGGTGGTGCTTCCGGTACCAATACAAATCTGAACAATACCTTCGCCTGTTCACTCGATACCGTCAACTGTTTTGGTTTATATCCCGGCGCAAGAGACATAACATTAAAACCATTCTCCTTTAACGTTTTCAACCACCTCTCACATGTACCGTAACTTGTTTCTCCAAGCTTAACATATAAATCTGGAAACTGCTCTTTATTATATAACTGAACGAACCCTTTCTTACGCTCAACTATAACTCCATTATAACCCTTCGCATATTGCAAATACAACATTATCAAATCATACCTTGCATAAGCTATTCTTGAGTTCTCCTCACTAATTTCGATCGCATCACTTATACTCTCAACACTATTTCTTCCCGGTGAATAAATCACTTCCATTTTATTAACAAATGAAGTATCCGGTTGCGAGTATATTACATCACTTCTTGCACCTTCACTATTTAACGAACTCTTCAGAATTAAATATTGCTTACCACCATTACCAAAGACCTCTCTCCAAACAATAGAATCATCCCTCCTTATCTTAAGCCTCACTGCTCTATTGCTAATTCCAAGTATATCCGCAGCTTCACGTACACTGCACCAATCCTCTCGCCTTACTTCTAATTGTGCCGCTTCATGCAGCACCGAATTTCTGTTTGATTCTAAAGCAATCATTTAACTCTTAAACCTTATATGGATTTTTTTCGAGTCGCTCTTCATTTCTCACTCTACTTTTTATCGGAAAAATATGTCTATCGATAGAGTCCAATAACGCATTAAGCTTAGAACCCAAATCATTTTCTATCTCATCATCAACTACACCTCCCGGTTGAGATTTTATCCAGATGTTAATCGTAGTCTCAAGATTTTTCATCGATGCATACAAATAATCATTTATCCCCGGACGTACTGTTTTCGGCTTTTCCCTCTTAATACCTAAAAAATCATTAACCCTATTTCGCACTTCATGCCTTTTCATACTCTCCAAATCTTCGATAGAATATTGCTTCCCCTTCAACGTCAAAGCACCGGTATTCTTTATCTCATTTATCCGCTCATCCGGTAGCTGACACAAAATATCAAGCTTATTTGTATCAAGTGATAATAACTTTTGATGAATTGGCACGTTTTTAGAGGAGGCTGTTGCATCATGATGCAAATTTTCTTCTAAGACCGATGCCGAAAGCTCGAATCGGTTACTAATACGTATATAACTCATTGCTGTGCGGTAACTAATCTCCAGCCGATTTAAGCAATATCCTTGCATTGTATCATAACCAAGTTCTCTAAAATATTCATTATCATAAATCTCTTTGAGGGCAATTATAAGGTCGAGTAATCCCTTTTTAATTCGCTTATCAAGAAGCCCTGCAACCTCCATCCTCTCCGGTGTGTCATAAATTAATACGTTTTTTAACTCAGCAGCTGTCACCGTTTTTTTCATACTAAAACTCCAATTCTATTTGTCCGACTAATTTTTTATCACAATACTTTTGTGCTGTTACTGATTTACTCATTACATCCTGCAACGCATTATCCACTGCTTGATAATTCTCCGCAGTCGGTTCATTCAAAAAGTCCTTCAATTTCTTTAATGTCGAAACCGTAGCATTTTGATATTGGTCTACTATCTCAATATCATCAACTTTAGTATTCTTATATCTTGGCATCTTAACAAGCAGAAAGCCACACACTTTTGATAAGTGGTTCAATATAGAATAATCACTGGTACTCTTCATTAACGGTATTAAATACTCAATCGGGAACTTCACTCCGGAATTCTCCAATGGCAAACCGGATCTATAAAGATAATTTGCACTTATTCCGGTCTCATCCGCAATCTGCTGTATCGATTTCTTATTTCGATGAACAGTCTTATATAATTCACTTTTTAACGACTCATATTTAGCCATTAAAAATCTCCCTCAAAATTTTAATAGATTTATCACACTTTATGTTGTAATTTTGCGGCTCAAGGTGTATCATAACTATGATGCTTTCAAATATCCTTTTAGCATGTTACTAATCCGTTTACGTACTGCTGGTGCTTTTCTCTTCCCCGAAAGGATCATTGATATATACTGAGGAGATAATTTAAGCTCCCGTGCGATTTCAGATTTATTGAATAACTTTAATTTCTTTTTATAGGTCTGTGTCATAAGTGCTATTTTTATTAAAATAATGTTACAGTTTTTTAACAATGCAAATATATAGTAATTTCTATAAATAAGTCAAGTATATTTTTTATAGCAATAACTATATTCACAAAGGTGTGAAGATTGTCTTTTGGTGATAAGTTAAAACAGTTTGCAAAGCAGAATTATGGAAGCTTAACCAATTTAGGTGAAGCTCTCAATATGTCGGTTGGACATCTCTCTCAATATGTGAATGATGTGAGTCGCCCAGGTATGGATTTCTTTGTAAAGCTACACAATCTTGGATGTGATATTAATTGGCTACTCTCAGAGTCAGAGGATAATAAAACTGGGGAGGTAAAAGCCTGTTACGATTCAACCACTTTACAAGAGAACATTCACCTAAAAAAAGAGATTAAAGCGTTGCGTGAGTTAATAGCCAAGATAAATAAATTGACTACTCCTCCGGGAGAGTAAACTCCATTTTGTTCCCACCTTTTAAAGTTTGTTCCTACCTTTTTAAAAGGTGGGAACAAAAAAGCATATAAAACCCTAAAAGGTTGGAACTTTCAAATAGATCGTGATGCTCCTCTAAAAGCTCTTTAAACCATATTTATTGTTAATTTAATGTTTTTTCGCATGTTTTAACAATCCGGCGGTAAGCGCATTAATCTGGAAGCATTTGGCAATATTTGGCAGCATATCTCAACCCCTTTTATAACCACTTAGAGGCTATATCTTATTTTATATTAATAACTTACAGCATCACCCCATATTTACCGAGTATCTCATACTTCCAATTAAATTATATCTCTCTAAATTCATACTTTTGATCCTACCATAATTTTCCGGATCAAGCAATAACTCATATCCTATTTTGCCAATTACTTCTTCCTTCGAATAACCGAATATTTCTACAAATCGATTATTGACATAGAGAATCCGGTCATCATTATCAACTTGCATAACAACTTCATTCATACCTTCCAGCAAAGTCCTGTAGAGTGATTCGCTCTGAGATAGATTTCGTTCAATTTCGATTCTGCGTAAAGTTACCCCAGTAATAGATGCGATGGATTTAAGTAATTCCTCGTTTGGAGTTGGATCACCAATTCGAATTGCTAAGACAGATGTGCCAAATAATTCACCACGATATAAATATGCAATACCTAAAAATCTATCAATTCTTAGTGTCGATTGAATAATTTTTGAAGCTAATTGATTTACAACTCCGAATGTTACTTCTGATAAGTTAGTCTTAATTCCTACTAATTGATTGGTAATTTCAGAATACATTTTATCATCGACAGGATTTACCATTGTAGAGAAATCAACATTAGTAATACGTTTTAATAAATTAAAAATTTTACTGTCTACTTCCAGTTGTTTCATCACTATCGACTTAGATTCTTTATCATAAATCCCAAAACTTACTGCAATAGCACCGGATATTTCTTTAAGTTGACGGGGGATATAATTTTCGAGTTCCTCGTTGGTCCTAATTGTTGAAAGACGATAACTTATGTCATTCAGCTTTCCCAAATTTTTATTAATATCTTTTAGCTCTTTTTCAGACTTTAACTTTTGAGTTACATCCTTAACAATTGCTTGAATAATTTCCTCATCATTCAGAATTATTTTGGTTAAACTTACTTCAGTATCAATCAGTTCACCGTTTGCTACTTTGTGTTTCCAAAAAAATGTTTTGCTTTTAGAGACTTTTAAATGATTAAGATTTTCATCCCTCATGTCAGAGGATAGTCTATTATTGAGCTGATATTGAGGTGAAAAATCGACAGGGTCTTTCCCGATTATCTCCTCTTTTCTCGCCTTAAATAACTCTAAAGCTTTCTGATTACAATCGAAATACCTTTTGTTCTTAATTAAAAATATAGCATCCGTTGAATTATCAAATAAACTTCTAAACTTAATCTCATTTTCACTGATACTATTTTGAATTTCTTTTTGAGATGTGATATCAGTTAGTGAGATTATTATTGAGTTTTGGGAATCATATTTTATTTTTTCGGTTGAGACCAGAAAAGTTTTGTTCCGCAGAGATAAATCTCGAATTTCTATTTCAAAAGATTTGCCTAATCTACACCTTGATTCATACTCGTTTCTCAGGCTTTCATCCTTATACCAAAAACCATTTCTATTTCCAATAATCTGCGTGGTGTGAAGTCCAAGGAATTCTGAAAATGATTTATTTACCTCTAAAATTTTGTTTGAGTGCATGTCTACAATTAAAATTGCTGATGGATTAACTTCGAAAATAGCCTGCAAGCTCTCTTTGCTCTCGACAAGTTGTTTCTTAATTGAGACAGAACGTATAATCGTGTCTATATTCTGGTGGGTTACCAAAATCGCAAACAATAAGTAAGATGATGTTTCAATTATACTATAGCCATTAACTCCATTTAAAATTAAAATTACGTTAACAAAGATGGATGCGATTAAAAAGACAAACACAAATAGAATTAAGAAGGCTTTACTTCTATTCCCTGTTTTTTTGATTTTGATAAATGCCCAAAAGGTGTAAATCAAAATAAAAAGGAGTAAGATAAGTGAATTATAATTCCAAGCCGATGGTTCTCCGATGGCAACTGATATTACTGAGTTTCCAACTATTTGAACCTGCTTAATTCCAATAATCTCATTAAACAACAGACCATAAGGGAAAACAAGGTTCAAACCCGAAAGAATAACTGAATAGACTGAAATCACCCATATTGCTTTGCTATTATAGTAATTTGTGTAGGCTGAGAATAGAAGAATTAATGGAATTGCTCCAAGAAATTGAATCGAATTAGAAACTTTCTGGAAAAATATAAAATGCTCAAGGTTAGTTTGATACATAAATATCAGTTGAGTATTGACTTCGGCAATCGCTACAATAGTCAATAGTATGAAGGCAAAATTTATTTTTCTCTCGTAGTTCTTAACATACAAGAAAATACTGAATAAATTTCCGATTAATAGAATACCCAGTACTAAACCATAAATAAAATCCAAAAAGTTCATTACAGCTAAATCCAACTCGCTAGAGGGTAAATAAATAAACTTAGATAAAATGAAATAGTTTCCCCGAAAATACTAATCAAAATATTCATTACATAATAAAGGGAGTTCCTTGTACTTCATTAGTTCAGCTGTAAAGCGAAGAGTTTGTTCAACGTCCTCTTTTTCTAAGCCCGGATAATTCGCGATTAGTTTATTAATGTCACATAATCCCGAAAGTTTTTCGAGTAACTCTGACAATGGAAGATTTATACTTTTGACAAAAGGAATCCCATCATTTATTGCGGGATCAACTGAAATTCGGGAATATTTTTTCAAATCGTCTCCTAATTAGTTAAATATTTATTATTAGAGTAAGCGCTCAATTGTTTACTTTTATTTGTATTATCAATATTGAATTGCCTGACAAGTGAATGAAGTTGTTCAATCATCGAATTTAGGTCTTCTGCTGTAGTTGCTATTTCTTGGATTCCCTTTGCAGTTTCGTTAGTAACAGTACTTATTGCTTCTATATTTTTACTAATCTCTTCGCTAGTACTGCTTTGTTGTTCGCTTGCAGCAGCTACTTGATCAATTTCAATTGCAACTTGCTGAGCACTTTCATATATACTCTTCAATGCATCTTCAACTTCATCGTTTAATTTATTTCCTAAAACAACTGCATCTTTCGCATCAAGCATGGATTCGCTCGCCTTTTTAGTTTCCGACTGAATTGCTCTGATAGTATCCGCAATTTCTTTTGTTGCTTTTGTTGTTCGCTCAGCTAATTTTCTTACTTCATCAGCTACAACTGCGAAACCTCTTCCATGTTCACCGGCTCTGGCAGCTTCAATTGCCGCATTTAATGCTAAAAGATTTGTTTGATCTGCGATGTCATCAATAACTTGAGCTATTTCACCAATTTGATCTGTTTTTTGTGCAAGTCCATTAATTACTTTTGCTGTTTCTTCTGATGAGCCTGTTATTCTTCCCATTCCCTCTTTTGCCTTCGCAATTCGGTTAACTCCGGTTTGAGCGGAGTTACTTGATGATTTTGCATTTTGAGATGCTGTAACAGCATTTTTAGATGTTTCATAAATTGTTTTTGTCATTTGCTCCACGGCAGCAGCTACCTCATTTGTTTGAGCACTTTGTTGATTTGCACCTGCTGCAATTTCTTCAGTTGCCGATGATATTTGTGAAGCAGAACGGGTTATTGTTTCAATTACATCCATTAACTGATTTACTAATCGCCCAATATTTACTACAGTTTTATTGAACCCTTCATAAAGTCTTCCTATCTCATCATTTGATGTAACATCCAACTTCACAGAGAGGTCACCATCGGCAAATTTGTCCATTCCATTTAACAGTACAGCTACACTTTGAGTTAAATATGATTTTTGTCTATCACTTTCTGCAACTGCTTGATTAATCCGAGTTTGTATAGATTCTTTTTCATCCAATAACTCTCGCTGTTTTACTCTAACATTTTCAATCATATCATTAAACGCTTGTCTTACTTGCCCAATTTCATCTGCTTTTTTTACGGTGAGATTAAAATCATAGTTACCATTAGCAATTTTCATTGCAGCTTTGTGTAGACTATTTACCGGCTTTATTAGCTCTCGACGCAATCTTGTTGTTAAAAATAGAGCTACGACAAAGGTTATCACTAACATCACAATAAGCTTAATCAGAAAATCTTGCCAAATTGCAGAGTATACATCAGAAACATCTTTAAAAATTGTAAAGTAGCCTATTTTACTTCCGTCAAACTCTTCAATAGGGAATGAAAATACTACATGCATATCATCGGAATGCTCGGCTAACGCAATTTCTTCACTTACCTTATGATGTTTTAAAATTTCTAAGTTTTCCGGATTTGAGGAGTGATAGAAAATAAGATTGTCGACTAATAAGTCGTTTGACTGCTTCTCTCTGTTTGTTTTTGCAAAGACTTCTTCAAAAATACTAATGCTATACTCAGCACCAACTGCTTTTGATACAAAATCTAGAATAGATTCGAGTGAAGCACTGAACTCTAATGTCCCCAAATGAGTTCCATTATAGTTTAGCGGAACAACATTTCTTAACCCAGCACCAAACTTCCCGACCTCAAGTCCACTTACTTGAATTTTTTCGGCATTGGCTTTTACAACTGTTGCTCGAAACTTACTTAAATCATCACCATATCGGTCAGGTTCATGAACTCTAAAAAAAGAATAATTATTTGGGGTGTGGAACTGAAATTGGCTGATTCCATACTCTTTTTTAAGTTTATTTAGATAGAGCGGATAGAGTTTGTCTCTTAAATTATCTCTATCGCCTGATTCAACTAATTTTAGAATATCTTCACTGTTGCTCAAAATTTCAAGTGCTATACTCAAATTCTTTAGCTTTTCGTTTAATTGAAAATCGTATTGTTTCTTAATGTAGTCAGCTTCACTCCTCAGATTTTCAAGGAACCTATTTTTTGCTTCAAAATAGTTTGTTGTGAGTAAAATTGCAGATGTTGCCAAAAGTGTGACTACCAATAGAAAGGTGATTTTGAAACTGAGTGTTTGTGTCTTGATATTCATTTATATGCTTTCAGTTGAATTATTGAAATACTGATTTCATTTTTAGAGTATGAAAAAAAAAATGTTAACTAATACTTTTCAAATACGAATTTGCTTGATTTATATATTCTGTGTTCACATAGTACTCAATCATGATATAAAATTATACTTCGTTATTACGCAAACATTTTGTACTGTTCGTACATCATTGCAGCAGTTTCAAAATCATATCGAGTTCTGATTAAAAATGCTTTGTCTTTCTCCGGATTTGGAATGTCATCTTCCCACTCGAGATTAGAATTGAGTAATTTTTTAGTCCCGATATCTTCAATTACCCAACTCCCAACTCCTCCCTTTCGAGAACGCATTGTTATAAAGATGAGCCCCTGTACTTGAAATCTAACTGCTTTGTCAAACCATTCGAGTTTTTGTTCGTCTGTAAACATAATTTGCGTTATTTCTTTTTAATCGGTTCAATTACTTTTTGAGGTGTGAGCTCAACATTTATTTTATCAGGTAGAAGATTATACATTGAACCGGTATACCAGTCAATCAATAGACCTGGGACAAATCCATTTAGTGAGTTTGCCCAAAGCCAGTAGGATAATCTTTGTGTAATTTGGGTTTCATAGATTTCATAACCATCAAGTTCAAATTTGACAAGATGATTTTCTGCTCTTTGCAAGTTAATGTATTGCGGTGTAGTACCATACCGCTTCCCGTTAATAGTAATTTTTGCATTTTCAGGGGTTGTCCTCAATTCTATTATCTCAGTAGTAGTATTGAAAAGCGTAGAACATCCGCTAATTGCAATGGCAATCATAAGTATAAAAAATAATTTTGTATTCATCATAAAGCTGTCTTTTTTACCCCTATTATCGGAATAAATTCAAAACAGTTTAGAAGATTATTTGTGGTGTCGATTTATCATCAGTTTGTGAATTAAAGTGGCTAATTCCCGCATTTTGGGGAGAGCCAATTCTTCTTTTAGAGGAAGAAAACAGGCAATTATATATTTTGTGTGACCATTATCAATTATCGCAACATCGTGAGTCCAGAAACTCCACCAACCGGTTTTATGATACATCATCACATCTCCAGTAAGTCCTTGAGCAAGTTTTGATTTATCTAATTGTCTTCCTAAAAATGATTTCATTTGAGAACTCACCCAATAATTGATAAGAGTACCTGTATAAATTCTATATAAAAATTCGGCAGCATGTCTTGCATTAGTTTCAGTACTTTTAACGGTATCATAACCCGGGTCTTCAAATTTCCGACTTAAAAATTTTCGAGTGACCTCACTTCCAAACCAATCATAAGAATGCATCATATCATTAATTCGAGGACGTTTTGCTATGTCAATCAAACAATTAGCGGCAGTGTTATCACTTCGGGTAATCATTAAATCTAAAAGATATTCAACTGTAACAGAATCTCCGTTCCGTAGCAGTGGACGAGGGTCACTTTTTATTTCTTTTGATTTATCAACATCGTTCGGACTTTTAACAACATTTATTGTATTTAATGAGTACTCTCCAAGTGATATTTGATTAAGAACTTCAGCGGCGACATACATTTTATAAACGCTGGCAGGATAAATAAAATTATCGTAATTGTAACCCGATAAAATCGGTTGCTCGCTATTCAAATCAATTAATGCTAATGATATCTGCTCAATACCATCATCCCCAACCTCAAAATCTTTATCAAGTTCAAGTTGTTGGATGGTCGTAGCTACTTGCTTATCAAAATAATCATCTGAAGCAAATTTGATGTTTTTTGATTGACTGTGCATTAATCCTGCAAATAATATGAATAGTAAAGTGATTTTATTTAACATCATTTGATTCTTTAAAATAAAATTTTGGGGATTTCCATCTGAACTCCTCCTGTTATGCCATTCGGATTTATTCCAACCCAATACAAATAACCTTTTGT
>JAHBUO010000043.1 GCA_019638025.1 Ignavibacteriaceae bacterium
TTTCCGGTATTGCAATGAGTCAAGACTGTCATCTTCTTTGAGAATAAAGAAACTCCATTCTCTGCAATCATTGAACACATCTGTTTGTCTTCTTGATGAATCAGAATAGCTTCTTCGACTAATTCTTTATAAAATTCAGTATGGGTGAATTCCGCTATTTTAAGCTTTTCAAACTTTGTTTTGATTCTATCTAAAGCCCAAAAAAGATTTACTGCGGTTGGGCGTGTTTGACTTAATCTTATGTATGCTTTTTCAAAAACAGAATCATTGATTTCGGGCTTTTGTGAGAGACTTAATGCATATGCAGCAGCAATCCCGATTAGTGGAGCACCTCTAATCTCAAGTTTTTCTATCGCTTCAGATATTCGTTCAAAACTTTCAGTACTAACATAAACTTCTTCCCCCGGAAGTAAAGTCTGATCAAGAAATGTTATTTCGCTTCCATTAAAATTGATAGAGAAATAATCAGTTTTCTTCATCGAATTTAGACATTGTTTGAAACTCTCTAAAGCGATCTTGAATTCTTAAGTAAGAAATGTTTTCGAGACCTTGTGTACTAAATTCTTCAACACAAAAAGAAGCCATTGTACTACCGTATACAACAGCGCGTTTCATATTTTCAGCACTTAAATCCTGTGTTTTATGAAGATATCCAATAAAGCCACCTGCGAAAGAATCGCCTGCACCGGTTGGATCGTTTATCATCTCAAGTGGATATGCCGGAGCGGAGAAAATAATATCTTCAGTAAAGAGAAGTGCTCCATGTTCACCTTTTTTAATAATCAATATTTCAACACCCAACTCACGAATAATTTTAGCGGCTTTAAAAAGATTTGGTTCGTGTGCTAGGAGTCTTGCTTCGGAATCATTTATGATTAATACATTAACACGAGTAAGTAATTTGAGGAGTTCATCTTTCTTCCCTTCAATCCAATAGTTCATTGTATCACATACGACAAATCTTGGATTATCAAGCTGATCAAGAACCTTTATTTGAAGCACCGGATCAATGTTACCAAGACACACATATTTGGATTTCTTAAGTTGCTCAGGTATGATTGGGTTAAATGATTCAAAAACATTCAATTCAGTTAACAAAGTATCTCTAGTATTTAGGTCGTAATGATATTTGCCGGACCATCGGAAAGTTTTACCTCCCTCAACAATTTGCAATCCACCCAAATCAACATTATGATCTTCAAGTAACTTTATATACTCCTTAGGGAAATCTTCTCCCACAACCCCAATTAAATGAAGCGGTGCCGTAAAATAACTCGCCGATAAAGAAATATACGTAGCTGACCCACCCAGGGCATCAACAACTTTACTAAAAGGTGTAGCAACTGTATCTAATCCTAATGATCCAACTATTAATAGACTCAAGGTTAACTCCGTTTTAAATGATGTGTTAAAATATATAAAAGTGAAATGAAAATCAGTACAAGATGCCTTGATTTGTTAAATTTTTATTTTATTAAACTGAAAAGCTGATGCTTCTTTTACGAGAAAATCATCTATAATTTCCAAAGATTTCTTTTGACCGGGCCATGCAAATCGGTTTATTGCATCTTCGAATCGGAGCCATGCAAATTCAGAATGTTCATCACTGATTTTTACTTCTTGATTCATGTCAGCTTTAACTAAGAAGACCGGCACAAGGCTTATGTATTCTTTCGTCCAATCATAAAAAGAATTGATATTTGGAACAACCCAAATATCAGAAATGTCTAAATTTGTTTCTTCTTTAACTTCTCTTAATGCTGCAGTATGTGCTTTTTCATCGTGTTTAATTTTACCTGTCACCATTTGCCAAAGAAGCGGGTAAATCTCAGAAGGGCTTCTTTTAAGTAGGAGGTATTCAATCCCACAATTCTCTCGATAAATATGAACCTCAATTAATTTTGCATCAATTAACATAACTCCTCAGAAAAAAGCACGAACTTCTGCACGTGCAGTATGAATAATTCTTCCCGTTCCTTGTAATCGACCATCATAACTCGCAGTTGATTGGATATTTAATCCAAATCGATAATCAAAATTTACTCGCCAAAAATAATTCTTTCCTACTGTATTTCCTCCGGTAAGTTCATATGGGAGGAAGTTCTCTGTGGAATTTGAGAGTAACTCGTTTCTTTCTAATTCGATTCGGAGTCTCCCTAATCCAGAAAATGAATAATTAAAACGAATTCCTTGACCATTTAAATTAACGATTGTCGGTTTTTGTGGATATGAATCAGTACTTTCAGAATACTTAAGTTTTAGCCCAACTTCAATATTTCTTTGTGGACGATAGGAAAAATCGGTGTTGAGAAAGTTGGAATTTATTTTTCTATTTCTATTTGAAGTAATAATTGCAGCAACATTATCATCGTTCACACCAAATTCAGTAAGATTGCTTATTTCTTCTATCATCCTAAACCGAATTCTGACTCCCCGCTCCTTTGCAAACCCCTTCTCGGTTCCGGATGCAAATTGAGTTAAACTCCTTCGTTGAGAATAACGCAATCTGAATGAGAGGGATGAACTATTTTCAAATATGAAAAAATCTTGTTGAAAAAAGTTAGTCCCACGAAGTGTTAATTTTTCATTTTGGAATGCGGATAAGTTTAGTAGATAAATTTTCTTATAGTCCGGTTCCTGTGTATTCTCTTCAATTCTAAAAACGGTTTCAGTTGATAATGGCTTTACGATTGTTGCAAGCAAATTATCGCCGTCAATAATTTCTTCCATTTCGATTTTCCATCTCGTACTCGTCTTTAAATCAATAACAGGATAAAGTTTGTCTGAAGGAATAGTAATCAATATAAACTCACCATCATATAACGTAGGTTCATACTCATATTCATCAGCAATTCCATTTCCATTCAAATCACCTAAATAAATATAATTCCCATTCCCCTTCTGAACTTGAACAAAGACTTTTTCAAGTTTAGCAGTTTTTTGCGTTGAGACTTCATAAAACAAATCGCCATTAATCGATTTATCAAGAAAGTTTAATCGTGATTGAGAACGCACTAAAATAGTTTGATTATCCAACTGACCATTTAATTTATAATAGTCTGAATACTTTTTGTCTCTGACAGTAACGTTAAATTGAGAAGAAATGTCTGATTTATATTTATAATCGATATCAATCATGTGTCCGGTCGAATTTGATTCTTTTTCGAATCTACCAAGTATAGGCAAATAATCATCACGAAATGTAAACTTATAAATAAAGTTAAAACCACTTAGCTTATTAATTTCAAGATAAGGATTCAATTCTGAAAACCTTAGACTCGAGTTAATCAATGAATCACTTTTTATTATCCTCTCTTTTTTATTTTCAATATTTAATTCCAAGCCAGGTTTTAGAAATTGGTATGTATAGAAGAAATTTCCTTTTTGTCTAATCCAATCACTTTTAATTAGAAGATTTTCGGATGAGACATAATCGAAAACATAATTAATGTTGTAGACACTTTGATTTGTAAGACTTAGATTGTTGCTAAATCGATTTGACTTAAACTCAACTCCTCGTTTCATATAACCATAGTTTGAGTTTATTGATGCACCATCAAAAGGTGAATATACTAAACCTGCTTCCCTCAAAGTTTCATTCGCTTTTGAGCTTGTTCCTTGGATGTTGTAATCTCTTTCAAATTCGATACTGTTAAATCTATCGGGGGAAGTAAATCTACCTTCAATAAATCTTTCTCTAAACGAGATACCAACTTTTCCAAGATTATTGTTAAATAAGTTTAAAGGATATGAATTTAGTTTTAAACCAAAGTTGCGAGCAAATCCTGTATTTTCATTATCATTAAGTTCTGAGAACCTGTTCCTATCGAAAGAACTCCCAGCCAAATCGAAGTACAAACTAAAGTCTTGCGAGGGAGAATAATTAATTGATACTGTTGAAAATTGTTTTAGTTCGGGGAGCGGTAAATAAATTATAGGGAGATAATTGCCGGATAATTGTCCGACAAATTTAAAATAACCAACACTTTCCTTTATATACGATCCTCGCCCCTCACCAACATAAGTGAAAGAAACGTTATATATTGACTTTACATCCCCCGGATTATATTTATAGAATACAGTTGAATCACCATTAATCAAAGTATCAACACGCTCGTAAATACCACGATAATAACCAAGTGAATCCTTCTCGGCAAAAGATACTCCTGATTTAACTGCTTTTTCTCGATTGTTACCGGCTTCTCGTAAAACCGATTTATCTTCGTCTGATAGTAAGATATCAATCGGACTACTATAATCATCACCTTCTCTAATATATTGCACTGAAAATTTTAATTTATTTGAGAAAAAAGATGATGAGCCTCCGGCACCAAAAAAATTTCTAACATATCGTCTATCAGTATACTGAAAATCAAAGCTTAATCTGCTCGCTGAAGTTATTAATCTCTTTGGAGTAAAAGTGATTTGCGCATTAGAGTAATCGATAGTATAATCATTTCCTTCTCCTCTACGCAATTCTTCACCATCAAGAAAAACTTTTTCTGTACCGGCTATGATTATTATATCTCTTTCCCCGTTTTCTCCCGAAAGACGATAGGGACCTTGCACTCCATCTTCACCATTAATTTTGTTTGAATGGAATTTCCCCTTCGAAGATGCGAATGAAAAATAGGCATCAGAACCTTCATAATTAAACTCTCCCATCAAGCCTTGGAGCTTACGATTAATTACTCCAAACTCACCACTTTTTTTGATTAATTCATAATCACCAAAAATTCCGGTTGCATTCTTATGTTTAATCTGAATAAAAACTTTTTCCAAATCTTCTAATCGTTCAGTATTTCCCTCAGGTTGAATTGGTGAGTTTTCATCAGTTAACGCAGCAACAACTTCAATATCTTCAGATAAGTTTCCAGAGAATTGCAATCTGAAACCGCTTTGAAGAGAGAGATCTTTATTGGTACCGATTGTAAATCCTCTGACAATAGAACCGCTCCTTTCAATATTACTTCCGAAAATAGATTCTGTTGTTATTGCCGATGAACGTTGTAATACCCGAATAGTATCTCCAAGTAGAGAATCATATCTGTATTGTAATTCTCTTTTACTGTATTCCTTTTTGAGTGAAAGTTTGATTGTTTTGTATGATACAATTATTGTATCAAATAATGAATATTCAAGTGAATCAGAAAGAGAAAATTCAAGTCTGTGATAATTGATACTATAATCTTCAATAGAAATATTCTTAGACCCAATCTTAATGATTTCGGAACCCGGAATTATTGTGAGTGCATTTAGTTTATATAGGTTTTTTAAATTTACCTGTATTGAATCAGTAACAGTAAATGTTGATTCATAGTTTTGAGAGAATATTAATCTCGCTGAAAGAAGAAGTAATAAAATTATCTTGACCAAATATTTTTCGGTTCTTGTAAAAGAATAAATCTTAATTGAGATATTTTAAAGTGATAATGTAATCCAATCAGAAATCAATTTAAACTTACAAAATTTAGGATGAAATAATTCGGCGACAGCGTAAGAGAACTATTTTCTTTTTGTTAAATCATTAACTAATTTGCTACAAGAAATCAATAAAAGTCGGGTGAAAATGTCTTTCGTACTCGTTATCCCATCCATCGATATTAAGAACGGAAAAACTGTAAGGGTTGTTCAAGGAATTCCGGAATTAAATTGTTCCGAATATGGAAATGATCCGGTTGAGATGGCTAGAATTTGGCGTGCTGAAAATGCAAAAATGATTCATCTGGTTGATTTTGATGCTATCGGTTTAACAGGTGACATTAACCTTAAAGTAATTGAAAAAATTTGTAAATCGGTAATAATTCCTGTCGAATATGCCGGAGGAATCCGTTCATTAGAGGATGCTAAAAAAGCCTTTGATTGTGGAACTTGTCGAATTGTCCTCTCTACTCTAGCTTTCGAAAATGAAAAAGAATTTCTAAATATTTTTGATGCTTTTGGTCCCTCAAGAGTAGCAATATCACTGGATGTAATTGATAATCAAATTGTCACAAGAGCAAGAAAGCATTTAACAGGAGTCTCACCTACAGATTTTGCTCTTCATCTGAAAAGTATTGGCGTTGAAAGATTTATTGTTACTGATGTCAAAAGGAATGGGATGCTATTAGGTCCAAATATTGAATTATCAAAACAAATTGCCATTGCGACAGGGAAAAAAGTTACTCTTTCCGGAGGAATAAGAAATAAGGACGAACTTATGGATGTTCAGCATTTTTCTGATGTAGGAATTGATTCAGTTATCATCGGGCGTGCATTATATGAGAATAGATTCCCTTGTCAAAAATTATGGCGAGTTGCAGAAATTGGAATTTTTCAATGAGTAAAATTAATGAATAAAGATTATTACGATATTCACAGCGGCTTTTGGGCAAATTTGTTTAAGCAAAAACCTAAGTCAAATGAACTTTTGGAGTTGCTAAAACTCATCCCTCCTTTTCAAGACCTCAGTAAAAAAAGTTTAAAAACTTTAGCAGAAATTGTTCATTACCGTCGATACACATTAAACGAAAATATTTTTTTGCAAGGTGACCCCGGGCTCGGATTATACTTGATTTTAGAGGGGGAAGTTGTAATTCAATATTTTAGTCCAAAAGGAAAAAAAGTAATTTTGGCAAATCTAAAGGGAGGTGATTTTTTCGGGGAACTGGCGCTCATTGATGGTGAAACCCGTTCCGCATCTGCTGTTGCCTCAACCGGTTGTAAACTTGCAATAATTTTCAAACCCGATATGGATGAATACATTCAAAATTTTCCGAAAGAAGGGAATTTAATTCTTAGCGGAATAACAAAGATAATAATAACAAGATTGCGTCATCTAAATAATCAATTTCTTCTTCTTCACGATTCATTAATCGAAAATACAATGGAGGATGAAAATGGTATATCCAATAAATAAAATACTCGTTCCAATAGATTTTTCTGAATATTCGAAACCGGCTATTTCTTTTAGTAAAGATTTAGCAAAAATCTTCAATTCAGAATTGATACTCGTTCACGTTGTAGAACCTATTCTATATCCGCCTGATTTTTCAATGGGACAAGTTGCGCTCCCACCGCTAACTATTGATGTTGATTCAGCAGCAAAAGAAGAACTCGAACGATTAATTAAAAATGAAATCGGGGATGAATTCAAAACATCATCTTTAATTAGAACAGGAAAACCGTTTGTTGAAATTGTTGATGCGGCAATTGAATTAGATATCGACCTTATTGTGATTTCTTCTCACGGAAGAACAGGCGTTGAACACATTCTATTTGGTAGCACTGCGGACAAAGTAGTTCAGAAAGCACCCTGCCCGGTATTGACGGTCAGAGATCCTCTAAAAGGTTTTAAATATAGAGAATCCAAATAGTAGGATTGAATAGAGTTAAAATATTTTTGAGGAGAGATTTTCCAAATTTTTGATTAATTATTTCTCTCAAGGACAAAATCAACCAAAGCTTCGAGAGATTGTTTTGCCTGCGAATCTTGAAATATCGCAAGACTATTTTTTGCTTTTTCACCTAAATCAAAAGCAACTTTTTGTGAGTATTCAATTCCATTATTTTTTTTAACAAACTCAATAACTTCTTTAACTGAATCTTTCTTCGAATTATTTTTGACAAGTTTCCTTACTTGATTAGCTTCAACAGGAGTAACTTTATTAAGTGCATAAATAAGTGGAAGTGTAATTTTCTTTTCTTTTATATCTCCGCCAATCGGTTTACCGAATAATTTAGCCGTCCCCTCATAATCAAGGATATCATCTTTTATTTGAAAAGCCAGCCCAAGATAATTTCCGAAATCTTTAAGCGCTTGATGATGTTCGGGATTGTCCGAACTGCTCATTGAACCAATTTCACAACATGTTTCAATTAAAGAAGCTGTTTTGTCTGAGATTATTTTGAAATAAGTTTCTTCATCTATATCGAGTTTGCGAGTTTTTTGAATTTGCAGTAACTCACCTTCAGACATTCGCTTAACAGTATTTGTAATTTTTTTTAGAAAATCGAAATCTTCACCTTCGACTGAAATCATTAGACCTTTTGCCAGAAGATAGTCACCCATGAGTACTGCAATTTTATTTTTCCAAATTGCGTTGATCGATGGAAAGCCCCTCCGTTTGTCAGCACTATCAACAACATCATCGTGAACAAGTGTAGCAGTGTGTAATAATTCAACTAAAGTTGCTCCTCTATAACTTCTTTCATTAATATCACCACAAACTTTTGCAGAAAGTAGAACAAGTACAGGGCGTACTTTTTTACCTTTTTGTTTGATGATGTAATTTGTTACCAAATCGACTAAGTTATTACTCGACTTCAGAGAACTCTTAAATATTTTCTGAAAAGTTTCTAATTCAGTTTTAACCGGCTTCGATATATCGTTTAATTTAGATTTAATCAAGATTTTTTCTGAGTGATTTTTGAAATTAAAATACTTATTTCATATAAGAAAAATAATGGTACCGCCAAAACAACTTGTGAAACCGGATCGGTCCCCGGTGAAAGCAATGCAGCAAAAAACATAATTGCAACAATTGCATGCTTTCTGTACTTTCGCATGAAATCCGGAGTCAATATCCCCAATTTGGTTAGAAAAAATGAAATCATTGGAAGCTCAAAAATTAATCCTGCCGCTAACATGACACTAAAAATAATCGCCATATATTCATCGATTGAGAATTCATTTTTAATGGTCTCTGAACCAAAATGAGCAGCAAAATCCATTGTGAGTGGTAGCATAATAAAATATGCAAAAACTATTCCGGTTAAAAAACAAAGTGATGAAAATGATACAATTGCCAGAACATATTTCTTCTCATGAGTTTCAAGCGCCGGTGCAACAAATTTCCAAATCTGCAAAAAAACATTTGGAATGCTAATAATTAAGCCACCTACAATTGCAACTTGGAAATAAAGGAAAACTTGTCCGAAAGGTTTTAGGTTTTGAAGTTGAGCTCCTGAATTAATGGCGGGCAAAAGTAAAACTTCTTCAACTAAAAAATCAATAAAAATAAAACAACAAATAGCACCTACCAAAACTCCGATGACAATATAAATTATTCTCCACCTCAATTCCTCAAGGTGTTCCATAAAGGTCATTTCGTGTTCCTGACCCTCATCCTCGTTTTGGTTGCTAACAACATTATCTTCTGTCACGATTTTTTATAGAGTAATATCTTTATAAAGTGGGAAGTTTTCACAGAGTAATTTGACTTCATCTCTGATTGAAGCTAAAACCTCATCATTATCAGCATTAGTTATAGCTCTATCTATGAAGTCGGCAATAATCGGCATTTCACTTTCGCTAAATCCTCTCGAAGAAATTGCAGGAGTTCCAACTCTTATACCGCTTGTAACAAAAGGACTTTTTTGGTCGAAAGGGACCATATTCTTGTTCACTGTAATTCCAGCTTTTCCAAGAGATATTTCAGCTTGCTTGCCGGTTATGTTTTTGTTAGTCAAATCAATTAGCATCAGATGATTATCAGTACCACCGGACACAATACTATAACTCTTAGCGACTAATGAATTTGCCAAAGTATCAGCATTCTTTTTTACTTGCTGAACATATAATTTGAATGAGTCTGTGAGTGCTTCTCCAAAGGCTACAGCTTTAGCCATAATTACATGCATCAGAGGACCGCCTTGAATTCCCGGCATCACAGTGCTATCTAAAATCTCTGACATTAATTTTAGGCGATCTCCTTTTAGTGTTTTTATTTCGAATGGATTTTCAAAATCTTTTCCCATCAAAATAATTCCGCCTCGAGGACCCCTTAGAGTTTTATGTGTTGTTGATGTAACAAAATGAGCATAATTGATAGGATTATTTAGTAATCCTGCTGCAATTAATCCGGCAGGATGAGCCATGTCAGTCATTAGGAGAGCGCCAATAGAATCAGCTATTTGTCTGAACCGAGCATAATCCCAATCTCTGGAATAAGCACTGGCGCCGGTGATAATTAATTTAGGTTTTTCTCTATTTGCAGTTTCTTCAATTTGATCATAATTAAGCCTACCCGTCTCTTTATCCAACGAATAAGAAACAGCTTGATACAACTGTCCCGAAAAATTTACAGGAGAACCATGTGTCAAGTGACCGCCGTGAGCCAAATTTAATCCCATAAACTTATCACCGGGTTTAAGCACTGACATAAAGACAGCCATATTAGCCTGTGAACCGCTATGCGGTTGTACGTTCGCATATTCAGCATCAAAAAGTTTTTTAATTCGATTACGAGCTATGTCTTCAGCTAAATCAACGTATTCGCACCCACCGTAATATCTTTTGCCGGGATATCCTTCTGCATACTTGTTTGTAAGTACTGAACCCGCAGCTTCTAAAACAGCTGGGCTTACAAAATTCTCAGAGGCTATTAATTCTAATTTATTTCGTTGCCGACTTAATTCTAGTCGAAGTACTTCTGCAACTTCTGAATCTGATTTTAACAAATTTTCAAACATACTATTACCTACTATGGAACTGTGATACTTCTACCAATCCAATCATAACACTTTCCTTCTAATTTAACTGATTGACCGGATTTTAGTTTTCTAAAAAAGTAATCTTCTTTAGTCGGGATAGAATTATTTAAAGCTGATATTCTTTCACGCGCTTGATTTAGTGAAGGATCTGTATTTACAGCCCTTCTATAAGTTTCAGCGGCTAATAAATAGACGCATTTGTCCATAAATTCAAATCCGCAACCTCGTGCAGCCGTTTCATAAAGCAATCCTTCATAAAAGATGGCTAATCCCCATCCTCCGGCTACTTCACTTGCTTTCTGAAATTGTACTCGTGCTTGTGACAACTGATTTTTATCTTTTAATGCAATACCTAAATTGAGGTAATGTTCTTTTGCATTAGGTTCTAATTTAATAAGTTCTCTATAAGCTGAGATAGCTTTGTCAATTTTATCCGATTTATAATAAAGTGAAGATAATTGATTCCAATAAGTTACATTTGTCGGAGTTTTTTCGACTAAAATTTCTAAACCTGCAATTGCTTTTTCCATTTCTCCGGCTTTAATCGTCAAGGAAACATATTTCCATGCTTTCTGTAAATTTTCAGGGTCTAAATCCCAATTCTTTTTAGCTAAATCTATCAGTTGATCAATGTTATCGACTAAACTTTCTAATTCGCTATTCCAAACCGGATTGTCTTGTTCTTTTTCGCTGAGAAAAGTATAAAGGTCAAGAGCTTTAGATTTATAATCATCGTTCCCATCCATGTTTGCTTTATAGATTTGACCAAGTCTATTATAGTAGTATGAATCGGTGTTTGGATCTAACTGAAAAGCGAGTTCATATTCTTTAATTTTTGTTTCTACTGATGCATCAAGCCATACTTCCGTAATGAAAGCTTTTCGAAGCTGAAAATATGATTTATTTTCAGAAAAATGTTTCATTGCTAGATTATAGAGATAAACCGTTGTATCTGACAAAAGTTTTTTCTGCTCAACGGATGCATCTGCTGAATCTCTCAAAAACCATAAACAATCTTCCATTTTATAATAAATCCACTTACTGAACTTAACTGGATCCATCGAGAGCACTTTCCATCCATAAGGAACTGCACTCTGGAAATCTCTATTTTTATGATACTCTGAAAATAAACTGTATTGGGTAATAACTTCTTGTGGATCGACTTTAACTGAGTCGAGAAGAATTGTTTTGGAACTTGCATTTACTTGAATACTTAATGCAAGTACTAGCGCAAAATAGATAAAAGACTTTTTCAATTTTTTTACTTCCTAATTTATTATTAATAACTATCGTTCTTGTCTTAAAAACCAGAGTTCGCCAAAACTCAATGATAAATTAAAACCAATAATATTCTCATCTACCAAACCAAGGTCTTTCATACCCCGTTTAGCATATAGTATGCCAAGGTCAATTGTGTTTTCCCGTCCCATTGGCAAAGAGACTCCGCCCGTAAAAGTTAACTGATTAATCGAGTTTCCATTAAATTTAAACGGTGTATTTTCATAGCTAAAACCTAATCGCCAAATTACTAAGTCACCAAAATCAATTCCATCCGGATTTACTCTATATTCAAATCCAAGTCCAAATTTATTAACATCCTGAAGATTATCTCCAACTGTATTTCCAAATCTGTATTCTGACCAACTCTGTCTAGAATAATCTACATTAATTGAAGAATATTTGTTCACTTTTATAGCCAGACCTATTCCAAATCTTGAAGGGATTTCCGTTTCGGTGATACCATTTGCTGTAGTATCTTTTGTAAATGATGTAGTTGCAAAATAAACAGAGTCGGTACTAAACATTGCGGTAAGCGAATAAGTCACTCCAAGTTTAATGCTACTAATCCCCTGGAAATTAAAATATTCATTTAAGTTTGGAGAGATTAAACCGAATGTTCCCCCCAGACCTTTTGTTTTAAATGATTTTTCAAATAAAGCTGATGAATTAGTACTGTTTGGAAATGAAATTTCATTTTTATAGATGAGATTACCGAAATAATAGTCAAGCTCAGCTCCAACACTTAAACCAAATGGAAATCTGTAAGATGAACCGATAAAGAGCTTTGAGAGTCCCCCTTCTCCTGTAAACGAAGAGTTAAAATCATCAGCACCTGTTCCGGCTGTAATAGAATTTGCTTTATAATTAACCTTTGAATAAGGATGTAAACCGAGAACAACTGAAACTCCATTCGGGTTACTTACTGGAATTGCAATTGAGAATCCGTTAAAATCCATTGCAGAGTAGTAATTACTATTGCTATTATCACTTGCAACAACTCCAAAATAGGAAGAAGCAAATTCAACTCGAGTCAATGAAATATTAGACCATCCGGCAGGATTTACAGAATTAATAAAATCTTTATCTTCGAGGGTTATACCTAAACCACCAAGACCAATACTTCGAGCTGAACCTGAATATTCTAAATTCCCAATTCCGTATCTAGAATATATTGATGTAACCTGAGCATCAATTTGAAAAGTCAAAAGTATTAATAATACTAAAATTTTTGTTTTTGTCATTTCGAAAATTTATTCACCTATTTATTTACTGAATACTTGATTATTAATTTAGGTCTAATCGAAAAATTTGAATTATTACTACCTGCAAGAACTAATCTTTCAACACCTTCGACTTGATTATAAATTGTGAGCCCGAAGCCCAAGTTATTTTCTTTAAACATTTTATTTACTAACCAAACAACCGACCCTGTGTATGTATTTCCTGAGCGACTCAAACTCCCTGTATATAGGTAATCAAATACCGGTAAATTAGCAGAGGTATCACTTAGCGCATAAACTGATATTGCATCAGTATATCTATTTCCTGTCAGAGACTCAACCGAGTCCCGAGTAAGTGTTAGTATAGCGCTATTTATTATCGCATCTTTTGGTAATTTTGATAAATCAAAAAATACTTTCGATTCATAAGTTGCACTACTCTGAACCATTATATTCTCATTTGAGACTTGTGGGAAATCTCCTTCAATAATATGAACATCAGAGAGTACTTTGAAATCGACTGTATCAACTTCACTATTCCCTTTTTTACCATAAATGTATGTAATCTTTGGTTGATTTGCTGCGGTAGTTGAGAATGCTTGAAAGCCAAGGATTTTATTGGTCCCGGAATTTGATTTTAAATATAGCCCAAACTCTCTGTTAATTGAAGTATCCAATCCTGCTTCTGCTTTAAACCATTGGAGAGCCATATCATTTCTTAATCGATAAGTAATTAAAGTATCAGAATATGAAATTAGATTAATCTGTGAGATAGATGAATCAATATCCAAAAACGAGAGACTATCAGCTTTTATCGATTGCGGTGTCCAATCACTCCTAATTTGATATCCGCTCATATCAAAAGAAGAGTTTGTATCTCCATACTGATAAATAGGATAAAAAGAAATTATCGCCGAAACAATTTCAAGGCTATCAACAGCTAACCAACTTTTTTCATCGCTTGTTAAACTTATATTGAATCTAACGAAGGATTTAGCTAAAACTCCATTAGCTTGCCCTACTAAAAATTTTTGAGCAGTGCTTAAATTAAGAACTCTTTTATAATAAGTCGAATTTTGCAGAAGAGAATCAGTTTCTGAATTTAACTCTATCACATTCGCTAAATCGGGTCCCAACAAACCAACTCCCAATGAAGAAGGGGCATCACTGCATCCAACTAAAAATAGTGTTGAGAAAAACAATGCCGTGATAAATACTATTTTTTTTCTGTACAAATTAATCAACTCCGGATAAATCTTTATTAATAAATGAAGCAGCTTCTAACATATTTGAAGCAACAAAATTGGGGATTTTATTTTCATTTTGCAAGAGAGAAATATGTTCCTTACCATATCCGGTAAGCACTAAAATTGTTTTAACATTTGCATTAATTCCACACTCAACATCAGAAGCAGAATCTCCCACCATATAAGACGTGGCTAAATCGATATTGTGTTTTTTTGCAGCTTCAAATATCATGTTTGGAGATGGTTTTCGGCAAGCACATTCGTCTTCAGAATTAAATTCGGGGTGAAATGGGCAAAAATAAAATTCATCTATCTGAACACTAAACTGATGAAGAAGTGAATTTATTTTGTTATTTACCGAGATAACATCGTCTCTGCTGATTAAACCCCGAGCAATGCCGGATTGATTAGAGACAACTATCAACTTAAAGTTCAATTTATTCTTCAAAATATTTAGAGCCTCGCCAACTTCAGGGAATAGAACAACTTTCTCAGAATCCCCCAAGTAACCGGGATCTTCATTTAGGGTGCCGTCCCGATCCAGAAAAACTGCTGAAAATTTCATTAACCGTTTAGTACAGTTTTATATAATTCGATATATTTTTTAGCTGAGGACTGCCAACTAAAATCAGTCTTCATACCATTTTTTACTATTTTCGACCAAGCTTTTTTGTCTGAGAATGTAGTTATTACTCTTTTCAATTCTTTAACCAATGCTGCGGAGTCATATTGCTTAAACATAAATCCGGTACCATTTTCAGTTTTTTCAGAATACTTAATGACTGTATCTGCTAAGCCGCCGGTTTCTCTAACTAGAGGGACAGTTCCATAAACAAGACTGTACATTTGATTAAGTCCGCATGGTTCATATTTCGATGGCATTAAGAAGATATCTGACCCCGCTTCAATTAAGTGGGCAAGTTCATCGTTAAAACCTAAGTAACATGAAAATTTAGAATTGTATTTTTTAGCAAGTTTCTCGAATGCTTGATGATATTTTCTGTCTCCTGTCCCAAGCATCACTACTTGGATATTTAGTTTCATCATTTCATCAAAACTTTCGGTGATTAAGTCCATCCCCTTGGAATCATATAATCGTGATATTATTCCAATAACCGGAGTTGATTCATCAAACTTCAAACCAAATCGCTCTACCAAAACTTGTTTATTGAAAAGCTTGTTCTCAAGATTTTTATATGTGAATTTCTTCGGAATAAACTTATCGGTTTCAGGATTCCAGATTGAATAATCAATACCGTTCACTAAACCGAAGAGATTATTTTTTCTTTTATTCAGTACTGAATTTAGTCCACAGCCAATTTCTTTATCAGATAAAATTTCTTTTGCGTATCCTTCACTCACAGTATTAATGCAGTCAGCATACATTAAACCACATTTCATAAAATTGAATTTACCATCATGAAGCAAACCTTTATCAGTTTTCAATTCTTCAGGTAAACCTGTTTTATCATAAGTAGTTTTGTTAAAAATACCTTGATATGACAAATTATGAATTGTGAATAGAATCTTAAAGGTTGAGTGCTGTGGATCCAATGGGTTTGCAGTTTTAAAAATTGATGGAACAAGTCCACATTGCCAATCGTTACAATGGATAATATCGGGCACCCATCCAAGTTTTTGAATTAGTTCAAAAACGGATTTGCTTAGTAGAATAAATCGCTCATCATTATCTTTGTAATCAGTTCCGGTTAAAGGATCTGAGTAAAGGCTTTTTCTGCTTCCATAGTACTCTTGGTTATCAAGGAAGTATATTTGCACTCTCACTTTCTGAGAAGGAAGGAATGAAGATTTTACTGAAAAGACAACATCTTTATCTCCAATTTTTATCGAGAGATCTTTTAATCTCACAACATCATGAATTTTATATTTTCTAACATCAATTGCGCCATACTTTGGGACAAGAATTCTAACTTCGTGACCAAGTTCAGTTAACATCTGTGGTAGAGCAGCTGAAACGTCTGCTAAACCTCCGGTTTTTACGAATGGAAATAATTCTGATGTAACGAATAATATCTTCAGTTTTTTGGGCGATGCCATTTTTACCTAAAAAGATTATGAATAAACATCGCAAAAATAACTAAATTTTGTCCCTTTTCCTAAAAATTGTTTATTCAAACTTCCTACACGCAAATATACTCGCAATGATTTCACGATTTTAACATGAACTTTTTGAATGAGGATTCTTTTCTTTTTATATTTGATAAACATCAAAATCATTTTTGTTATGACCCATAAATTACTCGGTTCGTTTTGGCTTTTGCTGTTATTTTTTTTCGGATGCTCTGCTTCGGTAGATGACAGGTTTTCTCGGAGTGAAGATAAAATCAAATCAGAATTTTCAGAAATTGAAGTTTCAGAAACTGAAATCATTCCTAACGAAGATTTTGATTTTTCGAAATATGCCACGACTCCCGATACTTCATTAATTCCAATAAAAAAGTACGTTGAAAAACAACCGACATATTCAGATCTCTGGTATACATTTGATAATGAAATCACATCCAAAACACTTAGACGAGTAAAGACGAAGGGTTTTCGAGTACAAATTCTTTCGACTGATAATTACAATCAAGCGGATAGCCTTAGAAGCATTGTTTACTTTAAAACTAATAACAAAAACATTTATATTGATTTCGAGTCCCCCTTCTATAAAGTAAAAGTGGGAGATTATTCAGACGTTCATTCGGCAAATGAACTCGGTTTCAAATTACGTCAATTGGGATTTTCTTCAACACTTGTAATTTCTGATTCAATAAACATCTTAGATTATAATGATTAGATTATTATATAATCCAAGTCAAATTGTAACTGTTGATACAGATGGTGTAAACTTTAAGCGTGGCTCAGAAATGAGCAATGTTCATCAGCTTGAAAATCATTCACTTATTATTGAAGATGAAATCATAAAAGATATTATTCCTAATAGTTCTGTTTCAAATGCAGAATATGATGAACTAATTGATTTATCTGGAAAAACTCTTTTACCCGGGATTGTTGAGTGTCATACTCATACAGTTTTTGCAGGTTCACGAGCAAATGAATTTAAAATGAAAATCGCCGGAGCATCTTATGAAGATATCGCATCTGCCGGGGGTGGAATAATTTCAACAATGAATGCTGTTCGTAGTGCAAGTGAAAACGAGCTTTTTCAAATAGCAGCAAATAGGGTAACAAATTTTATAAAACAAGGTGTTACTTCATTAGAAATAAAGAGTGGATATGGTTTAAATTTTGATTCCGAAGTTAAAATACTTCATGTCATTAAAAAACTGAAGGAAGTCTTCCCTATCGAGATTATTCCAACTTTTCTTGGTGCTCACACAGTTCCACCGGAATTCAAGAGTAACAGACAAAAATATATAACCGAAATTACTCAGAGAATGATTCCATATGTCTCACAAATAAAACTTGCCGATTTTTGCGATGGATTTTGTGAAAAAACTGCCTTCTCTGTTGATGAAATTATTCAAATATTTGAAGCAGCCACAAATCATAATTTAAAAATTAAACTGCACACAGATCAGTTTAATTCAATTGGTGGTCTTCAAACTGCATTAGGTTTTAATGCAACCTCAGTCGATCATTTGGAAGTACTACAACTTGAAGATTCTGATTTATTTGCAAATGCCGATACTGTCGCTGTTCTATTACCCGGAGTTTCATACTTTCTTAATTATCAATTTGCACCTGCAAGAGAATTAATAAATAAAAATGCAATTGTTGCACTTGCTACAGACTATAATCCTGGCTCTTCTCATATTTCAAACTTAAGTTTAATTATGAATTTAGCTGCTGTAAATATGCGAATGAATTTTGAGGAAATTATTTCAGCTTATACTATAAATTCAGCAAAGGCTTTGGATTTGAATACAAAAGCCGGAAGCATCGAAATAAACAAATATGCAGACTTTGCTATATTCGACATTCAGGATTATTCAGAAATAATTTATAATGTTGGGACAAATCTTTGTTCGCAGACAATAAAAAAAGGAAAAACAATTTATAAGAAAAATGGAGAATTATGAAAATAATAGAATGTGTCCCAAACTTTAGCGAAGGTAAAAACGAATCAACTTTTGAACTCCTTAAAGAATCAGTAAAATCAATTGAAGGAGCAAAATTACTAAGTCTTGAACCCGATGCTGATTATAATAGAGTTGTTGTGACACTCGCCGGAGATGAAAAAGGAATTCTTGAAGCAGCAATTTCTATTTGTAAGTCTGCTTCTGAAAATATAGATATGAGAAGTCATAAAGGTGAACACCCTAGATTGGGTGCAATTGATGTTGTTCCATTTGTGCCGGTAAAGAATGTATCAATGGATGATTGTGTTGCAATTTCAGAAGAGTTTGGAAAGAGAATTGCGACTGAATTAAATCTGCCGGTCTATCTTTATGAGGAAGCCGCTAAATTTCCAACTCGAAGAAATCTTTCAGATATTCGTAAAGGTGAATACGAGGGTCTAAAAGAAAAACTTCTTAACTCTGATTGGGCACCGGACTTTGGTAATCCGGAGTTTAATGAAAAACTTGGAGCTTTAGTGACCGGAGCAAGATTCTTTTTAGTTGCGTATAATGTTAACATAAACTCCACTGACGTAAATTTCTCAAAAGAAATTGCGGAGGTATTAAGAGAATCCGGTAGACCTAAACGTGATGCAGATGGCAAAATTGTTAAACTTAATGGAGAAACAGTTAGAGAAATCGGGAAACTTAAAGCAGTAAAAGGAATGGGAGTAAAATTAGAGAAATATGGAATTACCCAAGTATCTATGAACCTAACTAATTATCAAACTACACCAATTCATGTTGCTTATGAAGCTGCAAAAGAGGAAGCTAAAAAATGGGGTGTTGATGTAAACGGAAGTGAAATTGTTGGTTTAGTTCCACTCGAAGCATTATTGCAAGCCGGCAACTATTATTCCGGAGGGAAATATAGTGATGAAGATTCCTTAGTAGAGCTCGCCATTGAAAAATTAGGATTGAGTACTCTTAATCCATTCATCAAAAACGAAAAAATCATCGATTACATGATTTAACTTAACGAGGTAAAAATGAATTTAGAATCAAGTTTAAAAACTTACTTAGATGAATTGTCATCAAACTCCCCGACCCCCGGCGGTGGAAATGTTGCTGCACTTTGCGGAGTGCTATCATCTTCACTTGGGATGATGGTTTGCAATTTAACAATTGGGAAAAAGAAGTACCTAAGTGTTGAAGAAGAAGTTAAAAATCTCGTGGCTCTATTTGGTGAGTACAAAGAAGTTTTCGTAAAACTTGCCAATCAGGATAATGAAGCTTTTGATAAAGTAATGGAAGCCTTCAAATTGCCAAAAGAATCTGATGAGGAGAAACAAATTCGTTCCGAAGAAATCGAAAAAGCAACTTTTGGAGCTGCATTAATCCCTGCCGAAGTAATAGAGAGATGTAACCAACTAGTCGGTAATCTTGTACGAATTAGTGAAATTGGAAATCAAAACTCACTTTCGGATGTTGGAGTTGCCCTCAGTATTATTAATACAGCTTGTGAAGGGGCTTATTTAAATGTCATCATAAACTGCTCATCACTCAACAACAAACAAAAAGCAATTGAGTTACTTTCAGATTCCAATCAGAAGTATATTTCCGTTAAAGAAACTGTAAATAATAAAATTTCAGAAATAATTAAATCATTAAGTTAACACAATGAAAAACTCACTGATAGCTTTAATAATTTTGATTAGTTTTACAATTTTCCCACAAACCGTAAAGACCGGCATCGAAGTACTTGCTGAAAAAAATTTTGATGTTCTGCGAGGAAAGCGCGTCGGGTTAATTACAAATCCGACCGGTGTTGATAGAAAATTAAAATCAACAATTGATATTTTTTTCGAGAGTAAAGATTTTATTCTTACTGCACTTTATGGACCCGAGCACGGGGTTCGCGGAGATTATTCCGCCGGTGATGAAGTCTCAACATACACCGATAAAAGAACGAATATCCCGGTCTATTCACTATACGGAAAAACAAGAAAACCAACTGAGGAAATGCTAAAAGATATTGATGTTTTGGTTTTTGATATTCAAGATATCGGATGCAGATCATATACATATATCAGTACTCTCGGTTTAGCAATGGAGGCTGCGGCTGAATTCAATAAAGAATTTGTAGTATTAGATAGACCCAATCCTTTGGGTGGAAATAAAATCGAAGGAAATCTTGTTGAGGATGGTTATTACTCCTTTGTTAGTCAGTTTAATGTTCCTTATGTACACGGTTTAACAATTGGAGAATTTGCACTCTTACTCAACAACGAAAAGATGTTAAAGAATGAGGTAAAATGTGAATTAACAGTAGTTTCCATGGAAGGTTGGAATAGAGATATGACTTTCTCAGATACCCAATTACCTTGGGTACTAACATCACCGCACATTCCATATAAAGAATCAGCTGAATATTACGTCTCTACCGGAATATTGGGAGAATTAGGTGTAATTTCTGAAGGAGTAGGTTACACTATTCCATTTCAAACTTTTGCAGCTGAATGGATTGATGGAGAGTTGATTGCACAGAGATTAAACACCTTAAATTTCGATGGTGTTATTTTTCGACCGATAACTTTCAAACCTTACTATGCTGCTTCAAAGGAAAAAACTTTGCATGGAGTACAACTTTTTATAACAGATTTTAGAAAAGTTAATTTAATGAGTTTGCAATTTGTCTTCATGGAAGTCCATAACGATTTGTACCCAGATAAAAATCCATTCGAGTTGGCACACAAATCGAGATTAAGCATGTTTGATAAGGTTTGTGGTACTTCAAAAATTCGTGAATTGTTTACTAAACGTATGAAATTTGAAGATATAAAGGATTATCTGAACAAAGATATTGAGACTTTTAGAACTATAGTTAGCAAGTATTATTTATATAAATAAAGTAAAGGGGTTAACTCCCCCTTTATTTTAATATAAACTCAAAATCAGTCACCGCCCATCGTGGTGGCAATGTTAGGTCAGCGGTGGAAACAAAGAACATCTCAGCCGGTTCATACGGAAACGGAAACCCATAAGAATATTTACCATCTTCGTTAGTATCATAATAACACGAAATCTTATACTCCCCTGGTTTTACTCTATTGAATTCAAATTTTTCTGATTTGGGTTTAAGTTCATATTTATTCGTACGACTACCTTTTTCTTCCAAAATGAGGATTGGATTTTTAGATAAATCAATATTAACTATTTTACCCGAGAGTGCTGTAAAATCTTGTCCATTAAAAGTTTTAAATCCATACTGATAAATAGAGTCTAACGAATTTTGCGCATCGTCTAAAAAGAAATTTAAGTCAACAAATATTCTATAGTAAGTTTGTGGTTTAAGTTTTTGAGCAGGCATAAGATGGAAAGAAGCATCATCAATTTTTTCAAGATTAAATTCTATCTCATTTTTTGATGTATCAGTAAAACTAATTCCTTTTTTTGCAATTTCAATATCAAAAGCATCATCAAAAGAGAATAGAATTTTTGCATTCAGAAAATCTACTTGATCATTTCCTCTTTCCGGAACAACTCTTAACAAATTAATCGAAGTTGTATCAGGTAAATCATTAGTGGTAAGTTCAGCATAATCATATTCATTAACGTTTCCATTTATATCACGAAATTTTTCTGCATGGAGAAATATTCTATTTTCATAAACGATTGAATCAGTGAGTGTTAAAACAAGTTCGGTAGGCTTAACTCTTCCCTTAAATAATCTACTCAACTTAATATTTAGCTGATTTGTGGAATCAACCAAATAAAAATTATCTGACTTTAATTCTTGTAAATTTATTTCTTCACTAAAATTAATGAGAATATGATTTCTATCTGTCATTATCGCAGATAATAATCTCGGTTTTATAGTATCTATTTTAGTTAGTTGAAAATTAAGTCCGGAGAAGAGAGTATCTTCGGCAGCAAGATAAACATCATGTGAGGGGATACCGATTAAGTCTTGTTCAGATTGAAAAAGAAAATCTTTAAATTCATCTTTAACTGCAAACACTCGATAATTACCTTGTGCCAATCCGGCAATTGAATATTGCCCAAACTCACCGGATTGAGAGACATAATCAGGTTTATTTTTAGATGGATTAATAGTATCTCTTTCATCGATACGATAAGCAAACAGCATCACGCCATCCGGCTTATCAGCAAAAATATTCCCTTGAATAGTTCTATTATCAATCTTTTCTCCGGTGGCAAAAACTAAATTGAATGCTTCTGCCATCCTATTTTTATTGTTGTAATCAACAACATCTGTTCCAATTGTAATCGTGTATGTGATATCAGTTTTTAGTTTCTGAGGGAAATAAATCCGACAGTATGTGGAACTCCAACTTAACTCTAAATCACCATCAATTGAAGGAGAAATGAAAAGTGCTTCTTTAAAACTTCTTTTATCGACATATTCAGAAAAACCAAATTCAATGTAATCATCTTTGAAATTTACTGTTCCAATTTCAGGATATACAAATATAATTTCAGGTGGTACTGCATCATTTGGACCTCCGCCCGGGGGCAACTGATTTGCGCATCCGGCAAGTAGGAACAACACAAAAATTAGTGCTGTTATTTTTTTTGATTCTTTAACCATTTTCTGTAAACCTTAACATTTTCAAGATGTTGCGCATATGTTTGTGCAAATTTGTGACCACCGGTTCCATCAGCTACAAAAAATATATACTTATGTTGCTCAGGATATATTGCAGCAAGAATTGCTTCTTTCCCGGGGTTGTTAATTGGGCCTGGTGGTAATCCCAAATATTTATATGTATTATACGGATTATCAACCTTTAGATCTGAATAAAGTAACCTTTTCCAACCACTATCTTGTAGATACTGGACAGTAGGATCAGCTTGCAATTTCATCCCTATCCTCAGTCGATTATAGTAAACACCAGCTATTCTTGGCATCTCAGAGACAAGATTAGTTTCCCCTTCAATTATTGATGCCATTGTTAATACT
>JAHBUO010000044.1 GCA_019638025.1 Ignavibacteriaceae bacterium
CGTTACGGAAATTTGGGGGGCACCAAGAGTTGTTCCCATCGGAGAATTTGAAACTAAGGAATAGTTATTCCACTGATCACGAGAAACAATTGCAAAGTAATAATTTGTAGCATGAGTTAAATTACTAACAACTAAAACTTCAGGTGTTCCTGCAGGTTTTGGAGTTCCGACACCGGTTACAGGAGTAGCATTAGCAAATGCAGCCGGGTCTGTGATTGGTGCAGATGCCATTCTAACTTGATATTGCTTTACTCCACCGTATGAGGTATCCATGGGTGAAGTCCAGTTCAATGTTACTGAATTTGAAGTTGGATTAACAACTGCTAAATCGGTAATTCGAGTAGGAGGAACTGTATCGGGGTCACCTATTGAAGGGTCCCAACCATCTACAAAAAGTGCGCCTGTGTTATCAGGGTCAAGCCAATCTTTTAATCTTGTTGCAGGAGTAGTTCCATAATCCCAAGACATAGAAAACTTACCGTAATAATCTTGAGTAATACTTGTACAAGAAGCCCAACCGCCATGTAATTGACCAATAATTCTATGGTTTTGATCAAACAAAGGTGAGCCTGAGGAACCGGGTTCTGTTGTTCCATCGTTCCAAGCAGTAACTTCCCAATGAGAATTAGGCAGATATGGTGAAGGGGTATAGTCACTTGATACGCAAGGCTCATAATCAAAAGAAATTTTCTTAATATCGCCATCAGGGTGGTGAATACCAACGCTTGATGTAGAAGGTGCATTAACGCGTGTCCAACCTGCAAAATGAACTTGATAACTATCAGGAGGGGCAGTGTTCAATTTTAACAATGCAAAATCTGAGGAGGAATTTTTTGCCATTGTTGTAGTACCGCTAACTGTATAGTTCAATGGACCATCTTGATTAACGCAAGTAGGGCTTTGGTAATTGAACATAATAACCCAAGTGTTTGGGGTGCCCGACATACAATGGTTAGCAGTTAAGAAATAAGGGGTTAAATCTTGACGAACGTTATTAATCATTGCACCGGAGCATAAACGTGTATTCCCTGCTGTAAGAATCATAGCCGCTGAGCGGATTTCGTTTTGCCATGGTTCACCTTCGGGGCAATTTACGTTGTTGTTACATGAACCTGAACCGCCGTAATCTTCCCAGAAAGGATAGTCTTTAAATACATCTTTATATCCTTGAATAACCGATTCAACTTGCAATCTTCCTAATCCACTTACTGCTGATGGTTCAAAATATTCCAGGATAATTTCATCGCGAGGAATGATACCTGTTCCCAGAACATTATCTTCGTTATTATTACGTGCGGTTAAAGCACCGATAACATGCTTTCCGTCTAAACCGTATATAAATAATTTTCCCCCTTCAGGGATAAAAAATGAGCCGAAGATAAGATTAATTGAAGTAGCACCGCGAGCATGAATTTTTAATCGCCATAATCTTCCGTTATCTACATACTGCCATGTACCGGAGTTTGAAAGATTAAGTTTAACACTATGGCCATAGCCAAATCTGAACGGAACGCCTTTTGATTGTTCTACGGCATCTTCTTCAAGAAGTTGAGGTACATTGATTTCGGGCATATTAACTGCTTGGAAATCTTGTCCCACTTGTAAGTTGAGGAAACTATAAGGAGTTCCACCTTCACTTATTTGAGCAAAAGTGCTTGATGAGAAAAAATAGAAGAGAACTAACAAAGGGAAAAGACTCTTCCGTGAATAGAGTTGTATAGAAGTTATCATTTAACTTCTCCTTTATTTAATGAACGATTGATTTAGATGAATTAATTTACTTGGTTTCTTTTTCCAGCTGTTCAAATGATATATTCATTAATTCGTAGGCTTTCCAACCTTTAAAATCATAGTGCCACCACTCTGATGTTATCGGTTCGAAATTGTTCTTGATCATTACTTCTTTAAGTAAAGAGCGGTTTTTAATAATATGATCAGGGAGTTTTGTGTATGCGTGATGAGCTTTCATTGTGAAATCATCATACGGTGTCGGCATTTCAAGTTCTTTGCCGGATTGTTTATTTACAATTGTTAAATCTATTGCACAGCCTCTGTTATGGCGTGAACCTTTTTTAGGATCGGCGGCATATCTATCATCTCTTACCACATCCCACATAATTTCGGTTATAGAGTAAGGACGATAAGCATCATAAATTTTTAATTCGTAACCCGATTCCTCTAACTCTTTCTGAATATTTTTTAGAGCTTTTGCAACCGGGAGTCTTGCGTAAACTTTGGCTTCTTTATAAAGTACTCTTTTGGTGAAGTTATCCATTGTTGAATATTTAACATCGGTTTTCAGACCGGGAATATATTTTTCTAAATCAACTAATATTTTGTTTGAGTCTTTTGCAACACTCTGGCGATATTCCTCAACTGAATCGATTATTCGTAATCCGTACTTGTTTTTACTTATGTTTTGTGCTTGAAGATGAATCGAAAAACTGAGCAAAATCAGTAGTAGAGATAGAACGCGAAGTTTCATTATTGGAGCCGCCTTACGAAATATAAATTCAATTAGTACCTTTTAACATAGCATATTTGCTAATCATTCTCAACTATCATTATTGGATAGAGATTAAGATTTTTATCGTAATAGGGTGAACGCTCATAAAAGAAACTTAAGCGTGCATAAGGATTTTTTCTGAATTGTTCATCGGTTTCCAGTTTCTTCTCAAATTCTATTTTGAGTTCAGGATTTTCCTCAATCATTTTGGGTGCAAGTTTCTCCATCACGTATCCTTCAAAATATTCTTTCCTTTCGAAGATTGAATTCATAAATCCCCATCGCAAAAATGAATCGGAAGACTTAGGCTCTAATGCTGTAGTGATTATTCTGATAGCTCTCTGATTGGTCGAAACAAAATAATCGCCTTGGTTAACCCTGATTGTTTCGCTGAAACTATCATAATCAGCATTAACTAAATGTCTTCCTTCGTAAGGGTTTTGCTGAAACTTTACATCTTTGAATTTGTAACGTGTAACTTTGATTTCTTCCGAATTATTAAACTTCTCGACTTTTACACCATGCAGTTTTAGTCTATCTACAATTAATCCCCACTCTTTCGGAATAATATATTTTTTTGGAACTCTAACAGAGTCAATAACTTGGGTTTTATTATAAAAAGGGATTTCCAAATCGAAAGGTTCATCGGTGTAAGTAATTCTTGTTGTACCGGAAATCTCGCTTGAATCTTTTATGAATTTAATTCCCTTAAAAATGAATGGCTCGGATTCATCAGTCCCCTTTAATGAAATCGGGAAAAATTCTTTATCGACAGTGAAGTTTTTAATCGACATTTCGTCGGCTTCTTTATTTAACGCAACTAATTTCGAAGCGTTTTTGTTTACATACTCCAAAACAATTTCGAACATAGCTTTCGTTGAAAAAACTCTTTCTTTAAACGGTTTCAGCATGTGTGTTTCAACAAGCAAACCCATTCTGTTTTGATATGCCGCATAGCCGTTTGAGAAGCGGGGAGGAGAAGCCCAATCGACAATCCCTTTTTCCAAAACACCGTCTTTAAAGCCGACATAAGGAGCAATCAAAAATCCCGATTCATTCATTCTTTTTTCCATATAAGGGATGAACGATGTTGTGACTTCCTTGCTTAAACCGCCGTAGAGAGTTCTAAATTTTTCGATGCCGTATGTGATTGTATATTGATAATCTGCACCGTTAGTAGTGTGCGAATCAATAAAAAAATCGGGAAGCCATTCATTAAAGAATTTTAACAATGCTTGCATTTCGGGGGCATCGGCTTTAACCCAATCGCGGTTTAAGTTCAGATTTTGTGCGGTTGTCCGCCATCCCATTTCCGTTGGACCATTTTGATTAATTCTATTATATCTTGATGAACGCTCATGTCCGTCAACACTGAAAATAGGGACAAACAGTAGAATTGCATTATCTAAATAATTTTCCTTCTCTTTAGTCACAAGAATTTCCCGAAGGAGGAGCATTCCCGCATCTTTTCCTTCGATTTCGCCGGAGTGAATTCCGCATGTTATCAGTATAATCGGTTTACCGGATTTTTTTGCTTCGATTGGTGTAAAGTATTTTTCTTTTGATACGATAATAGAGTAGATATCTCTTCCTTGCGGTGATTTACCGATGGAAATCATTCTTGCCAAAGGTGAATGATTTTCTAATCGTTTAAAGTAATCCATTGTTTCGCTATATGAGGGAGAAGATAAAAAGCTTGATTTCTCGAAAAGAGTTTCCCACTCTTTTGAAAGCCTTGGTTGTGCTTGCAAAACAAATGGGAGAAACGATAGAAGAATCAAAGTATGGGCAAAGAGATTTTTCATTATAACCTAACTTAAATATTGCATTAGTGAAATTTAAGTTTTATGCGTTATAATCGAAATAGCATCCTTAGAAATTATTGGATTTTTTTGGTACGCATTTTTATCTAAATTTACTCAATTATTTTCGGAGAGGTTTATGTTTACGCTTCTGGACAAAAGCGAATATCTGAAAGGATTATTAATACTGGCTCGAAAAAATAACTCCCTCGATGAAAAAGAAAAAACAGTAATCAGAAATGTTGCTAACAGACTTGGTTTCAGTAAAGACTTTTATGAAGACACTCTGAAATATCTAATGAGTAACAAATATATTACTGAAGAACCAATTAAATTTTCTAATCCGTCAATAGCCAAATTGTTTATTAAAGATGGGTTGGAGCTTGCTTACTCAGATAATGAACTTTGTGAAAAAGAGCTGAATTGGTTGAAAAGTATTGCCAAAGCAAATCAACTCGCAGTTGATTGGCTGATGGAGAGCATTACGGAATTTGAGAATTATCGAGAGAGTTATACAAAAGTGCCGGTTAAATAATCTTATTCAAAAAATTAAAAGGGTTGGTCTGATTTTGTTATCGGAACAACCCTTTTTTTATGATGAAACTTTATTAATTCAACTAAGTTCTATTCTATCCAATTTACTTTTTAATGTAGTTCTGGGAAGTTTCAAAATTTTGGCTGCTTGACTTATATTGTTTTCAGCCTTTGTCAGCGCCCATTTGATAATTTCTTTCTCTTTATCTAAAATAAATTCTTCGAACGGGGGATAGTCAGTAGAAATTACTTTATTATTTTCTTCATGCTTAACACTATAGCCGGCTTCGTTAAATAGTAACTCTAAACCTGCTCCGGTGGCAGACATGGCAATAATTCTTTTAACGATGTTTTCTAATTCCCTAACGTTTCCGGGCCAATTATACTCCATCAATTGATTAAGCAATTCCTTGCTAACAAAGTCGGGATTATCCCCCTCACCATACTTTTTAAGAAAATGATTAATTAAATCGGGAATATCTTCTTTTCTATTTCGAAGGGGTGGAATTTTTAGGGGAATGATATTAAGCCGATAATATAAGTCTTCTCTAAAAAGTTTTGCAATAACTTTTTCTTTTAAGTCGACCTTTGTAGCACAGACAATTCTTACATCAACCGAAATACTTTCTGTACCGCCTACTCTTACAAATTCTTGCTCTTGTAAAACCCGGAGCAGTTTAACTTGCAACGAAATAGGAAAGTCATCAATATCATCAATGAAAAGAGTTCCTTTATTTGCTCTTTCGAAATAACCGATATGCCGTTTAACCGCATTTGTAAAGGCTCCCTTTTCATGTCCGAACAGTTCAGATTCAAGCAAACTTTCGGGAATAACTGCACAGTTAATCGGTATAAATGGATTTGATGCCCGATTGCTCATTCGATGAATTTCTCTTGCAGTCATTTCTTTGCCTGTACCACTTTCACCTTCAATAAGGACGGTGTAATCGTATGGGGAAACGACTTTTATAGTCTCTAGAAATTTTTTCATAGTTGGTGAGCCGGCAATTATGTTTGAACCTGCTAAAGCTTCAACTTGCAATTTTAATTTTGCATTCTCCTCTATTATAGATTTCATTCTCTTGATATTTTGGAGCAGAGCAATGACCCTATCGGGAGAAAAAGGTTTTGTTAAGTAATCGTAAGCGCCCAGCTTAAGAGCTTCAACTGCGGTTTCTACCGTTGCGTATGCTGTAATAATGATAACGGTTGTATCGGGTTTTTTCTGTTTAACTTGACGTAGAACATCAATGCCATTCATTCCGGGGAGTCTTAAGTCGGTGATGACAACATCAAAAGGGTCAACGGAAAATAGATTTACACCTTCAATACCATCACCACTACTTTCAACTGTAAAACCTTCTTGTCTAAGTGTATTTGTTAAACTGATGCGCGTAATTTTTTCATCTTCTAAAAGAAGTACTCTCATTTTGATTCCTCTATAGGTAGATAAACAGTAAATTCTGTTTCTTGATTTGGAATGCTTTTAACTTTTATCGACCCACCGTGTGCTTCTATGATTCCAAGACTTACCGAAAGCCCTAAGCCTGTTCCCTCCCCTTCATCTTTTGTAGTGAAAAATGGGTCGAATATATAATCTGAATGCTCTGCAGAAATTCCAATTCCGTTATCTTTAATCGAGAGAACCAACCCGTTATCTTTTGCTGAGGTTGTAATTATGATTTTACCATTATTTGAAACAGCATCTAGGCTATTAATCATTAAGTTCATAATAACTTCTTGGATTAATAATGGGTCAACTTTTATAAGGGGAAGGGGGTCGTGTTGATTAAAAGAAAAATCTATCTGTTTCTGCCTTAATTTGTATTCAAGTAAAAGAATAACTTTGGAAATAATTTCATTTAAGTTGACGGGTTCAATCTCTTTTGATTTTTGGCGTGCAAAACCAAGTAATTTCTGAATTACATTTTCTATATAAGTAATACCTTCATCCATTAAGTTGATGTACTCGGTACTCTGCTCATGATTATTCGGTTCTTTTTTAATTGCATACAAACAACTTCGCAGCCCGTTTAACGGATTATTGATTTCGTGAGCAACCCCTGAAGCAAGTCTTCCAATTGATGCAAGTTTTTCTGCATGATATACTTGCTTTTGAGCTTCTACAAGTTTACTCTTCGAAACTTGAAGTCTATACTGTAAATTTTCAAATCGTTCAACTAAAAATCCTATTTCATCATTTCGTTTAGGTAGCGGAAAGTTTGCGGGTTTTTCGAAATCAGTTTTGTCCATGGCTTCGATTAGTTTTCGAAGTGAATCAGTTAATCGTCCGATTATTAAGTATAGGACAAGAATAGTAGCCCCAATCAATAATGAAGTAAGTGTGAGCAATAAGAAAAATACGCTTGAAATTTCTTCACGAATAATTTCAGTGTCGAAAGAAATTTTCAAGATGCCAAGATTTTTTGCGCCGATTCTTAACGGTGAAACGGTTTCCGTAATCCAACCATATTCATTATGCTTATAAACAGCTGTAATTATTTTATCGGTAGTAAGAAGTTTTTTCGTTCGGCTATCAGAAAGAGTTGAATTATAGTATGCAAAATTACTATGCGCAATCACAACTCCTTTGTGATTTATCACGGCAACACTTTTGATTTCATCAACTTTATCAATTAAATCCTTGATGTGAGTTTCAAGAAGATTGTCTGAAGAGGAATTTTTATTTTGCCCATAAATAATTGCGTTAATAATCGGCGATGAAAAAGCGATAGTTACAGCTTTTGCTTTTTGCTGATGTGCATTAATAATTATACCGCGCCAGTAAATTAAAATAGATAAAGAAATTACTGCCATCATTACTGCGGTAATTCCACCAATGATGAAAATCATTTTCTGCTTTAAACTTACTCGGTATTTTGAAGGGATTGTCATTTTACCCTTCCGTTTAGACGCAAAATTTTTCTAAGTTGATTAAAATCAGAATCATCTGCTTCAACAAATCCGAATGAATATTCACTATCCCAACTTTGGAGTAACTTTCGGTGGGTTTCGTTCTTTAAATCAATTTTCAAGAATGCTTCTTTAATTGTTTTAGTAATAATTGGGTCGGCATTTTTAGGAACAACAAACGGTGGACCCGGGATTTTTTCCGAATTTCTAATTATTCTTATCCCTTTTTTCTCATAGGCTTTAGCTACTCGTTCTTTGACAACTCCGACATCATACATCCCTTTTAATACTTGATATATAACATTTTGATGATGATCAAAATAATTTATGGTATCAAGGTCAGCCACAGAAAGACCATATTGAGCAAGTTCGGAATCTGTGAGCCATTTCCCTGAAAAAGATTCTGAAGAGGGTAATGCCAGTTTTTTCCCCTTTAAATCGGAGATTGATTTTATACTACTACCGGATTTTACGATTACTGCAGAACTAGAATAAGGTTCATTGTTTTCGTTAAGCGGTTTTAATATGCACTTAACTCCGTATTGTTCGTGAGCTCTGATATAAAGGTAAGTTCCTAAAAAAGCTCCTGCTACTTCATTATTAACAAGTTGCTCAACTGTTTCTTGATATGTACTGCTGAGTTTCAATTCAAAGCTATAGTTTGTCGAGCTGTTTAAATAATCCATAATTGGTTGATAGCCTTTATAAATTATTTCAGGGGGATATCTCGATATAATTCCGATATAAATAATCTCTTTTTGTTCAGCGGTAAAGGGGTTACTTTCATCAGGAGCAATCTCCGCAAAGGGAACTGAAATATCCATCACATGAAAGTAGAAAAAAAATGTAAAAACAGTTAGAAATGAGATTGTCAAAAACGTAACCGGCAGTCGATATTTTTTTGTAAATATTTTCATAAGGTCTGTTGAATCAAATATGTGACCAAAAAAAATCAATCTCTTTTCTCAATTTATTTACGGTAATGAACGTTAAATCGCCGCGTAATGACGTAGTATCGACACAGCGAGAACGAAAAATCGTCAATTCGTCGAAATGTCGTCAATATTTCAATCGTCGAATAGAAAATTAACAAAAATCTATTGAAAAAAACGACAATTTCACTTCGCATCATTAAAATTATTTTGGCATATAAATAGACAGAAAAAGGGGAAAATATTCACAAAATAAAAAGGGTACTACAATGGGCGAAATAATTCCACGCTGGGAATGGAGAACATTTACTAACGATTTAGGGACTGCTGAGGAAAATATCAGAAAGCACCCCGAAGGAAAAACTCGCGAAAGTGATGAAGTTTACATCCTTTCTGAAGTAAGTATGGATAACACAAAAGTTCGTGACGATTTAATGGACATCAAAACTCTTCAGCAAGTGAATGAAGATCGTCTTGAACAATGGCTACCGATTATGAAAGGGACTTTCCCTCTACCTGTTAGTGAAATAGAAAAAGTTTTCAAATGCTTCAAAGTAGCTCTTCCAAAATTCGAAAGAACCGAATATACCTTCGAACAATATATTGAAGAAGTTATAAAACCTTCATCAATGTTAAAAGCTGTTAATGTTCACAAAAAGAGAACAGGATTTACAATTAATAATACCATTGTTGAAATTGCAGAAGTTACTGTTGACGGTAAAGTTATTAAAACAGCAGCAGTCGAGATGGAAGACCCTGAATTAGTAATTAAAACCGTAAGAGAATTAGCCTTAGATCAATTCCCAAACATTAATTATCTGCGCGGACTTAAAAATCTAGTCGGAATGAAATAGGAGAAATCGGATGAGTAAAGAAATCGAACGTAAGTTTTTAGTTACCGGGGAATTTAAAAGTTTAGCAACCAAGAGTACTAGAATTACACAAGGTTATCTCTCTTCTGTTCCCGAAAGAACCGTTAGAGTTCGTGTTAAAGGTGATAAAGGGTTTATCACAATTAAAGGAATCGGTAATGATTCGGGTGCTACAAGGTTTGAATGGGAAAAAGAAATCCCAACTCAAGAAGCTGAAGATTTAATGAAAATTTGTGAACCGGGTGTAATTGATAAAACAAGATACTTAGTTGTATCCGGTGAACATACTTTTGAAGTAGATGAGTTCTATGGTGAAAATGAAGGACTTACCGTAGCCGAACTTGAACTTTCATCTGAAGATGAAAAATTTGAAAAACCAAGTTGGTTAGGTGAAGAAGTTACCGGAGATGTAAAATATTACAACTCAATGCTAATGAAAAATCCTTTTACAAAATGGTAATAAAAAGATAATTCACAATTCCGAAAGATTTTATGACTCAATTTGATCCGCTGGATATGCATAATTATCGGGTTGAAAAACTCCCCAAAAGAGAAAAATCAGCTTTTGAAAAATGGTTAGCAATTGTTGGACCTATTTTAGCCTTAGCGGCATTCATACTGATTGCATTTGCAGTTAAAATCCCATATTTGGAATCAATCACTTTTGCAGAAATAGTTTCGCAAACAGCAAAAAAATCATTTGAAAAAATCGGGTTAGAGCTTTTTATTCAGAATAATCGATATATGTTAGCAATATTTATTGCATCGATAATTCTCTGGATGACTCAGGCAATCCCAAATTACCTAACATCACTAATGGTGATTATCAGTTTAGTTCTAACCGGTGTTTTAACTGAAAAGAATGCTTACGCTCAATTAGGGCATCCTGTAATGTGGTTAAACATAATGTCATTTGTTTTGGCAAGTATGCTTGTTGCAACGGGATTAGCTAAAAGAGCCGCTTTATGGTTGATAATTAAATTCGGAAAAAATGCGAGTACCATTTTTATAACTTTCATTGTTATAAATTTGGTATTGTCGGCTTTCATTTCAGCAACAACAGCAAAAGCAGCAATTCTACTCCCAATTTTTATGGTAATTGCAGCCATTTACGGTTCAACTGAAGGGAAGAAAAATAATTTCGGAAGAAGTATTGTTCTTCAGAACTTGTTGAATATCAATTTAGGCGCCGGAGCCTTTGTAACCGGCTCCGGAGCAAATTTACTGGCGGCTGCATTAATTACAGGAGCAATCGGAGGGAATATTTTCTTTTCTGATTGGATGGTTGCGATGTTACCGATAATGCTTTCGCTTATGTTTATCGGCTATTTAGTTGCAATGAAAATCTTCTTTCCTCTTAAACCTGAAGAACGTCTTCCTCAAATCGAAGGTGGAATGGAAAGACTGAAAGAGGAATATAATAAACTCGGGAAAATGAATTTCAATGAAGTTAAATCAGCAATTATTTTTATTGTGATTTTAGGAATGTGGGCGACGGATAGCGTCCATGGAATAAGTGCAACAGCAGTTGCGTTTATCGGTGCTATTATTGCCCTTCTACCGAGAGTTGGAATTGTTAAATGGAATGATGTTGATGTTCCATGGCACTTAATGATATTTTCTGCGGGAGCTTATGCACTTGGTGCAGGTCTTGATGAAACAGACCTCCCCTCAATTACTGTAAATGCTCTGTTTAATCAATTAGGAATTGGGAATGAATCTCATTTCTGGGTTTTATATCTTTTCTTAACAGCCGCTATGACTTACAGCGCACTACTCTTTCAATCAAAAACAATGCGCGCCATGATTTTTATTCCAATAACAATCGGTATAGCAAATCGTTTTGGATTTGAACCTTTAAGTTTAGCACTCCCCGTTGCTTTTATGATTGAGCATGTTTATGTGCTTCCATTTAATAGTAAACCTGCGGCATTATTGTATGAAACCGATAAATACAGTTTAACAGACACTTTTAAATTTGGTATTACAATAATGACGATTGCCTGGTTATTAATGATAATAGCAGGCGAAACATGGTTCAGATATTTAGGTATTACACCGCATGGTGTTTTTGGTTTATTTTAATTTTTATTTTTATTGTTGAAATTTTTAGTTAGAGGTCTAAATGTCTTTATTCTTTAAGAAAACAAAAAAACTTGAATCCGAAATGGATGAATACCTTGATTTAGTAATCAAAGGGGGATTGATTTTTAAGCTTGGTATTAAATGCTACACAGATGGTCAGATGGATGAATTTGAAAATCATCTTAAAGATTTAAGGAAAATTGAAGATAGAGCAGATGACCTGAGAAGAAACATCGAAATAAAACTTTATTCAAGAACTCTTATTCCGGAAGCTCGCGGTGATGTTTTGGGACTTCTTGAAAGTTGTGATAAAGTTTTAAATATTACTACGGAAACCTTATTAGAGTTCTCAGTTGAAATTCCCGAAATACTCCCCGAGCTGAAGCAAGACTTTCTGTATATTGCCGATAGTTCGATTTCCTGTCTTGAAAACACTGTGAGCGGAATAAGGGCTTATTTCAAGAACATTGATGCAGTCCGTGATTATGTAACAAAAGTTCAATTTTACAAAAAAGAAACCAATAAAATTGCAGAGCGAATTAAACGCACAATCTTTAGGACTGATTTTGAGCTTAGCAGAAAAATTCATATTCGTTATTTCACATTTCACATTGAAAGAATTGCCGAGCAAGCAGAAGATGTATGTGATCGATTATCAATTGCAATAGTTAAAAGGTTCGAATAATCTTGGATATATCAATTTGGTTTTTCATTAGCAGTGGATTATTTCTAGGTTGGTCTTTAGGGGCAAATAATGCGGTAGGCTTATTTGGAACAGCTGTTTCATCCAAGATGATTAAGTTCAAAGTAGCAGCAATTATTGGTGGAATTTTTACGTTACTTGGTTCTGTAATTAGTGGAGCGGGAACAACCAACACATTGACAAACCTTGGTGGAATTAACGCTATTGCCGGTAGTTTTACAGTTGCCCTTTCGGTTGGAATTTCAATCACATGGATGAATAAAGCGCAACTTCCGGTTTCTGCTTCGCAAGCAGTTGTTGGGGCTATAATTGGTTGGAATATTTTTACCGGCTCTCCGACAGATTTTGCTTCATTAACTAAAATTTTAATGAGTTGGGTCGCAAGTCCGATTGTTGCAGGTATTTTCGGTTACCTTATATTTAAGTTAATAAAAAATACTGTTCTAAAATGGAAATTGCATATGCTAACTCTTGACAATTATACAAGGATAGGCTTGATAATTGGCGGAGCTTTGGCATCTTATTCAATGGGAGCTAACGATATTGCAAATGTGATGGGGATGTTCGCTTCAGCTTCGCCATTTGTTGATATTCAGCTTACCGAAAATTTTACGATTACAGGAATCGAGCAGCTTTTCTTTTTAGGCGGAACTGCGATTGCGTTTGGTATTATTACTTATGGACATAATGTAATGAAAACCGTGGGAAATGATTTATATAAAATTTCCCCTATTACCGGATTTGCAGTTGTGTTTGCCGAATTTTTTGTTTTAACTCTATTTACATCACAGGGATTAGAAAGATTTTTACTTGAACAGGGACTCCCTTCCATTCCATTAGTTCCACTATCAGCTACTCAATCATTTATAGGGGCAGTAATCGGGGTTGGATTAGCTAAAGACCCACAATCAATTAATTTTAAAGTATTTGGTAAAATTAGTGTTGGTTGGGTAATTGCACCGTTGACAGCAGGGATACTATCCTTTGTTCTATTATTTTTTGTACAAAATGTATTTGAACAAAAAATAATAAATCAAGTGCCTCATCAGATAACAAAATCTGTTGTTGCAAAATTGGAGGCTGATGGCGTTGATACTTCTCCAATTCTCGATATGGTTGGAATCAGATTTAACAATAAAAAAGTTTTTCGAAACGAATTGATGGATAGAAAAGAATTTCAGAATCAAGATTTATTTTTGATTTTTAATTATGCTATAGTAGATAGCTTTAAGGTTGATTCTGCAGTCATCAACGAAAAAATAGATTTTGAAAAATTTAATGAAGATGAAATTTCAGAACTTAAAAAGCTTCATGGAAAAGCTTTCAGTCATAAAATAGATTTTGAAAAATATATATCCGAAAATCTATCAGAGTGGTTTGTTAACGGCGATAGATTACACGATAAAATACTTAAAGAAAAAATTCAACTTATTGAAGAAATTTTTAGGGTTAATCAAGAAGAAGTAAATAAAAAAAAATCCAATAAAACACTAAACAAAATAAAAGGGTGATAATATGAAATCAATCAAGTACGCAGTGATTCTATGCCAATTTGCCGTATTACTGTTAATCTCTTCAACACTCTATGCACAAGATGCAAAGATTCCCGGAGGAGACAGTAAAGTACCACTTGGCGCTGAAGTTAAGAACGGGAAGTTAGTCTTTGAATCCGAAGACGGTGACTTCAGATGGTGGTTCGATTCTCGTATACAAATGGATGGAGCCATGTATTTCGAAAACAAAAATGCTATGAGCAATGGATTTCACTTTAGAAGACTTACATTTGCGATGAAAGCAGTATTGCATCGCGATTGGGAAGCAGAAGTCGATATCGATTTTGCTGAACAAGTAGATACAAAACCTCAAACCGAATTGAGAGATATGTGGATTAAGTACAACGTTCCAAATGTAAATATGTCATTTATGGTCGGACATTTTAAAGAGCCATTCGGTATGGAAAGATTGAATAGCTCAAGATTGTTAACCTTTCTTGAGAGATCTTCGATTTCAAGCGCCCTACCTATGGGAAGAAGAATTGGGGCCTCTGTTAGATATTGGTCAGATTGGTATCAAATGACAGGTGCTATTATGGGACACGAACCTGCAACACGTATTGACAAAGGTCAACGAGATGAAACTATGTCGACTAATTTACGAGCCTCAATTGCTCCACTAAATAAATTTGGACATAATTTCCACTTCGGTTTAGCCGGTTCTTATAAAATTCCTGATGTTACATCTGAATTAAGAGCTAATACAATAGAGATTAGTGCAAGAACTGAATCTTATGTGTTTAATCCGAAATTCTTGCACACAGGTGATATTCCTGAAGTTAACTATTATACTCGATATGGAACGGAATTAATGTATATCAATGGTCCTTTCTACATTCAATCTGAAGTGATGGGAACAACAATTAAAAGATTCAAAAATTTACCTACAGCTAATTTAAGAGGTGGGTATATAATGACAGCATTTGTTCTAACAGGTGAAAACAGATATTATTATGTTGATGAGGGTGAAGTTGGTCCAATCGAAAAACCAAAAAGAAAATGGGGAGCTTTAGAAGTTGCCGCACGTTATACTATTACAAATCTTAACGACTTAAAAGCAGGCGTAAAAGGTGGACATGCAAACCAATATATGTTTGGTGTAAATTATTATCCAAATTCAAACATTAAATTTCAATTGAATTACTCTATTGTAAATCTTGATGAATTTGCAACAAGAAAAGGTAACTTGAAAGGTGATGACGACCATTCATTTCTTCAAATTAGATTCCAAGCATCATTGTAAAATATAGGAGAATATAAAAATGAAAAAAATATTATTAGCTCTGTTGTACATAGTTCCTTTGATTTTTGTGTCGTGTACACGCGATGACCCAAACCCGATTGTTCCAACTCCACCACCGGTCCCTGTTGAAACCATTAAAATTAATGAAGTTTATTCAAGAGGTGATGCTGCAAATCCGGATTGGATTGAAGTTTATAATACCGGTACTTCAGCTGTAGATATTTCGGGTTATAAAATTTATGATAATGGTGGTGAATCAGGAAGTAAACCTAAAAAAGAATTTCCTGTAGGCTCTATTGTTCCTGCAACCGGATTTTTAGTAATCGTTGTTGATGATACAACTGCTTCCGGTTTTGGCTTAGGTAGCGGCGGTGAAAAAGTATGGCTTGAAAAAGCTGACGGAACCGTTATCGATACAATTACTTTCCCGGCTTTAGGTGTTGACTCTTCTTATGGAAGAAGACCTGATGGTTCAGGTAACTGGGAAATTATTACTCCAACCACTAAAGGCGTTACAAACGGAACCGGAAACGTGACTATTGTTCCAGTTGTATTAAATGAAATTTTCTCACGTGGTGCCGACCCGGATTTCGATTGGATTGAAATCTATAACCCTAATCCTGTTGCAGTAGATTTATCCGGTTACCTAATTTATGACGGTGGCGGAAATGGTGGAACAAAACCTAAATTGGCATTCGCAGCCGGTTCGGTTGTACCTGCTAACGGTTATTTTGTTATCGTTGTTGATATTCAAGACCCGGCAGGTTTTGGCTTAGGTAGCGGCGGTGATGAAGTTTGGTTAGAAAATGCATCAGGAACAGTTATTGATAATCAAGTTATTCCTGCTATGCCTGTGACCACTACATCATATTGTAGAATCCCTGATGGGGGTGCAACATGGCAAATATCAAATACAATTACAAAAGGTGCTCCAAATCAGCCATAAAAATATAATCCAAAAGGGTTCAGTTTGTCTGAACCCTTTTTTGTTTTTCTGAGAACTATATGAGAATATTTAATTTAATTTTAGCGTTTTCAGTTATTCTATTTGCAACTTGCGAAAGAGAAGACCCCACAAATACGATTAACACCGGAATTACTACGCTGAATCCAATCGAAGTCATAAATCTTGGAACTAATATTCCTGAACCTTCCGGGATAGCATTTCACAAAACTAATAATTCACTTTTTGTTGTTTCGGATGAAAGAACTGATATTTATGAAATTGACTTTACAGGTCGAATTATCAGAACTATTCCTACAGACGGTGATGACTTTGAAGGAATTACTTTCACAAAAAACTTAGATACAATTTATGTTGTTGAAGAGACGCGTCAATTAGTGACCTCCTATTTGTTGTCGGGACAAAAAATTGCCTCTTTCCCTGTGAATGTTGCAACTAATCCTGCTAATGCGTTAGAAGGTATTACTATTGATAAAAACGGAAATCTCTTTGTTCTTAATGAAAAAGATCCCAAAATGATTCTTGAATTTCATGGAACCACTGAAGTATCGCGCAAGTTAATTGATAATGCAAAAGATATTTCTGATATATGCTATGATGAAACGGATGATTCTTTTTGGATAGTAAGCGATGAATCTTCAAAAGTGATAAAGACAAATCGTCAAGGAGAAGTTCTTAAAGAGTGGATGCTGACTTACGATAAAGGTGAAGGAATCGTCTTTGCTAATAATAAAATGTACATCGTTAGAGATAATGATGCAAAAATGTACGTGTACAATAAACCATAATAAAATCTGGGGATTTAATGAGAAGTAAAAAGTTACTAGTATTATTGATTTTGTTGATTACAACCGGTTTATCAAATGCTCAATCAGTTGTGATGAACGAAATCTTTTCAAGAGGTACACCGGGTGATTATGATTGGGTTGAATTATATAATAAATCAGCATCATCAATTGACATCAGCGGCTACTTTATTTATGATAATGGGGGATTTAACGGAACAAAACCGAAAAAGCAACTTCCCTCCGGAACAATAATCCCCGGTTATGGTTTTTATGTTGTATTAACAGAAGATGCAACATCCGACCCCAGTAATTTCGGGCTCTCGGCTTCTGGCGAAAAAGTTTGGCTAGAAAATTCAAGCGGACAACTTGTTGATACTATCACTTTTGCTCCAATGACCGAAATTCAAAGTTATGGTCGCTTACCTGATGGTTCTTTAAATTGGCAAGTATTGAATTTTAAAACAAAGGGGGAACCGAATAGTAACGAACAAACAATCTCCATCGTATTGAATGAAATCTTTTCGAGAGGTACCACTTCTAATCCTGATTGGATAGAAATATATAATAAACTATCTATAACTTCAGATTTAAGTGGTGTTAAAATTTATGACAGTGGTGGAAATACAGGTTCAAAGCCAAAAAAAGTTCTTCCTGCAGGCTCGATTATTCAAGGGAACGGATACTTGGTAATTCAAACTGAAGGCTCAGGCGACTCAAGCGATTTTGGACTTTCGAGTTCCGGTGAAATGGTTTGGCTTGAAAATAAAAACGGAAAAGTTGTTGATAGTGTAAATTTCCCTGCTCTTTCCGAAACTCAATCTTATGCAAGAATTCCTGATGGGGGAGCTAATTGGCAAATATCCGGTAATATAACAAAGGGTTCAACAAATACTGTTAATCCGATTATACCAACTACTTTAACTACTATCGGTCAACTTCCTTCAGTATTGTATGAAAGCTCCGGAATTGCAATAACTGCTCCAAATAAAATCTGGTCACACAATGATGCCGGGAATGAAAACAAACTGTATTGTGTTAACCCTTCGGGACAATTACTGCGAACGATAACAATTTCAAATGTTACGAATAACGATTGGGAAGACCTTGCTGTTGATAATCAAAAAAGAATTTACATAGCGGATGTAGGTAACAATAATAATGATAGGCAAAATCTTGCGTTCTACCGAATACCCGATCCGGAAAGTTTCTCGGCAAATGTGGTAAGTGCAGAAATAATTAATTTCAGTTTTGAAGATCAAAATGCTTTTCCGCCGCCACCGCAATCTGCAAATTTTGATGTTGAAGCTGTTGTTTGGTATAATGATTCACTTTTTCTTTTTACAAAAGATAGAAGTTCACCCTTAGGTGGAATTACTAAGTTATATAAACTTCCGGCAACACCCGGAACATTTGTTGCAAAGTTAGTTGGGTCTTATTATATGGGATATACAATTGCAACGGCTCAAGTAACGGCTGCTGATATTAATCACGAAACGGGACATCTTGTTCTACTCGCTAAAAATAGATTAGTACACTTTAAAAATTATTCCGGGAACAATTTCTTTACGGGTGAAATTACCGATTATACTTTTACAACAACACCCGGACAAGCTGAAGCTATATCGTTTACATCAACAACTACTTTAATAATGACTGAGGAAGGTTCCACTTCAAATCCGGGATTAATTTATCAAATAGAATTAGCTCCGCAAGGAGTTACCGAGAATGAATCTCGAGTTGATAATTTCAGACTTTCCCAAAACTACCCAAATCCATTTAATCCTTCTACAAAGATATCATTTACGATTTCTGAAAGAGAACACGTAAAATTATCAATTTATGATATGCTTGGTAAGCAAGTGGATGTTCTTGTTGATGAAGAATTAAATAGCGGTTTACATACTTATTCTTGGGATGCAAGTAGAGCTGTAAATAATATATCATTAAACGGAAGTTTGAGTTCGGGAATTTACTTCTACCAACTCAAAACAAGTTCATTTATTGAAACCCGTAAGTTAGTTTTAATGAAGTAAGGTTGAGTATTAATTACATAGATTAATCTCAAGAATATTAGTTAATTTTGTTCTGAAAAAATAAATAAATACATACTTATATAATAACTTGGAGTTAAGATGAAAAGACGTACAAATCTTTTATTAATTGCGATTTTATCTTTCGCTTGGTTGGGAGTTAATTATGCTCAATCAGTAGTGATGAATGAAATCTATTCTAGAGGAACAGTGGATGCCCCTGATTGGATAGAGATTTATAACGGTACTTCAGCATCTGTTGATTTAACCGGATATAAAATTTATGATAACGGCGGACAAGCAGGTACAAAACCTAAAAAAGAATTTCCGTCGGGTACAATAGTCCCGGCCGGTGGGTTTTATGTTATTGTAACTGATGATGCAGATGCAAGTGGGTTCGGATTATCAAGCGGCGGTGAAACTGTTTGGTTCGAAAATGCTTCAGGGACAGTTATTGATGAAGTAGCTTTCGCGGCTATGGATGTTACTCAATCTTATGGTAGAATACCTGATGGTGGTGCTTGGCAACTACTAAATAATATCACACGAGGAACTTCAAACTTATCATGGGTAGATTTTTCTGCTAAAATGAATGAAATTTATTCACGAGGAACCGTTGATGCTCCCGATTGGATTGAAATTTACAACTCTTCATCAAATCAATTAGATATCAGTGGTTATAAGATTTATGATAATGGTGGTCAAGCAGGTACAAAACCTAAAAAAGAATTTGCTTCGGGAACAATTATTCCTGCAAATGGATTTTTTGTAATTGTTGTTGATGATGGAGATTCGAGCGGTTTTGGTTTGTCAAGCGGTGGTGAAACAGTTTGGTTGGAAAATACTCAAGGAATTATTCTCGATAGTATTGCTTTTCCTGCTCTTGAAGTAACTCAATCTTTTGGTCGATATGCTGATGGAACAGCTAATTGGATGATTCTCGATAGTATTACAAGAGGTTCTGCAAATGTTGTTGTGGTTAATTCGCATGTAAAAATGAATGAAATTTATTCAAGAGGAACAGTTGACGCTCCCGATTGGATTGAAATTCACAACTCAGCAATTTTCCAAATGGATTTATCAGGTTACAAAATTTATGATAGTGGCGGACAAACCGGTGCTAAACCTAAAAAAGAATTCCCTTCAGGTGCTACAATTCCTGCTAATGGTTTTTATGTTATTGTAACTGATGATGCGGATGCAAGTGGATTTGGTTTATCAAGCGGTGGTGAAGAAGTTTGGTTTGAAGACCCAACCGGAGTAGTTGTTGATAATGTTGTCTTCGCTGCAATGGATGTTACTCAATCTTACTCAAGAATTCCTGATGGAAGCGGCGATTGGCAATTAGCTAATACCATCACAAGAGGCGAAACTAATAATCCTTCAAGTGTTGGTGATGACAACATTAATATTTCAAATTTCGAATTGTCACAAAATTACCCTAATCCGTTTAATCCTTCTACATTAATTAGCTTTACAATTCCTGAGCAATCACATGTTAAGTTAGCAATTTTTGATGTACTCGGAAACGAAGTTAAAACCCTTATGAATGGTTACAAGAAAGCCGGTAATTATGTGGTTGAGTTTAATGCCGATGGATTATCAAGCGGAGTTTATTTCTATACTTTAACAGCAGGCAATTTTGTTGAAACCAAAAAACTGAACTTGTTGAAATAGAATTAACATAGATTTAATATTGCGAGTCAACTATTATTAGTAAGTTTCAAATAAATTAATCAATAAATAAAGGATGATATGAAAAAATTAACTTTCATCTCGTTATTAACTCTAAGTTTATTCGCTATTAGTGGATTAACTTATGCTCAGACTGTTCATATGAATGAAATATTTTCAAGAGGTACAGTATCAGATCCTGATTGGATTGAAGTTTACAACCCAACAAGTGCGGCAATAGATATCAGTGGTTATAAAATATACGATAATGGTGGACAAGCAGGCACAAAACCTAAGAAAGAATTCCCTGCGGCTACGTCGATTCCTGCTTATGGTTATTTTGTGATTGTTACAGATGATACCGCTGCAAGCGGTTTTGGAATCTCAACCTCCGGAGAATGGGTTTGGTTAGAAAATGCTACGGGTACTGTGATAGATAGCTTTCTAATTCCTGCTCTTGCTGCCGGACAAACTGCCGCAAGAACTCCTGATGGAGGCGCTCTCTGGAAAGTTGTAAATACAATTACAAGAGGAAAATCAAACGTTGTTTTAACATCATTGTTATTGCCTCAATTCATTCAAGGAGCATCAACTACTAATAATAATAGAACTCCTTATGCATTCAGAGTGAAAATTGATAACTTGGCTCCAAACACTACCTATAGATATATTAATCAAGTTGTTACTTTTGCCGATGGTGCAACTACAAGTGGTGCGGGGAACGTAATATTTGTTTATTCTGATTCATTAGTCAGAACCTCTGGTCCAACATTAGCAAATACAGGACCTTTTGGATTACTCACTACAGATGCTAATGGAAGTCATACCGGTTGGTATATGACTGAACCTACAGGTAATGCACGTTTTACCACCGGTAATTATGTTTCAATGCGTATCAGATTAAATAATGGTGCTAATGGAACAGTTGCTGTTACATGGGCAACTACCGATTCAATAAAAGTTATTGACTATGGTACAGATGCAGCTGAAACTAAAGGAACCGGTATTTATGGAGCATCAGGAGCACAACCAAAAGATTTCATTTTCTTATATGATAATGTTGATGGTGATGGAAGACCTCTTGCCGGTGCTATGGTTGAAAATGATGGAATCACATTAAGTACTGTTACCAGCATTGCTCAATTTTACAGAGATAGTGTTGACGGTAAAAACGGATATTGGGGAACAATTATTCCTAATATGTTATCGAACGGTGTTAGAAGAGTTGAAAGAAGACTCTTTGCTGATGGGACAATCCATCCGGTTGTAGGAACAGATGCTGATGGTGTTTGGCCAAGTGGTGCAAATACAGTTAATCCTTTAAGTGGTTTAACAGCTATCAGACTTAGTTTTGATGATGCCCCTATTCCTGTTGAATTAACTTCTTTTACAGCTTCTACAATTGATAATTCAGTAGTACTTAACTGGTCAACTGCAACCGAAACTAATAATGCCGGTTTCGAAGTTGAAAGAAAAATCGGAAATTCTGAATATTCAAAAATAGGTTATGTTGAAGGAAAGGGAACTACAACTCTCGAAAGTAGATATCAATTTACAGATGAACTTAGTGCTGTTGGAAATTATACCTACAGATTAAAACAAGTTGATTTTGATGGTAGCTATACTTATTACAATGAAATAGTTGTAAATATTGAAGGTAATTTAACTCCTACACAATTTTCACTTGGACAAAATTATCCTAATCCATTTAACCCAACAACCAAAATTGATTTTACCGTTCCGGTTCAATCTAATGTTGTAATTAATGTTTATGATGTTAACGGTTCAGTTGTAAAAACTTTAGTTAATGAAGTTAAGCCTGTCGGTTCACATCAAATTCAATTTGATGCATCACAACTTTCAAGTGGAATTTATTTCTACAAAATGACAGCAGGAAGTTTTGTAAGTAGTAAGAAGTTAATTCTTATTAAATAATTTTACTTGGTCTTTGGGTATTAAAAAGGAGAGGATGTCCCTCTCCTTTTTTTATGCTAAAATGTAGTCTGGTTTAACTTACCACAATTCACGTCTGACGAGGACCTCTTCTCTACATCCTTTTTTATTTTGGATTAGCTTTCTTATCCACAACTCTATTCTTTCTAAATCCG
>JAHBUO010000045.1 GCA_019638025.1 Ignavibacteriaceae bacterium
TGATTGTATTATCAAATCTTATATCCCAGATATCTAAATCTGTAAATCGAGTAAAGAGCCTCAATTTAGATGTAAAAAAGATATTGTCGTCAAGTTGTAGCTCAGTAGCTGTAACAGATTCAAGACCTGTCTCTAGTTTGAATGCTTCGAGTTCATGGGTATCGGGATCATCAGAATAATTGCGGAATTTATTTGTGAATGTTTCTTGCAGAGCAACTCCCAATCTTGTATTAAACTTTGTTGTATGATAAGTAAAGCCGACACTTTGAGTTATGTAACCGGGGTCAAAGAAATCTGCAATTTTAACCGAGGGGATAACTTTATAGTCAAATCCTTCTGAAATTGATGAACGGACTGTATTAGAGAAATATGGGTCGACTTTCCACCCGACATTATATGCTACAACATTTTCAAGATATAATTCGTTATCGTTTGTTCTGAAGTCGGCATTTCCGAGTTTAGTCCTTCCGTAGGCTAATTTAAGACTGTTATAGAAAGACCATGTAGAAGATTTATAATCGCCGCCGAAGTTTCCGGTTAAAGTCCATGCGAAGGTATTATCACCCCCTTGAGTCCAGTTACTAAGTGCCATTTGATTAATGTTTAATCCAGTTACACCGCTTGTTGTCCATTTTGCCGGATTATCTTGGGCAAAAGTCAAAAGACTAAAAGCTAACATGTAAACAAAAATTTTCATGTAGATTCTTTCTTAATTTAGTTATTCAGATAATAATTGATAAGTACCCCGTGTTTAGGAGCAAAAAGTTATTATCAAAGTTACTGAAAATCTGTTGAGAGTGCAAAGAAGAATTTTCCTTGAGAAAAAATTGAGAGTTGAAGAAAAACTATTTTGCAGAAAAAGAAGAAAGGCTTATATTTGAAGTCTTGAATACGGAGAGTTGGCAGAGCGGTTGAATGCGGCGGTCTTGAAAACCGTTAAGGATGCAAGTCCTTCCGGGGTTCGAATCCCTGACTCTCCGCCGGTTTTTAGCCTTAAAGGTTTTTCTTTAAGGCTTTTTTATTTTATGATACACATCTTATCAATCTGTCTTTGACATGACAAAAACCACAAATATGAGAGAAAATGGGAATTCTATCGACTCGTATCGAATCTATATGGACTATATATCGAATCTATACCGACTCTGCAAAATTAATTACACACCTAATCAAAACTGAAACTCATTTATTAATTGACTCAATGGAAAACGGTGTGAAAAATTGGCAAAATACCGATTTTCTGAAAATTGGTTTTGTCGGACTCACTTTATCCTGTTTAATAGACATCGTTGTTAAAGGGAATTTATAGACGCTGCCGTTAAATAAAATCAATAGGGAATGGCAGAAAATTTAATTAGATATGAAATGGATGATATATTTGTTTTATAAAATTAATCTTTTATTTGGAGTTGAATATGACCGAAAATATAGTCTCAAACATTAAACCACTTGGCTTTACATGGCAAACTAATAATCCTTTCTTATTCTGTGTTCATCATTTGGATAATTATCCGCCTGGTAATGACAAACTTGGACCTAATGCATCTTTAAAAGGAAGAAACCTTGGTGAAGATTTTACATTAAAAGATGGATGGAGAATGTATCATGGAGAAAATATTCCGGGTTTTCCTTCTCATCCACATCGTGGATTTGAAACTGTTACTATTGTATTGCAGGGATTTGTAGATCATTCAGATTCACACGGTGCTGCAGGGAGATATGGCAATGGTGATGTTCAATGGATGACAGCCGGTTCGGGGCTTCAACATTCCGAAATGTTTCCACTTCTGAGTAAAACTGAAAATAATCCTTGCGAACTTTTTCAGATCTGGCTCAATCTACCAAAAGCTAATAAGTATTGCCAACCACATTTCAAAATGCTATGGAAGGAAGAGATTCCAATTATTAAAGAACTAGACGAGAAGGGAAAATTAATTGAAGTGAGAATTATTGCAGGGAAAATAGGCGAAGTAAAAGCTCCGGCACCTGCACCGGACTCATGGGCGGCTGATGAAAACAACGAAATAGCAATTTGGCTTGTTAAAATGGAAGCCAATTCTAAGTGGAATATTCCTATGGCTTCTAAAGGAATTTATCGGTCACTATATTTCTACAAAGGATCATCACTAATAATTGAGGATATCAAAATTAACCAATATCATTCTGCAGATTTACTACCAAATCAAAGTGTTTTAGTCGAAAATGGAGAGGAAGATTCTTATTTGTTGATACTACAAGGTAAGCCAATTGATGAGCCGGTTGCACAATATGGACCTTTCGTAATGAATAGCACAGAAGAGATTCAACAAGCATTCGATGATTTTCGGAAAACCCAATTTGGTGGCTGGCCATGGCCCACACATGATAATGTTCATCCGGCGACACAAGGTCGGTTTGCAAAATATTCTGATGGGAGAGAAGAAAATAAATAATTTTTTACATCGGTATTCTTAAAATGAATAAGCAGAATATTGCTAAACTAGTAGCAGCGTTTTTGTAATAAATGTTTAGTTGTTAAAAAAATCACAAATAGAGATTTCATAGTGAAAGATAAAATTGTAATAATAACCGGAGCAAATAAGGGAATTGGAAAAGAAGCGACTAAACAGATAGCTAAACTTGGTGCCAAAGTTTATATGGCTTGCCGCTCAATTGATTCAGCAAATATGGCAAGAGAAGAAATTATTAATGAAACCGGAAATATTAATGTTTTTGTAAGGCACCTCGACCTTGCATCTGTTGAATCGATAATTAAGTTTACGGATCAGTTCAAAAAAGAAGAGACCAAACTTGATTTGCTCATTAACAATGCCGGTTTATGGACAAAAACTAAAAGACTGACAGATATAAATGTTGAATTTACTTTTGCTGTAAACGTGCTTGGACCTCAATTTTTGACGAAACTATTAGTCGATGAATTGAAAAGAGGAGCTAATTCGAGAATCATAAATACCGCATCCCACTTTGCGGGGGGGCTTGATATTACTGATATAAATTTTGATAGAAGAAAATTCAATGAAACTCTTGCATACAAACAAACTAAACAAGCAAATAGAATGCTTACACGGGAATGGGCAAGAAGATTACAGACAGATAACATCTCTGTTTACTCGTTGACCCCGGGTTTCATTCCGGATACACAACTTTTTAGAGAGCAAAATGTATTTGGTAAATTCTTATTGAAAATATTTGCTTTAATCGAAGGAAGAACAATTGAAGAAGGTGCCGACACAATAGTTTGGCTTTCCTCTGCTGAAAAAATTCTAGGAAACAACGGTGGGTTTTTCAATAGAAGAAAAGAAGAAAAATGTAAGTTCAATAATCCGGCAGCAGAAAAAAGACTTTGGGATAAGTGCGATGAGTTTCTAAGTAATGTTAAAACTAATGAACCGGTCTTTAGATAACTCTATTAAATGCAATTGAATTATGAAACTAAATTTAGACAAAATTCAAGATCGCATAAAAAATGACTATGGATTTAAAAAGCGTATAAGAAAAATTTTACTACTTGGCTTAGCTTGCGATAATATTATTGGAATTTTAGGCATAGTTGGAACAATATTATTCTCCTCCGCAATAATTAACTTTCTATTCGCCGATATGCCGGTTCACCGACTCAATTCTATTTTAATTCTAATTCTACAACTTCACCGGTAAAATCACACTTCTTATGTGCGCCATCGCAGAATGGTTTATTTAGCGATTGCCCGCATCTACATAGAGCAATAACTTTTTGACTTAGAATCTCCTCTTTGCCGTCTTTAATAAATTTGGCTTCATTTGTTTCTATTAATAGTGGTCCGTTTGCTGCAGCTTTGATTTTCATGTTTTCTCCATTTAACAATATCGAATAGTTTTCATTTTTGTTGAATTATATTTTATCTGATAACATGCAATAGCAGAAATAAGTTTCAAAGAATTGTTTGTCGGACAAAAATTCATGATGTTGAAAAATAAGCTTTATCCTCTACTTGTTAATAGACCGATGAATTCTTACAAGCGCAATTCACTCAGTGGGGGGGAGCTGAAGAGAAGAGGATTACTCTCCACAAAACCCGCCGGAATATCCATCAGACAGAGAGATGAATGAAATAGAGGTGTAAAGGTTTCTAAAACATTGAGACTGAACACGACGTTTCCTCAGTTATCTACAAACAAGCCACTGAAAAAGTCATATTTCAGAAAATTAAGAATCATACTATTCCGATTTTGCTTGACAAATTTAAAAAAATTGCCCAAATTTCAAACGTTAACTGTAACGTTTACTTAAACGATTAAGTAAAATATGAAAAATGTGACTCACCAGGCGAAGCTATGCAATAAACTCACTTCACTTTTCTCATTTCTCAAAACATTGTCAGTTAAATATCAGCCAGTAAAATCAATACTCTCATTACTCTCAACATTCAGTAAGTAAATCAGCTAATCAGTTCAAGATACCAGTTAAATAAAATTATTTTATATAAAAATCACTTCACGGGAGCTATATGTACAAATCATTTACATCATTGAACAAAGTAGTATTGTTGACAATATTATTACTTAGTTCTCTATTGGGGCAAGGAACCTTACGAGGAGTAATTTATGATAGTCTTACTGTTCAACCTTTGGTTGGAGCTAATGTTTTTTTAGTCGGTACCGGACTTGGGAGCGCAACAAATGTTGAAGGGGAATATAGAATTACAAATATTCCATATGGTGAATATACACTCCGAATTTCTTACATAGGTTATAAAAACAAAGAAGTTCAAGTACAGTTTAGCGAGAGCCGAAAGACTGTTCAGCTTAATGAGTATTTAATGATGGATTTCCTTGAAAGTGATGCAGTCTATGTTACTGCTCAAGCTAAGGGACAAGTTGCGGCTATCAACCAACAGCTAAATTCGAATACGATAGTTAATGTAGTTTCTGAAGAAAGAATTCAAGAACTACCCGATGTTAATGCGGCTGAAGTGATTGGTCGATTGCCGGGAGTTTCATTAATGCGTTCCGGTGGTGAGGCAAATAAAGTTGTAATTCGCGGACTAAGTGAAAAGTTCGGAACCGTAACAGTAGATGGTGTGAGAATTCCTGATACGGAAGTTGATTCAAGAGGGATTGATTTAAGTACATTTTCACAAGGCTCATTGGCCGGAATTGAATTATATAAAGCTTTGACTCCTGATAAAGATGCTGATGCTATTGCAGGGAGTGTTAATCTTGTAACTAAAAAAGCCCCCGAAACAAGATTACTCAGATTAGATTCTAAAAACATTTACAATCAATTGAATAATACTTTCAGACAGTATGATTTTAATCTTAAATATGGTGAAAGATTTTTCGATAATTTACTTGGTGTTCAGTTTAACGGAAATATCGAACAACGCGATAGGAGCAGCGAAAGAATTGACCTCGATTATGGCTCCGCTTCAAACAATGTTAATGATTATGAGATAACCGACTTTTCTGTTCAGTATACCGATGAAATCAGAAAAAGAAATGGTGTAGGGATTTTACTCGATTTTAACACTCCCGATAATGGTTCAATTAGATTTAATAATATCTATAGCAGTACTTCAAGAGACTATCTATTCTCAACTCGAAATTATCCTACTGGAAGTGCAGATTTACTTTACACTGCACGAAATCGCGAACAAACAATTAAGACAATCAACTCATCGCTCCGAGGTGAAAATCATCTTTTAGGAATTGATGCAACATGGGGATTATCATTCGGACAATCACTATCTGAAGATCCATACGATTATAACTTGGAGTTTATTGAACCTTCAAGTCTTGATTCTGCCGGCAATCCAAAATCAAAAATGAATAATGTCCCCGAAGGAATTAGAAAAGGTCCTCCGGAATTATTAATTCCTTATGCTCTTAATAATTATGAAATGGCTTATTTGTTTTGGGGATATTTCAGACACCAAAAGAGTTTGGATAAAGAAAAAACAGCTTACTTCGATTTAGCTAAAGATTACGTATTGGTAGATTTATTTACAGGTCAACTTAAATTTGGTGCAAAGTATAAACATAAAGCTCGGTTTAAAGAAACTTCAGAAAAAGCTGCTCCTTATCATTTATATGGATTTCACAAATATACTCACACAGAAAGTGGTGCTGTTGTTTTAAAAGATTTCACCGGAACAAGATTTGAAAACTTTATCCTGAAGAATAATGCAATCATCTCCACAAATTTCTTATCAAATATTCCGGATAATAGAAATGTTTTTGACAAATATTTATTAAATCCGATTGTTAATAGAGATGCTTTACGTGATTGGTATAAACTAAATCAAAACGGAGCAGCAAATGCAGACGGTTCGAGTCCGGAATATTCAAGCAATTTAGAAATCTCAACTAACTATTATGATATAGTTGAAAGAATTTCAGCAGGTTATGTAATGAACACTCTAAACTATGGGGAGAATATTACGTTTATTGCCGGATTGAGAGTTGAATCGGAAGACAATTTTTATAAATCCAAATACACACCGGGTAAACTCACCGGATTTCCTACACCAAGCGGAACCGTAAAAGATACATCAGCCTCATATACAGAAACAATTTTCTTACCGAATTTTCACTTATCTGTTAGACCGGTGGAGTTCATGTTAGTTAGGCTTGCAGCGTACAAAGCAATTGCTCGTCCCGATTTTAATCACAGATTAGAAAACTATATTGCACGCGATGGAGGCGGATTTACAACATTATCAATTGGAAATCCAAGACTGCAAGCAGCAAAAGCATGGAACTTTGAAGTAAACACCTCATTTTTCAGCAACACAATAGGATTGTTTTCAGTATCAGCATTTTATAAAGAAATAAAAGACATGTTCCATTTAGTTAATGGAATAAAAGTAGATCGCTCTGAAATTCTTGATAGCCTTGGTATTACATGGCAGAGCCCATTTGGTGCTACGCAAATTTATAATTTAACTTATCCATACAACTCTACAAAACCAACCAAAGTGTGGGGGCTTGAAGTTGAACATCAAGCCAATTTATTCTTCCTTCCGGGACTTCTACAGAACATAGTATTAAGTTATAACTTCTCCATTGTACGTTCTGAAACTTTTGTAGCTTCATCGCGTACAGTAGTTTGGAGAGATTCGATTGAACTTTTCCCGGGTTATTGGATTCCGAGAGACAATTCAAAAATAGAGTTAACGGAGGCTAAACGAAAACTCGAAGGTCAACCGGAATTTTTTGGGAATTTTGCAGTTGGGTATGACATTGGAGGATTTTCGGGAAGACTCTCAGTCTTTTATCAAGGTGATTTTAATAGTTCATTTTCCGGAGATGGAAAGAGTGATGGAGTTGTGAACAGTTTTACAAGATGGGATTTAGCTCTTAAATACCAATACAATGAACATCTCTCATTTCTCCTAAATGTCAACAACTTAACTAATATAGAAGAAAGCACCTCAAGACTTAATAGAGTCGATAATTGGAATCTTCTTAATACAAGTGAAAGATATGATATGACTGCTGATTTCGGAGTGAGAGTTACACTCTAATTTCAATCATCAGTATGCACTTCATTAAAGATACATCAATAATAACAACTCAATAAACATAACAAAAGCTAGGAGGCTTAGATGAATAAGGTAAAATACTTATTCTTGGTTCTGGTTCTTTCATTATTATCCCAGACTATGCTAAATGGTCAGGTGAATCCAAACGAAATGGTTGTTGCACCTTGGAACGGAAGTAATTATTTGAATGATGTTATTGTCGGAGATACTACTGCTACGGGCGCAAGAGTTAATCCCGATAGAATTTATGTTCTTCAACGTAACGGAGTTTATTTTGTTAACACTCCAATAAGAAATACCGATTGGGTTTTAAGAATTAAAGCTCAAGATGGAGCAGGCAGAAAACCGGCTGTATTCTTAGTTAAGAATACAACAACAAGTGCTAACCCGGCAGCATTTTTGCAAGTTGCAGGAAATATCAACTTAAGTAATTTAATTATTTCAGGAATTCTTGATTCAGATACATCTTCATATAGCTTAATGCAGGGTCAATTGATTGGGACAAATCAAGCCGGAAAAGACATTGTTATTGATGGTTGTATTTTAACCAACAGCAATGGTAATCATATCAGAACAGATCAAGCTGCGAGAGTAATAAAGATTACAAATACAATATTTGCAAATATGGGTTACCTCGGGAGATCAAATCTTGGTGCCGGGAAAGCTATTGACGTTAGAGCAGTATCTTGTGATACTTTATTATTGGTGAATAATACTTTTGTGAATTTCCAGGATAGAATCATTCGACACTTCAACAGTACTGCGGCTATTAACAATTTTATTTTCGATCATAATACAATTGTTAATGGTATGTCTTATCATGGAACTTTGGTACTTGGAATCGTTGGTGCAAAATCACAAATTACTAATAACTTATTTATTGATCCTTTTGCACTCGGAAATGATACTGATTATGTTCGTCAAGCAGAATTTAATGAGAGTGGTGAATTAGACTTTGTCGGTAACAGAAGAATGAGCTGGATTTTCTCAGTAAACAACACCGAAACCGCATGGAAAGTTGTTAAAAATTATTATTCAATTTCAGATTCAGGGCAAGCGTTCTTCAATAGACATGCTGCTGCAGGCGTTACCGGTGAGGGCTCACCCTTATCTTGGCATATTAACAGCAGACTTGGTTCAGATTCGGTTAATGCTTTTGTTAAACAAAGCGTTGCTTTAACAAAAATTCCTAAGCTTATGACTGCAATGATGGATTGGTACAGAAGACCTGTTGATCAAGGCGGTGCAGGTAAAACAAAAGCTACTACCAACTTTAATAGACTTTTACACGATTTTGATCGCGTTTCATGGACTTACTTAAGTGACACTTTAGATTGCTCATTCCCAACTTCATCCTCATTGTACACTGCTTCAGAAGGCGGTTTCCCTGTGGGCGATTTAAATTGGTTTCCAAGCAAAAAGCTTGAATGGCAAAATTGGGTTACTGATGTAAAAGAAAACGATGTAACTCCGGCATCATTCTCATTAAATCAAAACTATCCCAATCCTTTCAATCCATCGACCAAGATTACCTTCAGCATTACAAAGGCTGCAAAAACAGTATTAAATGTTTACAATGTACTTGGTCAAAAAGTTGCAACTTTGATTGATAAAGAATTATCAGCAGGTCAGCATGAAGTAACATTTGATGCATCAAAATTAACTACGGGTGTTTATTTCTATAAACTTGAATCAGGTAGCAATTTCGAAATTAAAAAAATGTTATTAGTTAAGTAATAAATAAATTTTCTCCACTGTTGTTGTTTGTGGGACATCAGATTTTCATTTTATTTGGTGTCCCGTTTTTAAGAAAAATATGAATAAATCTCAATTAATTATACTTCTACTTTTTGTGCTAACAGAAACGTTTGCACAACAACTTGCTTTCCCGGGTGCTGAAGGATATGGGAGATTTACATCCGGTGGGCGTGGAGGTAAAGTTATTTTTGTTACTAATCTGAACGACAGCGGTGATGGAAGTTTGCGGGATGCGATCAAGAAAGATTATCCTCGGACTATTTTATTTAGTGTATCCGGAACTATCAATTTGAAATCAGAACTTGAAGTTAAACATGGAAATCTTACTATAGCCGGACAAACTGCGCCGGGAGACGGTATTTGCATTAAGGGTAATCGATTTACTGTTAATGCAAATAACGTTATCATCAGATTTATAAGATTTAGAATCGGTGACGAAAGTGGTATTCCGGAAGATGCTCTCTCAATTATGTGGAGTAAAAATATAATCGTTGATCATTGTTCGATGAGTTGGGGTGTTGATGAAGTCGCTTCTTTTTATGATAGTGAAAACACTACAATGCAATGGTGCATTATATCTGAAGCACTTAACAAATCAATCCATCCTAAAGGAGCGCACGGTTATGGGGGAATTTGGGGAGGAGTAAATGCTTCTTTTCATCATAATTTGCTAGCTCATAATTCGAGCAGAAATCCAAGATTTAACGGTTCACGAACCAAAACATCATCCGAAACGGAATTAGTTGATTTTAGAAATAATGTGATTTATAACTGGGGTGAAAACAGTAGTTATGGGGGTGAATCCGGTAAGCATAATATGGTTGCAAATTATTATAAATCGGGACCAGCAAGTCATAAAAAAGATAGAATATTAGAACCATTCGATTCCAAAGGTAGATGGTACATAGATCAAAATATTGTTGAAGGATTTTCTGAAGTATCTAATGATAATTGGAATGGTGGAGTTCAGGGAGAGTATGCAGTCACAAATCTGATTAAGTCAGATTTTCCTTTTGGTGATGAAAATGTTAGAACTGAATCTGCATCGGAGGCATTAAAATCAGTATTGAAGCTTGCCGGCGCAACTTATCCTAAAAGGGATAAAGTTGATTTACGAATTATTGATGAGGTTTCTAAAGGAACTGTATTTTTAGGTAACGGAATAATTAATTCGCAAACTGAGGTTGGAGGTTATCCGGAACTCAACACGCTTGAACCACTACTTGATACCGATAAAGACGGTATTCCGGACTTTTGGGAAAAGTTAAATAATCTAGATTTTACGAATCGTGATGATGGAAACAAATTGTCTGAATCAGGTTATACTTTTCTGGAAGAATATTTAAACGAAATTGTTAAGGGAGCTTATGATAAGTAATAGAAGAAAAAAATCAGAATCAATAATCTTTGTCGTATTGATGATTCTGTTCTTCAATTCAATGAATATTTATGGACAGCTATATGTTTCTGTTGATGGCAATGATGAAAATCCAGGTACTATCAATTTACCCTTAAAGACTATCACTCGCGCAATTCAGCTTGCTTCAGCAGATACCACAATTTACATTAGAGGGGGAGTCCATGAATACAGCACAACTATTAGATTAAATAAAACAGGTCAAGCAGGTAAACCGATAAAAATATTTGCATATCCCGGAGAAAAGCCAATTATTGATTTTTCTTCACAACCAATTGCAACAACATCTCGAGGATTCCAGATTTCCCACAACTATTGGCATATTAAAGGACTCGAGATTCGTAATGCCGGTGATAACGGAATTTATATTTCAAGCTGGTATAATGTTATTGAAGCTTGCAGAATTTATCGTTGTTATGATACCGGAATTCAACTAAGCGGAGGAGCGAGTCACAATAAAATCATTAATTGTGATTCGTATGAAAATTGCGACCAGCATACAAACGGTGAAAATGCTGATGGGTTTGCCGCTAAACTTTCTATCGGTCCGGGAAATGAATTTCATGGCTGCAGAGCTTGGGGAAATGCTGATGACGGTTGGGATTTATATGAAGGTGCAAACACAGTGATAATTGATAACTGCTGGACTTTCAGAAATGGTTACAATGTTTGGGGAATTACTACGTATACCGGTGATGGTAATGGCTTCAAACTTGGCGGAAATTATATTCAAGGTCCACACATTATAACTCGCTCAGTAGCTTTTGATAATAAATCTAAAGGGTTTGATCAAAATAACAATATGGCGGGCGTTACACTTTATAATAATACATCTTTCAGAAATGGAAGAAACTTTTCATTTCCATCGAATCCGACTTCAGGACAACATATTTTAAAAAATAATATTTCTCATCGGACGGTAAGTTCTAACTCGATTGTGGGGTCATCGCTTTTGCAAACGAATAGTTGGGCAGGTTTTACGATTAACGATTCAGATTTTGTAAGTCTTGATACAAGCTTAGTTCTAACTCCACGAAATGCAGATAGCTCACTTCCATTTATTGATTTGCTTAGGTTATCACAGTATAGTCTCTTTATTGATGCAGGAGTTGATGTCGGCTTACCATTTAACGGAACCGCACCCGATTTAGGTGCATTTGAAACCGGTCCGGCATTGGGAATAATTGAAGATGTAGCAGAAAGTAAATCTTTCAAACTATTTACTAATTACCCTAATCCATTTAATCCATCAACAACCATAAGTTTCGTTATAGAGAAGCGAGAACAAGTTAAACTTTCGATTTATGATGTTACCGGTAGGCTGATTGACGAATTAGTGAATGACATTTTAGTAGCAAATAACTACTCAGTTCGGTTTAACGGAAAAGATTTATCAAGCGGAATCTATTTTGCAAAACTTTCTACATCATCTAAATATAAAGTAATTAAACTACTATTGATGAAATAAGGGAAGGAAGAATAATGAATTATATAAAGATATTAAGATTAACTTTTTTAATTTCGATATTAACAATATTTGCTTGTGATATTTCAAACTCTCAACATGACGGGTGGGATAAACTAGATGATATCAGAAAAAATATTGTTCCACCTACATTTCAAGACAAAGATTTTAGCATAGTTGATTTTGGTGCAATTGCCGATGGGAAAACTAATAGTACAGAAGCATTTAATAAAGCTATTCTGGCGTGTAATGAAGCGGGTGGCGGAAGAGTAATTGTTCCGGCCGGGGAATTTTTAACGGGTTCAATTCATCTGAAGAGTAATGTTAATTTACACCTTGAAAAAAATGCAATAATTAAATTCTCAACAAATCCTGAAGATTATCTTCCCCTTGTATTTACCCGATGGGAAGGTGTTGAGTGTATGAATTACTCCCCTTTAATTTATGCTTACGAACAAGAAAATATTGCAGTTACAGGAGAAGGAATTCTTGACGGACAAGGAGCAAACAACAACTGGTGGCCCTGGAAAGGGAATAAAGAAGACGGCTGGGTGGATGGAATGCCTCATCAAAAGAAAGGGAGAGATTTACTTTTCCAAATGGCTGAAGACAATGTTCCTCCTCAAGAAAGAATTATGGGAGAAGGGTTTTATCTCCGTCCAAGTTTCTTCCAACCCTATAAATCAAAAAATATTTTAGTTGATGGAGTCACATTCAAAGATTCTCCGATGTGGTTTCTTAATCCGGTACTTTGTCAAAATGTTACGGTACAGAATTTAAGAATTGAAGGACTTGGTCCCAATAACGATGGATGTAACCCTGAATCTTCAAAAGATGTATTGATTAAAAATTGTTATTTCGATACAGGTGATGATTGCATTGCAATAAAATCAGGTAGAAATAATGACGGAAGACGAGTAAATGTTCCCAGCGAAAATATCATCATCGAAAATTGTATAATGAAAGAAGGTCATGGCGGTGTTGTTATGGGGAGTGAAATATCCGGTGGAGTAAGAAATGTATATGCACAAAATTGTGAAATGAGTAGTCCCCATCTCGATAGAGCTTTAAGATTTAAAACAAATGCGGTTCGGGGTGGAACAATTGAAAATATTTTCTTAAGAAATATTAAAGTTGGGGAAATCGGTGAAGCCGTAATTAAAATTGATTACTTCTACGAAGAAGGAGACAAAGGTAAATTTATGCCGACAATCCGAAATGTTCATGTTCAAAATATGATAAGTGAAAAAAGTAAGTTTGCAATATGGATAAAAGCCTTTAATAATGCCCCTGTAACGGGCTTCTATCTTGATAACTGTATTTTCAATAATGTTGAGAAGGAAAATGTTATTGAAAATCTGAAAGATTATAAATTCAACTCTGTAATTATTAATAACAAAATTATAAAAGAATAACTATCTACAAGTGTATATTACAAAACTGCCATTATGACTTCACATTTGTAGAAGGAGAACAATATGAGCCTAAATAAATTCACCATAAGATTACTTACAATATTTTTACTGCTAACAATATTACTACTCTCGACCGGTTACAGTCAAACGAGAAGTAAAATACAAGGGACTGTAAAAGATGTTCAAACAGGTGAAGTTCTATTTGGTGCAAACGTTGTTTTGTTAGATACATATTTAGGAGCCGCTACTGATGTACACGGAAAATATTTCATTATAAACGTCCCGATTGGTACTTACAAAGTACAAGCAACCATGATTGGTTATAATAAAAAAGTTGTTACGGAAGTTATTGTTTCGGCAGATAAAGTCACAACTGTTGATTTTGAACTATCATCCGCAATAATTCAAAGTGAAGAAGTTATTGTAACAGCTCAACGCAATACTCTTAACACAGAAGTATCAAATACAATTACAGTTATCACAGCTGAGCAATTAGAGAATACAACCGGTATGAGGGAAATTTCATCATTCTTAGAAAAACAACCCGGTGTATCAACTGAAAACGGGTTTCTTCAGATAAGAGGTGGCTCATCTGACCAAACGGGAACATTTGTTAACGGAATGGCATACAATAATGCAGCTGTTGGTAATGCCGAAACTTCAATTCCGTTAAGTTCAATTGAACAGGTTTCATTGTTATCGGGCGGATTTAATGCTGAGTATGGAAATTTTCGTTCGGGATTGATTAATATTACCACAAAATCAGGCTCAAAAGATAAGTATAAAGGGACTATTTCAATCTCAAGAAATGCACCGTTAGTTAAACGATTTGGTCCGCTAATGAACGACCCATATTCTCCCGCATTAAGACCATACCTTGATCCAAGTTTAGCTTTTTATGGAACCGATAATACTTGGAAAAATACAGACCCATATCTCTATCAGCAGCATGATAGATTTGATGGTTGGATTCCGGCAGCTAATACATTCAATCAAACTAATCCCAAGTTTAGAGCATCTGCAATGGACTATTATTACTTAGCATCATGGATGCATATGGCTCTTCCCGATTATGAAGGATTATCAAAGTTACCGGATAGTGTTAAAACTGCAATCGGTTATTATGAATTATCAGATGAACAAAAAAAATTATTTAAAGACCATGCCTGGGACGAAGAGGGAACAGATTATAATTTTGATGTCGGTTTTGGTGGACCCTTTCCATTTATTAGTAAGATGCTTGGTAATTTAACTTTTTACCTATCACATATTTCAAAAGAAACTAGTTACATAGTTCCGGTATCAAGAAAGAGTCAAAAAACCCACGTGACTCTTCTTACTATGAAAACAAATCCAATGGAAGCATTAACGCTTACAATAAATGGTTTGTGGAAAAGACAAATGGGTGTAAGCCCTATTAAACCGGCTTTCGGTGATTTCCCTGATGCGGCACGCGAAGGTGGATTTATGACTTCGGATAATCTTAAATATTTTGCAAGGCTCTCTAACCTTGATGGTGGCGTTAATTATTGGTACACACCACCAATGTTTCCTCTGTTAAATCAAACTACGTTGATGGGGGGATTTACGCTCAACCATGTATATGATGCAAGAACATTTTCAGAATTTGCTGCGAGTTATTTGTCTATAAAAGATAACGCCCCTGTCGGTGATAATCGTAATTCATCAATAATGACGTTGTTTGGACCATTTCCTGTAACAGAGATGCCTTATGGTAAATGGCAATTTGCACCAAATAATCGATTAACCACAATTGTGGGCTCCGATACCATCAGCTACCTTTATCCAAACTATGATGCTCTCCCGGGTGTATTCAGAAGATTCAGAGGTAAAGAGGGAGACTTATATACTAACGTACACACTCAACAACAAAGAGTTAAATATGATTTAGTCTCACAAATTGGTGACCATAATTATTTTAAAGCCGGGATAGAATACAACCGTTTTGATATTGACCATAAACTTTGGATGAAATGGAACAGAACCGGTCCATATAACTCGTACGAATTTAATTATAGAAGAACACCAAGTACTACCGGTGCTTATGTTCAAGATCAAATTTCTTTTGAAGGAATTGTCGCTAATCTCGGTATCAGAATGGATTACTTCTACGGGGGTGGCGGTAAATGGCCCTCAGGAGATGCGTTCGCTTATGCATTTACTTCTGCATTTGGTGAAGCCCCAAGAGATCCCGGTGCAGCTACAGATTCATTTTATGCCGCATTAGCTTCAGGGCGTTCTTTGATTTGGGAAAAGTGGGAAGAGTATGATAAAGAGAATCCCGGATTTCTTCAACCGGTTAAAAACTTTATGACTTTTAGTCCTCGACTCGGAGTTTCTTTTCCTGTAACCGAAAGAGCGAAATTTTATTTTAACTACGGTCACTTCAGGTCAAATCCTCCTTACTCAACGATGTATTTAATTAGATACAGATATGATAAAAATGGTTTGTATGATATGGCAAATCCAAATCTGGAACCACCGAAAACCGTGTCCTATGAGTTGGGAGCAACATATAATTTTCTTGACAATTATCTCGTAAATCTATCCGGATATTATAAAGATATTACAGGACAAAACGGTGATGTAAATTATAAAAGCAGCTCGGGAAGTGTTGATTATGAGCTGTGGGAAAATAACAACTATCAAGATATTCAAGGTGTAGAAATCAACATTACTAAGAATGATAATAGTTGGATTACAGGTTGGGTTAATTTCAATTATATGCTGAAGAAATCAGGATTAACAGGAAGAGCAGTAGTCTCTGATGTAACAATAAATGATGACCAGGCAGGGTTGTACTCCGGACAAGAATCAAGGTTTTTACCTCAACCGTTATTCAATGCAAACATAACATTCAATGCCCCTCGAAGTTTATTTGAAGATAATCTTTTACTTAATGCACTTCTTTCCGGCTGGAGTACAACATTTTTCTTTGAATGGAAATCAGGTGATTATTTTACATGGAATCCCCTTAATAAAGAGCACGTAAGCTCAAATGTACAATGGCCCACTCATACAATGTTAAATATGAAAATGAGTAAAACATTTATTGTTCGGGGTATTGGAATAACAATGTTTGTTGATGTTAGCAATCTTCTGAATAATAAAATTAGTCTCTTGAATAAAGGGTATGCATTCAGAAGAAATAATGTTGACGGAGGCAATTTTACTCAATGGAATGATACTAAAGAATATTTAGCCTCATTAAGATTACCGATGTACAACTCACCCGAGTATGATGTTTTAAGAGAACAAAATCCCGGGAAATATATTGCCGGTGATGATAAAATAGGAGATTTAAGATCTGATTCAAAATCTTACATAAATGACCCTGATTATTCCTATTTCATTTTTGGACAACCAAGAGACATCTGGTTTGGAATTAAGATTGATTTCTAATTTTATCAAAATTTGTACATCGAAGTTTACAAGGAGTTTTTTAATGAATAATAACATAAATCGATTTATAAAGAGTTTAGTGCTATTAGCATTTTTACTGATAAATATAAGCTCAAGCTTAAATGCACAAAACCCTGAATTGGCAACTGCGATTGTAAAAGTTGGAAGAGTCTGGGGGGGAGTAATCGGAAACGGAGATCAGGGGACTTTTGATTTTCGTGCCGGATTTTTTCCGAATGATTTTGACATTCTTCAATACAGAGGACAGCAGTCCGATAATTATTTCAGCTCAGGATATCGAATGGGGGCAACAAGCTGGTTAGCACCAAATGATTCGCTCTACACAGTTGGTTTATTCGGACCCAAAAACGATTTTATGCCTGCAGGTAAAGTTGTTGTTCCATTAAAAAGTTTTATCAGATATAAATATCCTGAACAAATTGTAAACGGGAATCCGGTTGCTATTCCGATGTTTACTAATTACGATCCTTCACAATTTACAAGCGGTACTTACGATCAGTTTGTTGAAGTTACAAGTAAAAATATTATTGGTGTTGAAGTAAAAAGAAAAGTTCTCGCTTGGAGTCAAACGTTTAATGATAATTATGTAATTGTTGAAGTTGAGTTAACAAATGTCGGTGTTGATAAAACCAATGGAACAATTCATCAAGACACACTAAGGAACTTCTATTTCGGGATGTCTCAGGGTATGGCAAACAACTATTACTCTTATGGAAATAACCCTGCTCCACCTACGAGCGAAAGACCGAATTATCAATATGTTTGGCAAAATTATTACGGCGCTCGTCCGGGTGATTCATTACGAGTATTTTATTTTTATCATGCTGATGATCCGAGTACTTCCGGTGACAACATGGGTGGTCCTGCTCTCTCACAATACGGAAGATTATTAAATACAAATTTTACATTCTATTCGATTTTACATGCTTCAGCTGCACCTTATACGAATATTAGTCAAGATGCAGATGATATTTTACAACCACGGATTACTTATATTGGAACAGAGACTCGAATCCCAAGTCCGGATGGTGGCGAAGACCCTTACGGAAGTAAAAATTATTGGGCAATGCGCGGAGGTTATTCAGATAAGTATCCCCGCCCCGGTGCTCATCCGGGGACTCATCATGGAGTTATGAATGATGAACTTGGTTCTCCCGATTTTTCAGCGTTTCCTGCAGGTGTAATTCAAGCAGTGAATTCAAAAAACTTCAGTAGTTTTGGCCCGTATAATTTCCCTCCAAATTCGAAATTAAGATTTGTTTATGCTGTCGGAGTTGCCGGAATCGGTGCTCAAAAAGCTAAAGAAGTTGGTGAAAAATGGTTATCGGGAACACTGACTGACCCTCCAAATATGCCTGATGCAAATACAGGATGGCTCCCAACAAATTTTGCTTTCCCTAATGATGCAACAGAAATGGATAAGAAAAAAGCTCGTTGGATAAGCATGGGAAGAGACTCTGTTATGCTTACAGCTTGGCGTGCAAAGTGGAACTTCGATAACAATTATGAAATTCCGTTAGCTCCTCCTCCTCCTTCACATTTCTCGGTAACCGGTTATGGTGATGGCGTTGAGTTGAAATGGAAAAATGCTGATGCTGAATCTAATCCGAATTTTGCCGGCTATCAGATTATGCGAAGAATTTCAAATATGGATACTGTTTTTTATAATGAAATATATTCATCAGATGAAACAGATAAAGCGACTGAACATATTTTTAAAGATGTGAATGTTGTTCCGGGAGCTCAATACTATTATTACATACAAACAAAAGCGCGCATAGCCGATGATGATATTAAGGCAGACCCGACTACACGCGGTAAAATTATGTATAGTGGTAGAGCTTACATTCCAAATGTTACTTTTATTAATCCACCAAGATTCTCAACAGACGATATGTCGAGAATTAGAATCGCTCCTAATCCATACAATATCAATGACCCATTACTTAAAACATACGGATATGTTGACCAACGTGGAATAAACTTCTTCAACCTTCCTCAAAAAGTTACAATTAAAATATATACTGAACACGGCGACTTGGTGCAGACTATCGAACATGATAGTCCCGAAAGAGCCGGAACTTATACATGGGACATGATTACATCATCTCAACAAGTAATAAGTAGTGGATTGTATATTGCCGTATTTCAAAAACCCGGTGGTGAAGTTGCATATCATAAATTTTTAGTGGTAAGGTAGGGAGGATATAAGAATGAATCTGAATCTGTCAAAAATTTTATTATTCCTTTTTATACTTGTCGGGAATGGTTATTCACAAGTTGGACTGAACAAACTTGCACAAAGTACAATGAACTTTCTTCTGGTAGGAACTTCACCAAAGGCATCTGCAATGGGAGAAGCATTCACAACAATGGGAATCGGTGTGGAAGGGATGTTTTATAATCCCGCCGGTATGGCTGATATCTCTACAACTTTTAATGTTGGTGTAAATTACACCGGGTGGATAGCCGATATTAATTACCTTAGCGGAGGAGCCGCGTGGAATTTGGGTAATCTTGGAGTTGTTGGTGTTAATTTATTAACAGTTGATTACGGAACTATCAACGGCACAAGTCTTTTGGGTCCCGGGGAAAGTGATTTGTATCCACTCGGTTACAAGGATAACGGTAAAGTTAGTAACGTAGGCGCATATTCCGTTGGTATTACTTACGCAAAATCGGTATCCGAACAATTTTCATTTGGAACCACAGTAAGAATTGCCGGGCAAAATTTGGGACAAAGCCTCTTAGCTGATGGGACTAAAGATAATAATGCTTCTAAACTTGTTTTTGATTTAGGTGTTAAGTATAAAACTTTCTTCAACGGATTTGCATTTGGAATGTCGATAAGAAATTTTGCCTCTAATATAAAGAGAGAAGAAATCGATGAACAGCTTCCATTATTATTTACACTCGGTGCATCAATTGATATGATTAAATTTATTCTTCCCGAACATGAAAACCCATTAATAGTAGCTGTTGATTTCCTTCACTTGAATAATTATTCAGAGAGAATGAATTTTGGAATTGAATACCGATATATGAATATGCTATCGTTCAGAGGTGGTTATCAGACAAATCGAGATTTAGCCTCATGGTCGGGGGGAGTCGGATTTATCTATTCACTATTTGACTACGATGTTGAAGTAAATTACTCTTACTCCCGTTTTGAAATTTTTAACAGCGTAAACAGATTATCCTTAGTCTTCAATTTCTAAACAAGCTTAATCTCCAAATTAATCTGACCTTTCTACGTCTCTAAGTAATATAATCAATAATAAAATTTGGAAGGTAATGTATGAAATGATTCAATTTAAATACTTTTCAGTAATCGTATTTCTATCTCAAGTATCGATGTTTGCTCAAGAAGCATCGGCGCTATATCCTTTAACAAGTAGCACAGCTACCGCAGTTTCGGTTAATGGAAATGTTATCGGGTTTAATGAATCTTTTAGCGGTATGGTGATTAATAACTATTCCGGTCCGAGTTCAAGTCAAAGAATTACAACAACCGATGGCAGTTGGTCAGGTGAGAGCGGACAAAATAATGACCGATATATTCAATTTGCAGTTACTCCTCAAGACGGAAATAATTTTAATGTGACATCAATAACGATGAGCATTGGTGCGGCAGGTGGCGGCAATATGAGAGCAAATATTCGGTATTCGAATGATTCCACATTTGCAACTTCAGAGTTATTAAACCCAACTCCGCTCGTATTACCAAGTGGTGCGTTTCTCTCTCCTTTACCAAATTACCAATTAAATTATTCCGTATATGATGGACAAGTATTTTATCTGAGGGTTTATCCGTGGTATACAACTTCATCAACCGGAAAATATGTTTGTTTGCAAAACGTCAACATTACCGGAACAACAGTTGGAGCTGCAATTATAAACATCTCAGCTGCATCTCTTAACTCTTTTGGGGCAACTGTATCAGGTACAAGTTCAAGTTCAGAACAATATACAGTTTCGGGTTCTTCTCTTATCGGTAATATTTTAATAAATGCTCCCCAGAATTATGAAATCAGTTTAAACAATTCAACATATTCCCAAAACCTCGAAATACAACAAACTAATGGAATAGTAAGTGCAACTTCGGTTTATGCAAGATTCTCACCTACGTCTGCAAGTGGGACCATGCAAGCAGTGATTAATCATGCTAGTCTAAATGCCGGTCCTAAAAATGTAAATGTTGAAGGGATTGCAATCGCCTCTGAACCGACAGTACCATCAGCAGTTACCTTCGGAACGGTTACAGGAAATTCAATTCAAGTGAATTTCTTCGGGGGAAATGGAGCTAAGCGATTATTAATTATTAAACAAGATTCAAATGTCGATTGGCTACCCACCGACGGTGAAATAGTTAGTGGAGTAAGTAATAATTTTTTAGATGCCGTTAATCAATCAAACGGAAATAAAGCAGTTTATAACGGAGACGGCTCATCGGTGACTGTTACAGGGCTATCAAGTAATATTTCATATCATTTCGCTGTTGTTGAATTCAATGAAGGAGAAAACAATTCACAAAATTATTTAACTGCTTCATATGGGATTGCAATTCAGACTACACTTGCCGTCCCGACAATAACAATTAATCCGGCATCATTAAACTTTGGGAATATTGGAGTAGGAATTACCTCAGCAGAAAAAGTTTATACTCTGTCAGGTGCAACGTTATCACCTTCAAGTGGAAGTATTTTAGTTTCTGCTCCATCAGGATATGAATTGTCTTTAACAAGCGGAGGTGGTTATTCGAGCTCGGTTTCTGTTCCGTATACAAATAATATTTTAGCTTCAACCAATATTTACGTGCGATTCACACCAACAAGTATTGGCAATTACAACGGTGTAATAACAAATGTAGGGGGTTCCGCACCCACTCAAAATATTGATGTTTTGGGTTCCGGAATGGTTCCCAATTCAGCACAAAATGTTGACATAATTGTTGCACAAGATGGAACGGGTAACTTTGTTACAATTCAAGAGGCAATAAATTCAATACCGGCGAACAATAGTGTAATGAAAGTTATCCTAATTAAGAAAGGGACTTATAACGAAAAAATATTTATTACCAACAGTAACATTACTCTTGTCGGTGAAGAGAGAGAAAACACAAAAATTGTGTATGCAGAATTACGTTCAAACTGGCACATAACAAGCGGCGGAAGTGATTGGGGAGCTGCTACTCTAAACATAAATAGTGGAGTGAGTAATCTTGTCTTGGCAAATCTAACAATCTATAATAATTATGGTTCACTTTATGGAAGTACAGATCATCAGTTTGCAATACGCGGTGCAACAGCCGATAGAATAACTATTATCAATTGTGACATAAAAGCTGATGGGGGAGATACACTTTCTTTGTGGAATGTTTCATCGGGAAAATATTATCACTACAACTGCTACTTTGAAGGATATGTAGATTTTGTTTGCCCCCGTGGTTGGTGTTATATAAGTGATAGTCGATTTTATCAAAGAAGTGCTTCAGCAAGTGCAAGTATTTGGTATGATGGGAGTTCAAATCAGAATTCGAAATTTGTAATACGGAATTCTAGATTTGAAGGAGTTCCAAATTTCGCTCTGGGTCGGCATCATCTTGATGCACAGTTTTATCTGATAGATAATACTTTTTCATTCAAT
>JAHBUO010000046.1 GCA_019638025.1 Ignavibacteriaceae bacterium
CCATTAGCAATAACAACATCAGGTTTGTATTTTTGAATCATACTCGGAAGCCAGGTTTGAATAAATTCCATTCCGGGTTTTCCGATGATATCACCGATAAATAACAGATTAATAAAACTCATAATTCCTTAAAATTTGATATCGAATATATCTAAATTAGGAGTAATCTAAAAGATGGATTATTTTTTGAAAAAAGTTATTAAAGATTTTTAATGAGCATTGAAGACCTCTTAGATTTAACTCCTGAAGAAGCATGTTTTTCTGTGCTTGATGTAGAGACAACGGGCATCAACTCTTCGCTTAACAATATTATTGAGATTGGGATAATAAAAGTCCAAAATAATGTTGTTATTGACCAATTTAGTTCGTTCATAAATCCCGGAAGAGCCATACCAATTTTTATAACAAATCTTACCGGAATTACAGACGATGACGTTTACGATGCCCCCTTTTTTGAAGATGTCGCTTTCGATATTTCAGAGTTTTTACAAGACTCAATTGTTGTTGGACACAATCTCCCGTTTGATATGGGATTTATTAAAAGAGAGATGAGATTAGCCGGAATTCAAAACTTTCAACCTCTCCAACTTTGCACATTAAAACTTGCAAGAAGAATTTTTCCGCAACTCAAAAGTAAATCACTTGGCAATGTAGCGCATCATTTAGCGATAAAGTTGGAAGATGCACACCGCGCCACCGGCGATGCAGAGGCAACTGCTAAAATTCTTTATAAAATAATCGATGCGATAAAAAATGAAACATCAATTAATAATGTTAAAGAGTTAATTGAATATCAGTTTTCTCCTTCAACCGGAATGAAGCGTCCCAAGTTATCAAAGAAGATGAATAGTGATTTAGCTGTAGTTCCAAATAACCCCGGCATCTATTACTTTCTAAATGCTAAAGGTGATGTTATATATGTCGGTAAAGCTAAATCATTAAGAGAGAGAATAAGAAGTTATTTAACCGATTCAACTCAAAGAAAAAGCAAAAAGATTTTAGACAAAGCGAGCAGAATAAAAACCGAAACAACTAACTCAGAACTGACTGCACTTTTAACTGAAGCCGAAATGATTAAAGCATTAAAACCAAAATTCAATAAGCTTCTAAAAAAATATTCATCCAAATATTATATCAAATTTGAAATGACGAATCGTTTTCCGAAAGTCAGTATTACATCTGATTTCGATTTTGATGGGAATGATTATTTCGGACTTTATGTTTCTCGACGAAAAGCTCAGAAAATTATTGAAGTAATCGACAAAACATTTTCTTTACGCGAGTGTGATGAAAAAGAGTTTAAACAAAAACGGGGTTGTTTCCTTTCTGAAATAGGAAGATGTACCGAACCGTGTATCAACGATGATATCGAACTTTATCGAAGTGAACTTGAAAAAGTTTACGAATTTTTATATGGAAAACATCAAAATGCCGTGAACCGTTTACTTAATAAAATGAAAGCTTATTCTGATGAATTAAAATTTGAGAAAGCCGGTGAAATAAAGGAAATACTTACTCTTGTATTAAATCAAATTCACAAATCATCACTCTTGCAAGAGCCGCTTAATAGAGCAAATGTATTTATAGAAGTTACCGGTTTCAATTATGAAAAAGATTACATTCTTCTCTTAGAAGGAAAAGTCTTCATAAAGAAATACTTGTTAAATGCTCACGACTCATTTGAAGAAACGATAACAGACTATTATGAGAATACGGTTTCGCTTACAAATTCTCCAAATGATGAAGATTTAGAAAAACTAAAAATCATTCTCAACTGGATAACAATCCATCGAAACAATACTCGAATATTTTATTTGAAAGACTACACATCAAAAGAAGAATTATACAAGCAAATAAGTCTTAATCATTATTCACCTAACGAACCTTCTGTTAATGAATTTGATTTGAAGAATCTTGCACTATTAACAAACTGAATAGTAACCTCCTGAAAAAACCTGGTTGTAATTATCTCTACCTTTTTTTAAGTTGTCCCAACAAAAAAAGAGGAAGCAATGAACCTCCCTAAAACTATTATAGCATTTTCGGAGAATAGCGAAAGCCATTCTCTTTTTAACGCATTTGCGGTAAGTAATGGTTATATATTACAGATTAAAAATAAATCGGTAACATTATTAGCATCATTACTTGAAAATAGGCCGGAGTTAATTCTAGTTGAAATTCACCAGCCGATTATGGCAGAAATTGAATTTGTTGATCAAGTGCATCAATTTTTACCTGATATTCCAATCGTAATTGTGTCTTCATTTTTTTATGATACAAAGGAAGTAGTCTTTGGTAATAAGATTAAAGATTTTATCCTACGACCATTCGAGCTTGAGGCTTTCACTGTAAGAATAAAAAAAATTCTTAACAAAGAGATTAAAGTTGAACCGCTTAAAGTAGTTCAAAAAGATATTCACTATGAGAATAAAAAGCTTTCTGTCTTATTTGAAATTTCTAAGAGTCTTAATGCTAATAGGAATCTTGATGATTTACTTGACCAAATAGTTATTCTTTCCGCAGATGCAATTAATGCGGAACGAGCTACTCTCTTTTTAGTTGATAAAGCAAATAAACAACTTTGGTCACGCTCGGGAATAGGGCTTGAGACTAAAGAAATTAGAATTCCGATTGAATCCGGTATAGCGGGTGAAGTTGCTACAAGCGGTGAGACCCAGCTTATTGATGACCCTTATTCACATCCAAAGTTCAATAAAAAAGTTGATTTACAAACCGGATTTGTTACTAGAAATATTCTTTGTCTCGCAATTAAAAATTTGCATGGGGAGATAATCGGTGTATTTCAGATATTAAATAAAAAGTCAGGTACATTTAACGAAGAAGATGCAATGTTTTTAGCTGCAATGGCGGCAAGTACAGGAATTGCAATCGAAAATGCCTTACTTCAAGATGAATTAAAACGACAAATCGCTCAAATTAAAAATTCTTATGAAGAACTTTATATTGCACAAAATGTAATTCTAAAGGAATCAAAAATTTCAACTACTTCAGAAATAAGCGGGTTTATAACTTCAAAACTTCTTACAGACAGTAAAGTTGATGCATTGGTCAATGAGATTAAAATAAATTATAAACTCGATGAGAGATTGACTTCTTTAATTGATGCGATTTCAGCAAACAACAAATTGACTACCGAAGAGATTATTAACTATTTAAACAATTTTAGCAAGAGTTAGATGTTTTATGAAAATTTTTATTTATCTCCTCCTTTCTTCAATATTTTTTGTAAGCTATGGACAATCTTTTCTCCCCACTAATTTTAAAAGTGCTTATGAAAAAGGAACAAGAAGTAATGACGGTAAGCCCGGGAAAAATTACTGGCAGAACTCAGCAGATTATAAAATCGATGTCGAAGTTATTCCAAATAAAAGATTGATTTCAGGTAAAGCTCAAATTGTTTACAATAATAATAGTCCCGATTCGTTGAATATGATAGTATTCCGGTTATACCAAAATATATTTCAAAAGGGAGCACTAAGGAATTTTAACCTGAATAGCATAGATATTCATGATGGAGTTTCAATTGAAAATTTAGTTTTGAACAATGAGATAGTTAATGATACTTCAAAATCAAGTTATAGAGTTCAAGGTGCTAACTTAATAATATTCCCAAGTAATAGGATTGCCCCCAAATCAAGTGTAAAAATAAATGTTGATTGGAATTTTTCACTCCCTATTAAAAGTCGAGTAAGAATGGGGGCTTATGACAGCACTTCTTTTTTTGTTGCTTACTGGTATCCTCAAGTTGCTGTTTACGATGACTTAAATGGTTGGGATATCCTCCCTTTCACGGGGGAACAAGAATTTTATAATGACTTCAATAATTATGAGGTAAATATTAAAGTTCCGAATACAATAGGAGTTTGGGCTACCGGTGAACTTCAGAATGTCGATGAACTTTTGCGAACTGATATTCTTTCCAAATATAACGCCGCAAAAAAATCTGAATCTGTTGTAAATATTATTAATGAAGAAGATTATAAAATCGGTAACCCTTATAATACCGAAGGTGAGTATAACGTTTGGAAATTCGTTGCAAAGTTTGTCCCCGATTTTGCATTTGCTACAAGCGATCATTATTACTGGGATGGCTGTAATTATGAATCATCAAATAAGAATATAAAGAATGTATTTATAAGCGCTGTTTATAATAAGAACTCAAAAGATTTTTATGAAGTCGCAGAAATATCAAAAGAATCTATCGATTTCTTTGAAAAGAAATCTCCTGCGTATCCATTTCCTTATCCTGCAATAACTGTCTACAATGGTGATGGTGGAATGGAATTCCCGATGATGGTTAACGATGGTTCAACGAATTCGAGAGCTTCTACTGTAGGGTTAACTTCTCACGAAATTGCGCACACATATTTCCCTTTTATGATGGGAATTAACGAAAAGCTGTATGCGTGGATGGATGAGTCATGGGCAGTTATGCTCCCATTCGACTTCCAGCATCAGAACGGTGGTAAGCAATTACAAAATAATGTTCAGGCTTATAGCGATTTTGCCGGACATGAATCAGAAGTCCCCCCAATCGTTCCTTCATATCAACTTCGAGGGAGAGCATATCGGATGGCAGCATATACTCGTCCTGCTTTATCATACTATTTCTTAAAAGATTATTTAGGTGAACAAAAGTTTAATGACTGTTTACACGATTTTATGAATTCATGGGTTGGTAAACATCCAAGTCCGTACGATTTCTTCTACACTTTCAATCGGGTTGCAAAAGAAGACCTTTCATGGTTCTGGAAACCTTGGCTATTCGATTACGGCTATCCCGATCTTGCTATCAAGAATGTAAAAAATGAGGGGAATACTTTATCACTCGAAATTTATAAGAAAGGGAATATCCCTGTTCCAATCAAACTAAAAGTTATAACTTCAGCCGAGGAAAAAACAATTTATGAAACCGTAAAAGTTTGGAAAGACAAAGAGACTCACTTTTTTAAAATCGATTTGAATTCGGAATTAGTAAAAATTGAATTAGGTGATGAAACTATTCCTGATGTTGATAAATCTAACAATCTCTACGAGATTAAAAAGTAGATGGACTTAGACGCAATCAGAAATTATTGCCTGAAAAAACCGGGTGTAACCGAGAGTCTTCCGTTTGATGAAGACTCCCCCGTTTACAAAGTAATGAATAAAATTTTTCTGATAATGAACTTAACCCAACCTTTAAGCATAAATGTCAAAAGCGACCCCGAGTTAGCAGTTGAACTTCGCGAAAAATATTCTTTCATAATCCCCGGATATCATATGAATAAAATTCATTGGAACACAGTTATCCTTGAAAGTAGAGTACCGGAGAAGTTATTAAAAGAGATGATTGATAACTCTTATGCCCTTATAGTTAAAAGGCTTCCAATAAAAGCACAAAATGAACTAAAACAATACAAATGATTTTTAAATCAAAATTGCCTGATACTGGACTTAGTATTTTTGCAGTGATGACAAGTCTTGCAAATCAATATAATGCGCTGAATCTTTCGCAAGGTTTTCCAAATTTTAATCCGACCGACGAACTTGTTGAGTTGGTTAATTATTATATGAAACACGGAAACAACCAATATGCTCCAATGCCTGGAGTCCCTTCTCTCAGAAATGAAATATCTAAAAAGATTAACTTGGTTTACGGAGGAAATTACAATTCAGAGAATGAGATAACGATAACAGCAGGTGCAACTCAGGCTCTATTTACTGCTATTACTACATTTATCAATAAGGATGATGAAGTAATTATATTTGAGCCTGCTTACGATTCATACATCCCTTCAATAAAATTTGTAGGGGGTAAAGCTATTTCGGTAAGACTTGAAGAAAAAGATTTTTCTATCCCATGGAATTTAGTACACGAAAAGATTAATGATAAAACCAAGATGATTATTCTGAATTCACCTCACAATCCGACCGGTGCAATTATTGGGGAGGATGATTTATCAGAGTTAATCAAGATTGCTAAAGAAAATGATATTCTGATTTTAAGTGATGAAGTTTACGAACATATTATTTTCGATAATCGTAAACATTTTTCGCTAACCGAAGTTGAAGCACTTAAATCAAATTCAATAATTGTTTCATCATTCGGGAAAACATATCATACCACCGGTTGGAAACTAGGTTACATAGCTTCTTCAAATGAGATTACTAATGAATTCAGAAAAGTTCATCAGTTTAATGTCTTTGCAGTTAATACTCCCATTCAGTTAGCTTATGCCGAGTATCTTTCTAAAAACAATGATTACTTAGTTTTGCCTAATTTCTATCAGAAGAAGCGTGATTTATTTGCATCAGAATTAGAAGGAAGTAATTTCAAATTACGAGAATGTTACGGTACCTACTTTCAATTGCTAGATTATTCAAATATCTCAGACGAAAAAGATATTGATTTTACAAAACGATTGATAACCGATTTTGGAATTGCAACCATTCCCCTTTCCCCATTCTACACAAAGGAAATTGACTCGAAATTAATCAGAGTATGTTTTGCCAAGACTGATGATGTGTTGATTGAAGGGGCAAAACGATTGAAAAGTGTTAACTAATCCTTTCGGCATCTTTGAAGAAATAGTTTGAGGTGTTATATTAAGTCCTCTTTTTGAAATATTTACGGACGGGTGCAGGAGTGGCTTAACTGGCACGCCTGGAAAGCGTGTGTGCGTGAAAGCGTACCGAGGGTTCGAATCCCTCCCCTTCCGCAAGTTTCGTTACTTGATACTTTTGTTACTGAAATTCTCCTTTGTATTCTTTTCAGTTAGCATTTTGAAGATTATGTTGACTCCATAGTTAATTCTATGGAGTTTTTTTATGTTGATGAATATGGTTTAATCTTTATGAATCGCTCAAAGGGAAGTACAAATCCCATCTTCCTGCTGAGGTAGTAATTCTATAAAATTCATTATTGTCAAACTTCCCGATTCTCATTATACTTGTAACAATTAAATGCTTACGGCGTTAAACCATCAACTGACAATATTTTAATAAATTATTATGAAAAACTTAAACAGAGACGTTACAAAATTTCTTGATGAACAAAACCATCCTCTTCGAGAAGTTATTGAGAAACTCCGAAATATTATTCTGCAAACTAATTCAGAAATAACCGAAAATATTAAGTGGAATGGACCTAATTATTGTTTTAACGATGAGGACAGAATTACAATTAAGCTACACCCACCAAAGCAGATCCAATTAATTTTTCATCGGGGAGCAAAAAAACAAATTCAACCCGAAGATAAACTGATAGCCGATAATTCCGGACTTCTTATCTGGAGAGAAAATGATAGAGCTCTGGTTAATTTCAAATCTATCGATGAATTAAAGAAATCTGAACCAAATCTTAAAAACATTATCACTAAATGGATTGAAGCCGCCAAATAACAGATAGTTTCTTTTTATATTTGAAGAGTGAATTCTATATAATAATTATCGGCAGTAACTTAGATTCATTAATAAATTTTTACTAACAAGAGTAACACAATAATGAAAACTACTAATAACCATGATGAGCGAATGGCAAAAATGACTTTCGCTTCTGTTTATCCCCACTATGTAACCAAAGTTGAAAAAAAAGGGCGTACAAAAGCTGAACTTCATCAAGTTATAGAGTGGCTTACCGGTTATAACGAAACTACAATTCACAAAATGATTAACGACCAAGTGACTTTTCAAGAATTCTTTGAGATGGCTTCTATAAATCCTAATGCGGTGCTTATTACAGGACTTATTTGCGGATATCGTATTGAAGAAATTGAGAATCGATTAACTCAACAAGTCCGGTATCTGGATAAACTTGTTGATGAACTTGCCAAAGGACGCAAAATGGAAAAAATTTTACGTTCTGCATAAAGATTGCTTTTTAGGTGATGCCTTTCAATACCCGCAATCATTAAATGCATCACGTAACTCCGTCAAATAATTGAAATTTAACTTTAAATATGTCAGGGGAAATCATGAGAAGTTTTAAGAGTAAAATATTCAACTTCATGATAAGAAATGGACATCTATTTCGTGGACAACTGAAAAAAGAAGTGTTTGATTTTAATACTTCGATTCCGGCTTTTAGGGAACGTTGCGAAGAGGGAGCAAGACGTTTTGGGTCTGCTCCAAAAGATATTACTATTAAAAATGAATTGATTGAAGGTACCAATTCAGAATGGCTAATTCCTAAAGGAGCTCCTTCCGATAAATTAATAATGTATGTTCATGGGGGAGGTTATGTCTCAGGTTCATGCAACGATCATAGAGGTTTAATATCAAAATTCGCAATTGCTACGGGAGTTACAAATCTTCTTTATGAATACCGACTTGCTCCCGAAAATCCTTTTCCCGCCGCAGTTGAAGACTCCGTTAAAGTTTATAAATACCTTCTTACAAACGGATATGATTCACAAAAAATTATTATTGCAGGTGAATCAGCCGGAGGAGGGCTTTGTTTAGCAACTCTTCTAGCATTAAAACAAGATAATATTCCGCTACCTGCCGCTGCTGTTGCTATTTCACCGTGGACAGACTTAACATGCTCAAGTGATTCCTATAAAACAAAAAATAATGTCTCCCCCGCTCCTATTGATTCTTGGGCTGTATTTAGTAAATACTATGCAGCAGAGAATGAGATGACAAATCCACTTATTTCTCCTTTGTTTGGTGATTTATCAGGCTTACCTCCGATTTATATAAATTCCGGTGTTGATGATGAGCTTTTTGAAGATGGTGAAAAGTTTTATTTGAAAGCTAAAATTGAAGGTGTTGATATTATATTCAAAGCCGGAGAAGGGATGCTACATTGTTATCCCCTTTTGGCGCCGATGTTTCCGGAAGCTACCGATGCGATGAATGAAATTGTATCGTTTATCAAGAAACATCTCAATCTCAGTTCTTGATAACTGATTGAATTGTTTTGTTAAAGTTAATCAACGTTTATTGAATGGAGTTTAATTCCTCTTAGGTTGCTGTCGAGTAGTGGGAATCTACAACTATAAGTTTGTTTTTTGTCTTTAACTTTCCCGCAGCTTAAAAAATTGCTCTCACCAATGAAAGTATAATCACTCACCTAACAAAAATACCAAGTAAAAATTTCCGTAAAGCGAGAAAATCTGTTTGAACGAAGTGAGTTATTTTATCGTAGGAAATTTTTGCGGTCTAGTTTTATCAACTAACAAGAAAAGCAATTTTCTAAAGTGCATGTTTCTTTTGGTTCTTTTCTTACGCTAAGAAAAGAACAGGATTCAGAAAGAATAGATTTGTAGTTGAGTATAGCTAAAGCATAAAAATAAATGTCAAGAAATGATCCTTGACAACCATGAAAACATGTAATTTACTTTAGTTGGAAATGCATCCCTGTCCGTACAATGCTTTTAATTGGTCTCCCATTTTGAAGTGCCGGTAAATATTTGCAATTCTTAAAATAATTTATTGTCGGTTCATCAACAATATCTTTTAGATAGATAGTTTTACTTTCTGTATATACGCCATCCGAATTAAACTTTCTGGTGACAATCTCAACCTCGGTTACTATTCCGGTTGTATCAACTAGAATATCAACTTCAACAATACCTTCAATATTTACACTTTTCGCTAACTTTGGATAATCAATTTCACCCGGAGTGATTAAAATTGGTCCACGATTTGGATTATTTACATCTTCAGTATTTTCAGGAAGTTTTAGCCCATAACATCCGGCAAAGAAAATACATAATATCAGTAGTAATTTACATCTATAAAATTTCATTTATCTCATTTCCTTGATTGTTTGTCTTATTTGAACTAATTGTTGTTTTGCTATTAGGCTCAATTTCAAGTAAGCATTTTAGACAGGTAAGCGGTAATAAAACACAATAAACTAAGCAGATAGTTTTATCAGCAAGAGATGTAAATCGATATAGCGAATAGGAAGATAAGAAGAAACTCAAACCGAACCTCTTCTAAAAAATAATATTTTTTTCTCTACAATTATAAAAATAATATTTATCAAAAAAACTATGATAATTTCCATAATTGTATCTGCTATCTCGTCTGCATATAAAAAAGTCCTCTCCTTTTTTCAAAGGAGAGGATTTAGGAAGGTTTAAAAATGTAGTTTTGGCTAGCTAAAGAAAACAAACTTCAACAACACTAAAAACTTTTGGGAATAGTAATCGACAGCCATGAGCTTGTTTTTTGTTTTTTGTTTCTTGTCTTTAACTAAGTTGCACCTTAAAAAATTGCTCATATAGTGCTATCAACTTATATTCTATATTCTAACTACTATCTACTTATTTACAGTGCATGTTTCTTTTGGTTCTTTTCTTACGCTAAGAAAAGAACAGAATATGGAAAGAATAGAATTGCTGATAACCATTAAAGCCCTATTCACCATCCAATACATAATAACTGTCAACCTAAACCCAAATTCTAACTACTATCTTCTATATTCTACCTTCTACCTTCTACCTTCTAAATTCTAACTACTATCTACTTATTTACAGTGCCTGTTTCTTTTGCTTCTTTGCTTACGCTAAGAAAAGAACAGGATAAAGAAAGAATGGATTTGTAGATGAGAATGGCTAAAGCATTATAAAAGAATCCACCCCAATCCTCCTTTTCGCAAAAGGAGGGAGTAAAAAAAGTGACTATGTGTGAATGCCACAAACCGGAATTACCTAGGGATTATCTTCTCCATCCAGATCCGTTTTCCTCACCTTCAGAAAAGTCGTAGTGGATAAGCTATTAAATAAATTCAAACTGTAAATACTCACATAAATAATCACCAAAATCTTCCTTATATTGCAACCAATTTTTAACAATCCTTTGAGAAATAAATGAGTAATGAACCGAATAAAATAATATACTCTATGATTGGAGTAAGCAAATACTATAACCAAAAACCGATTTTGAAAGATATTTATCTTTCCTATTTCTACAGCGCAAAGATTGGCGTAATCGGTTTGAATGGTTCGGGAAAAAGTTCTTTGTTGAAAATCCTTGCCGGAGTTGATAAAGAAATTAACGGTGAAACTGTAGTAGCCCCAGGATTCACTATCGGTTACTTGGAACAAGAACCTCAACTTGACCCGGCAAAAACTGTAAAACAGATTGTTGAAGAGAGTGTTCAACACATAGTCGACTTGATGAATGAATTTAATCAGATAAATGAAAAATTTGCCGAGCCGATGTCAGATGATGAAATGACCGAACTTCTTGAACGTCAAGGTATAGTTCAGGAGAAACTTGATGCAATGAATGCATGGGACTTAGATTCCCGCCTCGAAATGGCAATGGATGCACTCCGTTGTCCCCCCGGTGAGACTTCAGTTACTGTTTTATCAGGTGGTGAAAAAAGAAGAGTTGCTCTTTGTCGACTCTTACTACAAAAGCCGGACATCTTACTTCTCGATGAACCGACAAACCATCTCGATGCTGAAACTGTTGGTTGGTTGGAAAAACATCTTCAGCAGTATGAAGGAACTGTAATTGCTGTTACTCACGACCGTTACTTCTTAGATAATGTTGCAGGTTGGATTTTAGAGCTTGATAGAGGTGAAGGTATTCCGTGGAAAGGAAATTATTCTTCATGGCTTGAGCAAAAACAGAACCGTCTTCGTGTTGAAGAAAAACGTGAAAGTGAGAGACAAAAAACTCTTCAGCGTGAATTAGAATGGATTCGAATGTCCCCCAAAGCGCGCCATACAAAATCTAAAGCAAGAATAAATTCTTATGAAGAGTTATTGAGTCAGAAATCAGAACAAGCAAGTAAAGAGCTTCAAATATTTATTCCGCCGGGACCGCGTCTTGGAAATATAGTAATTGATTGTAATGAGGTTGCTAAATCTTACGGCGAGAATATTCTTTTTGAAGAGATGAATTTTTCAATCCCCGCAGGAGCAATAGTTGGAATCATTGGTCCGAACGGTGCCGGTAAAACAACTCTTTTCAGAATGATTACAGGAACTGAAACACCCGACAAAGGAACAATTACTGTTGGTGAAACCGTAACCCTTGCACATGTTGACCAATTCAGAGATGACCTTGACCCAAATAAATCGATTTGGGAATTGATTTCAGAAGGAAATGATACTATTGAACTCGGAAATAGATGTGTTAACTCTCGAGCTTACGTGGCACAGTTTAACTTTAGCGGTGCCGATCAACAGAAGAAAGTTAATTTGCTCTCGGGAGGTGAACGAAACAGAGTCCATTTAGCTATGATGTTGAAAAAAGGAGCAAATGTGTTGCTCCTCGATGAACCCACTAACGATCTTGATGTTAATACAATGCGGGCTCTTGAAGAAGCAATTGAGACTTTTGCCGGATGCGCTTTAATTATAAGTCACGACAGATGGTTTTTAGACCGAATAGTTACACATATACTTGCTTTTGAAGGTGATAGCAAAGTTGTTTGGTTCGAAGGGACTTACACCGAATATGAAGCAAAAAGAAAAGAGAGACTTGGAATTGATGCTTCACAACCGCATAGAATTAAATATAGACATTTAACAAGATAATATGTTAAGGCATCTCTCAAAATGGGAGATGCCTATTTTATAATCACTCCCCTATCTTCTTCAATAAAAACATTTCGTTTGAATGAATCGGAATATTTGAATTTCCGGTTGAGTCAATTCTTCCCGTAAAAGATTTATCTAAAGTATAATCCGCAAAACCGTTGTCAGGAGCCCAATCCCAATTCATCGATAAACTTGGAACCGGCGTTAACATCAAAGCAACAAATCTGATTGAAGTTGGATTTCCGAAATCTCCTTTGTTTATTCCGAATTGTAATGTACTTGAATTATTTTGAAGGACTAAATATGTAAGATTTCCCTTCGGCACCCAGCTGGTAGTCGATTCACTCCATCTATAAAGTTTATTATTTTCAAGACCGACAATTGCGAGATAATCTGCACCGATATGATTAAGTGTATAACCAAAGTTAGTAATAGAGCTTCTCAGTCCGGTAGATGCATCGGAATCGGTATCAATAAAAATTCCAAATGAGATACCTCCTGAAGTCGAATAAGGAGCAACCCAAGGGGTATAAGTATCTGCTCTAAAATGTAATTGAGTTGAAGAATTCCTTACAAAAACTGTTTTAACATTCTTTTCCCAAGCTTCATTTTTATCATTGATGATTTCGAGCCATTTATAGCCGACTTTTACACGCATCGAGTTGGCGACATTTCCGTCTCGGTCTTTGGAAACAGCTTTCAATACATAAGACTCTCCGCTTTGCGGATTATTAGGTTTCCATTTGAAATCAAATCCATTAACCCCTTTAGTTTTAGTAAGAACTTTAGCTTCATTAACATAAAAATCGATTTGTTCGACTGCATTGATATTTTGTAAACTGAATTTTATTAAGATTGAATCTTCAAATACCGAGTTATTAGTTGGAGAGTCAAAAGAGACTCTGAAATTTGAACTTGAATAATCTGTGCTTTTATCACACCCCAAGAAATTGAAAATACTCACTAACATCAAGATTAAAATGAACAGATGATATTTTTTAATTTCACTTTTCATCTTACAACCATCATCTTATTAATTTTTTGAAAATTTGCTGTTCTGATTTCGTAGAAATAGATTCCGCTTGATAATGCCGATGCGTTAAAATCTACTTGATGTAAACCTGTTTCAAGTGTTGTACTTATTAATGTTTTTACTTTTCTTCCGAGTATGTCATAAACATTAAGAGTTACAAATCCGCTTTTGTTTAGTGTAAAATTTATTTTGTAACCGGATTAAACGGATTTGGATAATTACTAAAATCACTAATCACCTCACCCTTTTTTGTTATTGGCTTTCCTGAAGTACCAAGTGAAAAATTATTTTTTGTAAACTCGATTGCATTGCGTGCTGCTTCTCTACCGAGTGTGATTGAGTTGAGTGACGAACTTCCTCTTTTAACAATCAAAGCAATTATTATGTCGATTGGTTTATTCTTCTCTAATCTAAAAGGTCCGGTGTTAGTATGTTTTCTAGTATCTATACCATAACTTTGGAGCCATCCGCTCTGCATAACAGGATCGCCGGAGAATAAGTACTTTGGATTTATCAGTGAACAATCAACTCCACCGAGAACTTCTCCTCCATAGAAATTACATGGATTTCTTACAACTCCAAACCTATCTAAACCAAGCATTATATTTCTTAAATCACTAACATCAGGATTAGAAGGTATGGGGTGAATTGGGATATATACATGAGATGATGTTAGATTCTTGTTTTTCGCTCCCGGAAATTTTCGAACACCAATCGAATTTCCATACATTTGATATGCTGTATCAAGCGGAGTATCAATCCCTTCATCATAAAAACCATTTGAATTTGCATCTACAAAAGTTACCCCGGGAATGTATGAGACAGGTCCTTGTACAATAGTATTAAAGTAAGCTGGGACACTATCCCCAAAAACTGCATCGGGTTGTGTTTGATAAGTAAAAGTAGAATTGCTAAGCGTGTCAGTCCCGCTTCTATCGTCATTGTAATCGCCTAAATCAGGGTCATGAACAATTGAAAAATAAACATCCTCTATTGTTTTATTCTCATGGTTTTTATTTTCGATAGAATATCTAACGAAAAGTATTTCTGAGAGAAAATTATCTGCACCTCCCTCCCAACCGAAAACTGATTGTTTAATTTCTATCCCAAATGGTTTTTGTTCATACCATCTTCGCATATTACTTGGCGTTCCATCGTTAAGGCAAGTCCAAGCAGTATAATCGCCTATTAAATCGGGTTTATCTTCATTGGCATCCCAAATTCCATTTCCGTTTTTATCGATCGGATTATAAACTCCGTCATTATCTCCATCATAAAAATTTGCTCCATCAGCGACTGCATATCGCCATTCCCTCCACGATTCACCAAACGGAGTTTCTGAAGATTTAAGTATAAAAATGTTTCCCGATTTAGGACTTGTCTTCGCAACTGAGCCGGGTTTGTAATCATATATTCTGCTTGCAGACATTACGGCATTTCCAATAAGTTCATTATCCACATATCCTGTCATTGCAAAACCACCTGAAAATAGAAATACATTTCCGTCAATCCTCCCACCCTCGGAGCCATTGATTAATACATCAGCTAAAACTCCGGAATTGTCAATCGGTAATTTTATTTTATTAACATCTACGAGTGCTGCTTTTGTAATGTTTTCATATTGAACTACTTTGTTTTTGACATTTACAGTTGTCGAAGCCCCTTTATTATTTTTAGCGATGAACTCATAATTCAATTTTTGAAATTCAACTTTGAATGGTTGTATCATTCCCCCTAATACTGCTTTGAATTTATATTCTTTGCCAGTAACCGCGTGTAGTTCAGGAAGTTTTTCGAAATAGATTTCCTTTGCGACCTCATCTTCAGAGGTGTATCTAATTTTAAACTCGGATATTGTTGAATAATCATAAATGTGAAAAACTGTCGTAAGAGGAGTTGGATAATTCGATAGTTTAATATCTGAGTTTGTTTTTTGAATTAATGGGGGTGGTGTTAAATCATAATTCTCACCGAGTACTCCCATGTAAAATTTTATCGGATAAGAAAAAGAATTTGCTAGTTCAATATTATTTCCTCCTCTATCGGATTGAAAAAGGATTGTTGCTTTATTTCCGTAGGCAGTCAGAGTAAATTGAGAATCAATCCCTATATAGCGGGTAAGCTGTTCGACATCACTCCAAGAATTTCCATCATCAGAACTCTTTGAAAAGTAAAGCTCATAATTCGAGTAAGGGGTGTAACTCTGAACATAGAGTTCTTCTTTTCTCATAGTCATTACTGAGTAGAATTCACCGGAATCGGTATTTATTACTTTACTTTTATGTATTTGATCCGATAAACTCAATTCAACTTTCTCATAAGACCAGGTTTCACCCTTATCTGAAGAAGTTTTTGAATATAAGTTTTTCCATCTTGTAGAATTTTAATATGGGGAATAATAAACTTTGAGCAAACCATTGGTTGTTTCGACCAGAGATAAATTACGAGTAGTCCCCACACCCGGAAAAATTTTTGGTATTGTCCAGCTTGTATCTGATGTAAAGCGTGTAAAATATCTATCATCAAAAATAAAATAAGTTTCTCCGATGCTTGTAGTAAAAAAGGAAGTGTTCCTATACTCGAAAACGCCGACAAACTCGATTTTAGTTCCCCAAGAAACTCCTAAATCGGTTGACACTTTTAAGAAAGTACCACTAACATTCCTCTGTTTATATAAAAGGTAAATTTTGTTATTACCTACATGATGAGCATCAAACCAATTGACTCTGTCATCTAGACCGGTCCCTTCAACAAGTGTTACGGCATTTGACCACGTGTATCCTGCATCGCTACTCCCTCTTCGAATTAATGAATAATTCTCCAAAGTGAAGAGAAGAAAATTCTGTTCTTTTATTTGAATTAATCTATAATGTGAATTCTCGGATGCAATATCAGGCAGCGGTAACTTGTGAAAATCTTTTTGTTGAGAAAATATGTTTGGAGTAAAAAAGATTTTCATCAAGAGAAAGAAAGCAATCAGAAATCTGAACGATTTGTTCATAATTTATCCTTAAATATTAGTACGGATAATTTATTTTTTCTTGAAAAGAAGATAATCTTTAATTTTTATAGATGCAATTAAAGTCTATTTTTCAAATCAATTAAAATAGAAACCAAAATTATTTTTGGCTGTTAATAAGGATAAAAAACGTAGAACAAAATTGAAAAGAAAAAGAGTATCCACATCCCGGGATGAACTATTTTTGTTTTACCGGTGACTAACATCATTAATGGATATAATAAAAATCCGGCAGTCATACCGATACCAAGATTATATGTGAATGACATCAATGTAATTGTAGCAAATGCCGGAACAGCATTCGGTAAATCTGAAAAATCAAGTTTGGAGATTGGTGCAATCATTAGTAAACCAACTACAATCAATGCCGATCCATACGCATAAGCCGGAATTATTATAAACAATGGGGCAAGAAAAAGTGCCGAAAGAAATAGAAATGCTGTCACTACTGCGCTAAATCCTGATTTCCCACCTGCTTCAATCCCGGCGGCAGATTCTATAAAAACTCCTGCAGTGGTAGTTCCGAGTAATGATGCAATAATAGTTGAAAGGGCATCACAAAGCATCGGTTTTTCAATTTCAGGTAGATTTCCTTTTTCGTCTAAAAGATTGGCTTTATAACCCATTCCGAGTAAAGTCCCCATCGTATCAACAAAATCGGTAATTAAAATTGTTATAATAACCGCAATAAATCCCCAGCTTAACGCACCAACGATATCTATCTGAAACATAATGGATTCAAAACTTGCAGGACTACTGAATACTTTCTGCGGGAATTGCGTAACTCCAAGCAGAATGCCGACAACACTAATACCTGTAATGCCGATTAATATCGCTCCGTTAACTTTTTTGATAATCATGTATGAAATTGATAAGAAACTTATAATTCCAAGTATTACTTCAATGTTATGTAGATTTCCAACTTTAACAGGAGCTCCGGGAACACCTAAAGTTATTAAGCCGATATCGTTTAATCCGATGAAAGTCAGAAAAAAACCAATCCCGACTGCGAAAGATATTTTTAGTGAATCCGGTACCGCATTTGCCAACCAACTTCTCATTTTAAGCACAGTTAAGAGAGTAAAAAATATTCCACTGATAAAAATTGCCCCGAGTGCGGTCTGCCATGAATAACCTAAAACTTTAACAACAGTATAAGCAATGAATGCATTTTCTCCCATATACGGAGCAATTGCAAACGGACGTTTCGCATAAACTCCCATTAATAATGTACCAATGAATGCTGTCCATATAGTTGCCGCCATTGATGCTTCAAATGGTAAACCTGCTGTTTCAAGAATTTTGGGATTTACAATAATTATGTAAGCCATAGTTACAAAAGTTGTGAATCCACCAATGATTTCTTTTTTGTAAGAAGTCTGAAGTTGTTCGAAGAGAAAATATTTTGGAATCATTTTAGTGCTTCTTTTATGAATCTCACTAAAAATAGTCAATCGATTTATTTAATCAAATTCAAAATATTTTTAAACTGATTAAGCCGGAAGTATAAAAGAAATTTTCGTTCCCTCTCCTAATTTACTTTCAACTAGAAGTTCTCCGCCATGCTTTGTAATAATTTCCTTACACAACATTAAACCCAATCCTGATCCTTGTTCAGATGCAGTCCCTTCGGTTGTAAATCTTTGATTTTGATTAAGAATCATGTTAAGGTTTTCGGGAGAAATGCCAATACCGGTATCTTTTACAGAAAAATTTACAGAGCCATCTTGCTTAACAACTGAAAGAGTAATTCTTCCACCTCTCTCGGTGAATTTAATACTATTTGAAATTAGATTTCTGATAACCAACTTTAGCATATTTTCATCCGCATTGATGAAAAGCTCGTCATCAATTAAAGATTCAAACAGAATCCCTTTTTGTTGAAGCAATAAGCTTATAGAATGTGCCTCGTATTTTGCTAATTCATTAATATTAACATTGGTCAAATTGAGTTTAGCACTTCTTGATTGAACTTTAGCCCACTCAAGTAAATCATTCAGTAGCTGAAATTGTGTTTTTAAAGAATTATTTAGAGTCTTTGCGTAGAGACTTATTTCATCTTTTGCAAGTGTCTCGATTTCTTCGGCTAAAATTTTTGAGAGTCCAAGCAAACCATTGAATGGAGAACGTAAATCGTGAGAAATAATTGAAAAAAATTGCTCTTTAGTTTTATATGCAATTTCGAGTTCCTCTGCATATTGCATTAGTCTCTGCTCTGCCAGTTTCTGCTCTGTAATATCGTGGGCATTTGCATAAACTAATTTATTATTGGCATCAACATTTGCAGACCAAAATAATGTTTTATAAATCCCATCTTTGCTTAAATAGCGGTTTTCAAATTTAAAGACTGTTATTCCATCCTTTAGTTTTACCATTTCTTGTTCAGTTGCCGCAATGTCGTCAGGATGAATAAATTCGAAAAATTTCTTTCCGATTAACTCATCTTTAGAGTATCCAAGATGTATTTCCCAACCAACGTTTACATGAATTATTCTTCCCTCTAAATCTGCAATCAGATTTAATGATAGAGGTTGTTCAAAGAACAGTTCAAAGTTGGACTTAAATGTAATTAACTCTGTTATATTTCTTCCGATTCCAACTAATCCGTAAATACTACCTGAATCGTCTCGAATGGGGTTAAAAGAAGTTTGATAATATTTCACACCTTCTTCAGTAGGAACAGTCCAATCATATATAACATATTCCCCTTTTATTGCACGCTTAAAAGCGGATTCGTGAACAGATGCATTTTCACCAAGAATTTCTCGAAATGTTTTTCCTATAAAAACTTCTTCTGTAAAACCGGAATTCTTAACCCATGGACCATAAACACCGGTGTGTCTCATCTCAGTATCAAGAGTAAAGATTATCTCATCGGTTGAATTGACGAGATTTTTGAATCGATTTTCACTCTCCTTTAATGCGGCTTCAGCTTTTTTTCTTTCAGAGATATCTCTAACAGAAGAAAGAATTACTGTTTCATTATTGTAATTGAAAGTCCTAACATGAATCTCAACAGGAATTTTTGAACCATCCTTTTTGATGTGAGAACCTTCCCATAATTCAGTACCTGATTCTAGTATAGTTCGAATCTTTTGCGAAACACCCCCTAAAACTTCAGGGGCATCAATATCATTCAGAGTTAAATTAAGAAACTCCTCTCGTGTGTACCCATATCTTTCGCAAGCAATATCATTCACTTCCAGCACCTTACCAAAGCCCTCAGATTCTGATACCGGTTTAATTAACATTATTGGATCTGTGATGAAATTGAATAGTTGTCTGAATTTACTTTCACTTTTTGTTAATTCAGATTGAGCTATTTTTTCGCTAGTAATATCGCTCACAGCAAATAAGAAGTAGGGATTTGAATCATCTGTTCTCTCGACGATATCCAGATTTATTATACTTCCTTCGAGTCTAGCATAGAAGAAATGATTATGATTTCCTTTTATTTTTAACTCGAGTACTTTCCCCTCAGGTTTTTTGTGAATTGCTTTATATCTTGAGAAAAAGATATCTGCATCTTCCTCATTCAAAAGAGACGTAAAAGGTTTGTGAATTAGTGCAGCGGTATCCAGTCCGGTTAAAGTAGAAAAAGTTTGATTTGCTTTAAGAATTATACCAACATCATCAAGAACAACATAACCAACGGGTGCGCTATTAAACAGTTCATAAAATTGGCTGAATGACCTCTGCAATTCAGATTGTGTATTTCTTAACTCCTCATTTTGAATTTCTAGTTCAACTTTGTAAATCTGTAAGTCCTGTGCAAGCTTACGAACATCAGCTTCATTTAAATAGTGCGGATCGATTGATAAATGTTTTAATCTCTCTTCTGCTTTCTTTCTTAAATCTGATTGATAATTGCTATCGTGGTCTTTCATTTACTGTCCCCATGAAGAAAAATATTAATTACTTTTTTTTGATTTCAGTTACTGTACCAATAAGTCTTTTTGGTTTTCCGTCCGTCGAAAACTCTACAATTTTTCCGATGTCTTGCAGAAGTTTCCATTTATTTGATTTGGTTCTTAAACGGTATTCAGCAAAGTAAATATCTGATTCACCTGAAAGGCATTTTTCCATTGCTTTCATAGTTTTGTCAAAATCATCTTGATGGATTCGTGAAGTCCAGAATTCAAGATTTTTTTCAACATCCTTCGGTTTAAATCCAATAAACTTGGCTTTTAGGTCACTGGCTACAACTGTATTTTCTTCAACATTCCATTCCCACCAAGCAAAATTGGAAACAGAGAGGGCGGCGTCCAATCTTTCCCTATATTTATTGGCTTTATGCGCCAAATTTATTGAAGCAGTTAAATCGTTAAAAACAGTAACAACTTGTGAAGGCGTTTTTTGCTGATTTTCTTGAATTGGATAAGCATTAACTTTTATCCACCTTAAAGTCTCAGTTTTTTTATTCTTGATTCCAAGAATAATTCCGTTTACCGGTTTACGAGTTTTATAAGCCTGAATTGCAGGAAACTCTGTAACTTTTAGTTGTTTTCCATTTTGATGAACTGTTTCAAACTCTTCACAATTAATCGGTAAATCTTTTTCTTCTATTCCTAATGTTTCTAATGCTGAGTTATTTGCATATTCTAATTTATTATTCGGATTTATAAACATTATTCCTTCAAACATCATTTCTGAGATATTCTCAAAAAGTAACTCAGATTTCTCAGCTCTTTTTAAAGCGGCAACGAGAGGATTAACGTCGATGAAGCTTAACATAATTCCCGAAAAAATTCCTTTTGCAATCTTGTAAGGGAGAATCCTCATAATAAACCAATCTCCGGATTGCGTAGTAATATCAATTTCTTTATGAGTTCCGGATTCAACAACTTCTTTTATTGATATGATGGGGTCTATTCCCTTAATATTGTGGACTATATGACTTAGTGGTCTTCCAACATCAGAAGTTACCAACTTATAAATTTTTGTTGCTTCCGAAGTGAACTTCCGTATTTCCAGATTTTCATCTAAGAAAATTGTACCAATTTTGATATTGGCAAAGAGATTGTCCAAATCGTTGTTAAGTTCAGTCAACTCAAGAATTTTACTTTGGTACTCAGCATTCACAGTATGAAGTTCTTCATTAACAGATTGAAGCTCTTCGTTAGTGCTTTGAAGTTCCTCATTACTTGCCAGAAGCTCCTCGTTAGTCGCCTGAAGTTCTTCATTAGAGGTTTCTAATTCTTCAATAGTTGCTTGCAAGTTTTCACGAGTAAATTGGAGTTCTTGTTCTAAATCATTCATTCGCTGTTCAGTTTCACGCGAAATATCATAAACAGCTGTTCCGGTTTTAGATTCATCCGTTTCTTGAGAGACATTCCTATTGAAAAAAACAACAGCAAAAGGTTCTTGTCCTTTTTTTGATGGAATGAGCTTGAAATGCAAGTTCACATTATTTGATGAATCTTTAGAAACAACTCTAACGTTGTTATACCGCAACTCTTCCTTATTCTTAAATACCTTTTGTAATCCGGTAGTGAGAGGAATTGATAATTCCTTTGAAACAATTTTAGAGATTTCATTCGTTAATTTACCGGAAGGGAAAAAGAAATAAGGACTTGAATCACCTATAATGTGTTGAACTTCAAAATTTTCATTTACAACCACAGCAAACGGGACATAATCCTCAGCAAGCATTTGGAGTAATCTATCTAAAGTTCTTTCTTCTTCGGCATGCCGTAATATTATTCCGGCAGATGGGTTTTTCCCTCTAACTTTCTGCAAATTGACTTGTGAAATATTTCCTAAGTCACTTGTTAAAAATGTATTATG